>QFQY01000068.1 GCA_003248805.1 Chelatococcus sp. | reverse complement strand
ACGTCTTGCCATGGTCGACGTGACCAATCGTCCCGATGTTGCAATGCGGCTTCGTGCGCGAAAACTTCTCTTTGGCCATGACACCTGTTTCCTGACGGGCGGCCGTTGGGAGGCCGGAAAGCGCGGTCGCATTAGGGGGTTTTCGCCGACGATGCAAGGTTCGCGCATGCCGGGCCCCGCGCAGCCGGCCTCAGGGGACGACCGTCAGCCCCTCGGAGCTCAGCCTGTAGATCAGCTTGCTGACCGGAAAGCCGCCATCGGGCGCCTTCGTCAGCCTGCGCAGCGCCGCGACCGCCTCCGGATCGTCCGCATCCGCGAAGGCGAGCATGTCGCGAGACGGCACCGCGACCGCGACATTGCGCGGCAGATCCGGGACGCGTCGCCAAGGATTCGGCAGGAGCACGATCGACGCGTTGTAGTCGCCATTGCCGAAATGGAAGGCCCGCAGCTTGCCGAACTCGCGAATCTCGAGCTTGTCGACGCGACGGACCCAGTTATCCATCGCGGTGCTCAGCACGTCGGCGTCGCTCATGCCGTAATCCGCGCCCTCGCCTACGGTAACGAATCGCATCATTTTCGGCTGGTCGCGTGCCGGTATGACGATGATGTCACCAGCGATTGGAACATGCAGGAGCCGGGCCTGCGGCGCGCCCTGCTTGCGCGCCATCGCGGCGAACTGGTCGAGATAGGCGCGGTTCTTCATGACCAGCACCAGGCTCGCGCGGAACTGAGCCGCCTCGGCCTCCGGCCTTGGCACACGCCGGCCGACGACGGCCTCGGCGATGCGCTGCGACAACTTGTCGAACGCTCCCTGCCGGCTCCTCGCGTCGGGCAGCGCGTTGAACTGGGCGGCGAGCGGGGCGAGCCCCATTCTCACGTCGTGGCCGGCGGACACCCTGAAAACGACATCGCCACTCTCGCTACGGAGGCCCGTGACGCCCGCGCGGCCGCTCAACAGCCCCATCAGCAGCGCCGCCATCTCCGTCTCGCTCAGCTTGCGCGCCTCATCGAGGCGCTCGCGCCCGAGCGTCTGCGCCTCGGAAACATTCGTTCCCGCGATGGCCACCATGACGGCGACCATGATCGCCAGCAACCCTTTCAGCCTGCGTGCCATGACGAGTTCCCCAACCCGTCGGCATCGTCGCGCAAAAAGAACATATTGGCAACATATTCTCGAAACTCCCCCGGATCATCCCGGGATCGCCCCGAACACCCGCCGATAGCGCGCCACCGCCTCGGGCTCGCCGGAGACCTTCTCGGGATTGTCGGAGAGCTTCACGGCCGGGCGCCCGTTCGCCTTCGAGACCTTGCAGACCAGGGACATCGGATCGAGCGCGCGCGAGCCGTCGGGCAAGCAGCCGACCAGGTCGTTGGTCAGGTCCGTGCCCCAGCCGAAGGCCATGCGCACCCTGCCGTCGAAGTGACGGTAGACGCGCTCGATCGCGTCGACGTCGAGCCCGTCCGAGAACACGAGCAGCTTCTCCTTCGGGTCCCTCCCCCTGGCGCGCCACCAGTCGATGATCTCCTCGCCGGCCTCGATCGGCGGCGCGGAATCGGGGCGAAACCCGGTCCAGTCCGCGACCCAGTCCGGAGCGTCGCGCAGGAAGGCGGTGGTGCCGAAGGCGTCCGGCAGCGCAATCAGCAGGTTGCCGCCATAGACCTGACGCCACTCGTCGAGCACGCGATAGGGGGCGCGGGCCAGCTCCCGGTCGCTGTCGGCGAGCGCCGCGAGCACCATCGGCAGTTCATGCGCATTGGTGCCGATCGCCTCGAGATCGGCATCCATGGCGAGCAGCACGTTCGAGGTTCCCGAGAAGGCCGGGCCCAGCCCCTCCTTCAGCGCCTCGACGCACCAGCGCTGCCAGAGATGGCCGTGGCGCCGGCGCGTCCCGAAATCCGAGAGCCTGAGATTCGGCAGCCGCCGCAGGCGCTCGACCTTGCCCCACATCTTGGCCTTGCCACGCGCATAGAGCACGTCGAGCTCGAAGCGCTTCTGCCCGACCATGACCCGTCTCGCGCGCAGTTCGTTGATGATCGCCAGCGCCGGCACCTCCCACATCGTCGTGTGGGTCCACGGGCCCTCGAAATGCAGCTCGTACTGCCCGTCGACCTTGCGCAGCTCGTAATCCGGCAGCTGGAACTCGGCGAGCCAGGCGATGAAGTCCGGCGAGAACATCTGCGTCTTGCCGTAGAACGAGTTGCCGGCGAGCCAGATCAGCTCCTTCTTCGAGAAGCGCAGGGAGCGCGCATGGTCGAGCTGGGCGCGCAGCTCGCCCTCGTCGACGATGTCGGCGAGGCGGATATGCCGCGAACGGTTGATCAGGGAGAAGGTGACCTGGACCTGCGGGTGGAAGGCCCGGATCATCTGCAGCATCAGCAGCTTGTAGAAATCCGTGTCGAGCAGGCTGCGGATGATCGGGTCGAGCCGCCAGCCATGGTTGTAGGTGCGCGTGGCGATGTCGGTGACGGTCATGGTGGCGTCCTGTGGCGGCGTCCCGCCCGCGACTCCGGTCGCGAGGCCGCGCATCAGAACAGCGCCTTCGCCGCCGGCGCAAGCGAGGGCCAGGCGGCGACCCCGACGGAGAGGACGGCGAGCGCGGCCAGCAGGCTCGCCAGCAGCGGCAGCACCGCCCGGAACACGCAGGCCGCCGGCACGCCGGTAATGCCGGCGACGACATGGACGAGGATCCCGAGCGGCGGCGTCAGCCCGTGGATCATCAGGTTGACCACGAGCACGACGCCGAACTGCACCGGATCGAGCCCCGCCTGGATCGCGACCGGCAGCAGGAGCGGCGCCAGCAGCAGGATGCCGACGCCGATATCGAGGAAGAGCCCGGCCACGAGCAGGACGAGATTGGCGAGCAGCATCACGGCAAAGGGGCCCGCGCCCAGAGCCGTCGTCAGCGCCGCGACCTTCTCCGGCACGCCGTCGACCGCGAGCAGGAAGGCGAAGGGTGCGGAGGCCCCGATCAGCAGCCCCACCGCCGACGCCTCGATGGCGGATCGGCGCAGCGCCCGGACGATGTCGCGCGCCCCGAGGCTGCGCAGCGCGAGGCAGGCGACGAGCGCATAGGCGACGGCGAGCGCAGAGGCTTCCGTCACCGTCACCAGCCCGAATCGGATGCCCGCGACGACCACGATGCCGAGCCCGACCGCCGGCAGGGCCCCGATCAGGGCGCGCCCCCGCTCCGCCGCGCCCGCCTTCGGCGCGGCATCGACCACGCCGCGCACCGAAAGGTGGATGCCGACCGCGAGCGCAGCCACGAGCACGCCGCCCGCGACGAAGCCGCCCAGCAGCAGCGCCCCGACGGAGAGATTCGTCGCGCTCGCCAGCAGCAGGAAGGCGATGGAGGGCGGGATGATGTTGTCGAGCATCGAGACGCCCGCGACGATCGCGGCCGCGTGGGCCGGCGGATAGCCGCGCGCCACCAGCGCGGGCGCCATCACCTTCGCGCCGAATGCGGCATTCGCCACCGACGAGCCCGAAGCGCCCGAGAACAGGGCGCTCGACAGCAGCGCCGTCTGCGCGAGGCCGGCGCGCCAATGGCCGACCAGGGCCGCCGCGAAACGCACCAGCCGCTCCGCGAGCCCGCCCTCGGTCAGGAGTTCGCCCGCCAGCAGGAAGAACGGCACCGCCAGCAGCAGGAACTTGCCCACGCCCGACACCGCGTTCTGGACGATGGCCGGTTCCGGCAGCGGAGCCCCGAAGGCCCCGGCGAAGGACGCCCCGGCCAGGAGCGCGAGCGGCAGCGGCGCACCGAGCGCCAGCCCGCCGGCGGCGAAGAGCGCGGCGGCGAGGCTGGGCGAGAGGAGATCGACACCGAAGGAAAGCTGCGCCAGCCCGTAGGAGGCGCCGCCGAGCAGCAGGGACGCGACCGCCACGCCGGCTCCGCGCGCTACCGCCCGCGACGTCAGCGCGAGCAGCGTCAATGCGCCGCCGCATGAGAACGCGGCGAAGCGCAGCCATTCCGGCAGACCGAGAACGGTCGACGTTCCGCCGACCAGCGCCGCCACCTGCGCGCCGCCGAAAGCCAGGACGAGGGCGCCATGCACCGCCACCGCCTCGGCGAGAACGGCCGCGACCGCCCTGCCCCGGCCGGACAGGCGGCCGACGAAGACCTCGATGCGCATGCCGAGCGTCCCGGTGACGGCGAGCGGCGCACCGAAGGCGATCAGCGCCACATGCAGCCAGATGGCGAGTTCGTCCGACCAGACGAAGCCCCCGCCGAAGAGGTAGCGGCGGAGGACCGCCGCCATCACCACCAGGAACAGCGCGGCGAGAATCGCGGCGCAGAGGCTCTCGAGCATGCTGCGAAGCCGATGGCGGCCATCCGCCGCCTGCCGGCCTGTCCCGGTATCGTTGCCCGTCCGCTCGTCCACCATGGCTCCGCCCGCTGACCGGCCCCTCAGTCGAGCGAGACCGTCACGGCGTCAAGCATCGGCATGCCGTCCGGGCATCGACTTGGCGGCGGAGCGACGCTAGGAATCGGTGGCGCGGCCCCCAAGGCCGCGAGGCCTCGACAGAAGGCGCCCCCGAGCGCGGCGCCCCGGTATCCAGGGACAGAACTCCGCATGGCCTCCGACACCGCTTCCTCCGCCGCGCCCTTCGACGGAGCGCGGACGGACGTCTACGACCTCGCCGTGATCGGCGGCGGCATCAATGGCTGCGGCATCGCGCGCGACGCCGCCGGGCGCGGGGCCTCGGTCGTGCTGTTCGAGAAAGACGACCTCGCCAGCGCCACCTCCTCCGCCTCGACCAAGCTGATCCATGGCGGTTTGCGCTATCTGGAGCATTACGAGTTCCGCCTCGTGCGCGAGGCGCTGATGGAGCGCGAGCGCCTCTGGGCCAACGCGCCGCACATCATCTGGCCGCTGCGCTTCGTGCTGCCGCATCACAAGGGCCTGCGCCCGGCCTGGCTGCTGCGGCTCGGGTTGTTCCTCTACGACCATATCGGCGGGCGCAAGCTGCTGCCGCCGACGCGCACCGTCGATCTCGCCACGGACCCGGTCGGCCGGCCGCTGAAGGAGACCGGCGAGCGCGCCTTCGAATACTCGGATTGCTGGGTCGAGGACGCCCGCCTCGTCGCGCTGAACGCGGCCGACGCCGCCACGCGCGGCGCGGCCATCCATACCCGCACGCGGGTCATCGGCGCCGATCGCGACAACGGCGTCTGGAGCATCACGACGGAGCGCGACGGACAGCACGCGACGCATCGGGCGCGCATCCTCGTGAACGCCGCAGGCCCCTGGGTCGGGGACGTGCTGGGCGGCGTCGTGCGCTCGAACACCCGAGCCGCCGTGCGCATGGTCCAGGGCAGCCACATCGTCGTCCCGAAGCTCTACGAGCACGACCGCTGCTACATCTTCCAGAATGGCGACGGGCGCATCGTCTTCGCCATTCCCTATGAGCACGACTTCACGCTGATCGGCACCACCGACCGCGACTACGAGGGCGATCCCGCGCAGGCGAAGGCCACGCCGGAGGAAATCGCCTATCTCTGCGCCGCCGCCAGCGAGTATTTCAGCGCCGGGGTGACGCCGGACTCCGTGGTCTGGACCTATTCCGGCGTGCGCCCGCTCTATGACGACGGCGCCTCGAAGGCGCAGGAGGCGACGCGCGACTATGTCCTGACGCTGGATGCGCCCGAGGGGCAGGCGGCGCTGCTCTCGGTCTTCGGCGGCAAGATCACCACCTATCGGCGGCTGGCGGAAGCCGCGCTCGCCAAGCTCGCGCCCCACGCGCCCTGGGCCGCGAAGCCGGACTGGACGCTCTCTGCCGCCCTGCCCGGCGGCGACTTCCCCGTCTCGGGCTTCGAGGCGCTGGTCGGCGAGATCGCCACCGCGCATCCCTGGCTCGCCCGCAAGACCGCCGCACGGTTCGTGCGCGCCTATGGCACGAAGGCACGCGGGATTCTTGCAGGCGCGAACCGCGTCGAGGATCTCGGCCGGCATTTCGGCGCCGATCTCTATGAGCGCGAGGTCCGCTATCTGATGCGGTCGGAATGGGCGCTCGCGGCCGCCGATGTACTCTGGCGCCGCAGCAAGCTCGGCCTGCGTTTCACCCCGGCCGAAAGCGAGGCGCTGGACGCCTTCATGCGCGCGGCGGCCGCCGAGACCTGAGCCGGACGGCGCCGGAACGCCGCCGGATTCGATCTCGCAGGAACGGGCCGCAACATCCTGACACGATTGGCGAAAGCCAGAGAAGCCCCAGAGCCCGCTTGAAAACCCGCGAGCCCTCATCCTGAGGAGCGTTTCCACAGGAAGCGCGTCTCGAAGGATGCTCCAAGGAGGCTCCGGAACCGGCTGGATGATCCTTCGAGACGCCGCTGGCGCGGCTCCTCGGGATGAGGGCTCGAATGTCCAAACGGGTCTCTTGTTCTGGCATCGGCTTTTCCGAAAACCGCGCTCCACCTTTCGGGCCGATGCTCTAGAATCCGCAGATCTCGACCAGCTTGTCCTGCGTCTGCGGCCCGGGGATGCCGTCGACCTTGAGGGGCGGATAGCTCTTCTGGAACGCCCTCACCGCCCTCGTGGTCTTAGGCCCCTTGATCCCGTCGACACGGCCTGCCCCGAAACCGAGGGCATTGAGGCGAAACTGCACGCCGGTGAGATACTCCGGGCGCGGGGCTGCCTTTCCGCCGGCCTTGATGACGATCTCCGGCAGCCGGATCACCGTTTTGCCCTGCTTGCGCTCCTTGAAGGCGTCGAAGCTCGCCTTGACCACCTCGGGCGGCGTCGGATCGGATTTCGCGGGGGCCGAGGTCGCGGCGACGACGACCGGCACGGCGAAATCCACCCCTTCGCTCGTCTCGATGGCGGTCATGCCCTCGATCACGAAGGCGACGCCCTTGAACAGCTCGAGCCCGCGCTCCATCAGGCCCGTCACCTCCATCGTCCGGACCGCTCCGATCGCCTGCCCCTCCATCAGGTTGATGCCGGCCTTGTTGACGGCCCCGTAGTTCAGGCTGTCGACGAGGCCCTCCAGCGTCGTGTGATACTTGCCGCCATAGTCGGCGAAGCGCACCCGCCCGAGCACGTCACGAACGGCGATGACCGAGTGCTTGATGATCTCGCCGCGATTGGTGACGCAGCGGATCGCGAAGACCGTCACGCCGTCCTGCGCCTTGGCGAGCTGGGTCACGCCCTGGATCGAGCGCGCCTGCAACTGCGTGACCTTGATGCCCTGGGACACCATGAAGTCGAGCCCCTGCTTGACATGCGCACCCAGGACGCCGTCGCCGGCCGCGTCCTTCGCGATGGTGTTGAGCGGGCGGCCTACAGCCTTCGCCATGTCCTTCAGGGTGATGAAGTAGCTCTTGCCCCGCGCGATCGCCGTCGCGTTGTTGATCGCCTGGAAGGTGCAGGGCCCCGTCACGCCCTGGACCTGCACGGCGAGCCTGATCCGATTGAGATGGATGAGCCGCGACAGCATGCCGCCCGCCTTGCCGAGCGGCCCCAGGATGGCGAGCAGCCGCAAGGCGTCCTTGCCGACCCCCGCGAAGCCGCCCTGCGCCATGCCCTCGCCGAAGCGCAGCACGTCGACGAAGCCCGCCCCGAGATCCATGGAGGTCTGGACGCCCGTGGCGACGGCCACCGTCCACCATTGCGGGTTCTCCTCGACCCACTCGCCCAGGATTTTCTCGGTCTCGCGCTTCTGCTTGTCCCACCAGTCGGCGTATTCGGAAAAGGCCATGCTCGTCTCCCTGGCGCGGGCTGCGCCATCCTTGGTCGGATGGAGCGTCGCGCCGGTTCAGACCACCGCGTAGGAAAAGCGATCTTCCTCGACCGACACGCGCGCCTCCGTGAGCGGCTTCTTCTCGAGCTGGAGATTGAGGATCGCGCGCGAGAGCGCCGGCAGCATCGAATTGGTGATGATGTTGTCGATCATGCGCCCGCCCGAATCCGGATCGTTGCACTGGCCGACGATGTGCTCGACCACCGCGTCGTCATAAGTGAAGGCCGCGCCGTGGTTCTCGGCAAGCCGCTTGCCGATGCGCCCGAGCTGGAGCCGCACGATGCCCGCCAGCATGTCCGAGGAGAGCGGGTAATAGGGGATGGTCACCAGCCGGCCGATCAGCGCCGGCGGAAAGACCTTGAGCAGCGCGGGCCTGAGGCTGACCGCCATCGCCTCCGGATCGGGCTTGGCGGCACCGTTCGCCGCCATGCTCATGATCTCGTCGGTGCCGACATTCGAGGTCAGGATGATGAGCGTGTTCTTGAAGTCGATGCGCCGGCCGGTGCCGTCCTCCATCACGCCCTTGTCGAACACCTGGAAGAACAGCTCGTGCACGTCGGGATGGGCCTTCTCGACCTCGTCGAGCAGCACCACCGAATAGGGCTTGCGCCGCACGGCTTCCGTCAGCCTGCCGCCCTCGCCATAGCCGACATAGCCGGGAGGCGCGCCCTTCAGCGTCGAGACGGTGTGCGCCTCCTGGAACTCGCTCATGTTGATGGTGATGACGTTCTGCTCGCCGCCATAGAGCTGCTCGGCCAGCGCCAGCGCCGTCTCGGTCTTGCCGACGCCGGACGGGCCGCAGAGCATGAACACGCCGATCGGCTTGTTGGGATTGTCGAGCCTGGCCCGGTTGGTCTCGATGCGCTTGGCGATCATCGCGATGCCGTGCCCCTGCCCGACCACGCGCCGGTTCAGCGTCTCGGCGAGGTTGAGCACCGTCTCGATCTCGTCCTTGACCATCCGGCCGACCGGGATGCCGGTCCAGTCCGAGACGACCGAGGCGACCGACTGCTCGTCGACATGGGCGTAGATCATGCGCTGCGCCGGATCGATCTCGCCCAGCGCCGCGAACTTCTCGGCGAGCGTCGCCCGCGCGACGTCGGGATCGGCGGCTTCGGGAGCCGGGGCAGGCGCATCCCCGCCCGTCTCCGCTCCGGTATCGGCCGGCTTCTCGCCGAGCTTGGCGCGCAGCGCCTTGATCTCCTCGACGACGGCAAGCTCGCTCGCCCAGGCGGCCTCCAGCGCGGCGAGCTTCTCCTGCCTCGCGGCGATTTCGGTCACGATCTCACCGATGCGCTTGGCGGTCTCGGCGCCGAGATCGCGATCAGCGATCAGCGCGGCCTTCTCCTGCTCCAGCGCCGAGATGCCGACGCGCGCGTCCTCGATCGCGGCCGGCGTCGCGCTCTGGCTGATGGCGACGCGGGCGCAAGCGGTGTCGAGCAGGCTGACCGCCTTGTCGGGGAGCTGCCGGGCGGGGATGTAGCGATGCGAGAGCGTGACCGCCGCGACGATCGCCGCATCCGAGATGCGCACCTTGTGATGCTTCTCCATCGGCCCGATCAGCCCGCGCAGCATGGTGCAGCAGCGCGCGACGTCCGGCTCGTCGACCTGTACCGGCTGGAAGCGCCGTGTCAGGGCCGGGTCCTTCTCGAAATACTGGCGGTACTCGGACCAGGTCGTCGCCGCGATGGTCCTGAGCGTGCCGCGCGCCAGCGCCGGCTTCAGCAGGTTCGCGGCATCGCCCGTACCGGCCTGCCCGCCCGCGCCGATCAGCGTATGCGCCTCGTCGATGAACAGGATCACCGGCGTCGGCGAGGACTGCACCTCGTCGATCACCGAGCGCAGGCGCTGCTCGAACTCGCCCTTCATCGAGGCACCGGCCTGCATCAGGCCGATATCGAGCGCGCAGACCTTCACCCCCTTGAGCGGCGGCGGCACGTCGCCGGCCGCGACGCGCTGCGCGAAGCCCTCCGCGATCGCGGTCTTGCCGACGCCGGCCTCGCCGGTGAGGATCGGGTTGTTCTGGCGCCGGCGCATCAGCACGTCGATGACCTGGCGTATCTCGTCGTCGCGGCCGAGGATCGGGTCCATGCCGCCCGCGCGCGCCTTGGCGGTGAGGTCCTGCGAGAAGCGGTCGAGCGCGGTCTGGCCCTTCGGCCCCTCGGCGGTCTCGGCGCCGGGCGTTCCGGCCGCCCGCAGGCCCGAGCCGTCCATCGGCCGGAGGTTCTCCTCCTGGGAGCCCTCCCAGATCTTGCCGTAGCCGGCGGCGAGCTCGTCGACGGGAATCCTGGCGAATTCCTTCGACAGGCCGGTCAGCGTCCGGCGCAGATCGGTCGACTTCAGCGCCGCGACGATGAGATGGCCCGTCCGGATCTGCGTCTCGCCGAAGAACAGCGTGGCGTAGTGCCAGCCGCGGTCGAGGATGTCGACGATGGAGTTGGCGATGCCCGGCATCTCCGTCTCGTTGCGGCGGAAGCCCTCCACGACGCTGCCCAGGTCCATCAGCAGCTTCGCGCGGTCGAGCTTGTAGTGGTCGGCCGTCAGGGTCAGGTCGTTCGCGCCGCCCTGCAGCATCTGCACGAGCCAGTGCGCCAGCTCGACATTGCGGTTGCCCGCCCCCTTGGCCTGCCGCAGCGCCTGGAGAAAGGTGTCGTATCCGATCCTGTTGAGCTTGCCGGTGACGGCTTCGAGACTGATGTCGGCCATGGCGTATCTCTCCGGTCAGGCTGGCTGCGGCCGGCCGCGTTTCAGGCGCACCCGCTCCGCGGGGTGGAAGCGGGCGTCGCGTCGCAACGCCCCCGGTTCGGCATCCCAGTCGGGCGCCATCCAGCTCGTCCAGCCGAGATGGCCGGACTGGCCGAGCCGGACCGGCTTCACCTCCCCGACCGGCAGGGCGAGCTCGACATCCCACTCGAACTGGTCGCCGAGATGGAAGAAGACGGCATCCGCCAGCGCTTCGCAGCGGTCGCCATCGGGCAGGAGGCGTTCGAACTGCGCGAGGTCCCGCGCGACGATGCAGACCCGGAACTTGTCCTCGACGCTGTAGACGCTGGCGCCGAGCAGCGCGCCGCCGCCCAGCGTGCAATGCCCCCGGCCGAGCCGGGTGCGATCGGCCGGATCGAAGACGAGGCGCATCCCCGCGAACTGCTCGATCTCGACCTCGGCATCGAGCAGGCCGGCGAGAAACCCGCGCAGCCGCGACGCCGATTTCGCCTGCGCGCCGAGCAGCCCCGCATGGGCGAGCTTCTCTGCGTCGGGCACGCTGTCGAGGCCGAGATAAGGCTTCGAGCCCAGCCCGATGACGCTGCCGACATAGGCCGCGAAACGGTCGAGGTCCGGCCGGTCATGCTGCGCGATCGGCCGCGAATCCGCCCAGGCCCGGTAGAAGAGCTGCAGGAAGCGGTGATTGAAGATGTCGAGGAAGCGCGGAAAGGCATCGTCCCGGACGAGGGCCCAGTGATAGCTCTCCTCGGTCGTGGCGAGCGGCAGCGCGCCTTGCGGGCCGAGCAGGCCGAGGAACCGGACGAAGAGGCGCAGGCGCCCCTGCGCGTCCCGGTCGGCCTCGGACAGGGTCGAGGCCGGAAAATCGAGAAAGGGCTGCTCGCCCAGCGCGACATACTCGTCCCGCCGCGACGCCACGTCGCCGATACGCCCGCGCTCCGGAAAGCTGCGCTCGAGCCGGCGCAGCACGGAGAAGAAGTCGAAGCGCCAGGGCTCAGCCTCCAGCCGCGCCTGGTAGCTCGGTTGCTTCTCGCTGGAGGTCCCGGGCTCGATGCTCGGCTCGGCGCTCACAGCAGGCGCCTCGCACCGGCACGCGGCGGAAACCGCATGATCTCGCCGCGCTCGACCGTGCGGATCACGGTCTGGGTGAAGTGGTTCATCGCCGCATATTCGGCGAAGAAGCGCTCCAGCACCGCCCCGAGCAGGAAGACGCCCGAGCCCTCGAAGGCCTTCTCGTCGAGCGTGACCGTGATCTCCAGGCCGCGCGCCGCCCCCGTCCCCGCCCGCTGCGGAAAACGGCGGACGATCGGGCGGCTGTCCACCGACTTGACGCCACGGATGCGCCGTTCGGTCGCCCCGTCCGCGAGATCGGCGAAGAGGGACAGCAGCTCGCGCAGCGCCTCGCCGTTCTGGCCGGCGCCGCGCTGGACGAGACCGAGATGGTTGAGGCTGAGAAGATTGATCAGCCGCCAGGTCACGACGCCGGTGCTGGCCGTCTCGGAGCGCAGCCGGAGCTGGGAGACGACCGGCTCCCGTGGCGGGGTCGGCCCCGCCAGGCAGTTCACCGTCAGGGCGACATTGTCGATCAGGCGGAAATCCGCCCCGCCCTCGCCAGTCGGCAGATGCTCCGGCAGATGCCGGTTGGAGCAGAGCGCGCGCAGGCTCAGCTCGGAGACCGAGACCGTGTCCGTCACGCCCGCCGGCTCGACCAGCGAGATGAACATGTCCGTGCCCGTATAGTCGGAACTTCGGCCCTGGCGGCGCTCGGCCATGGAGCGGCGGCGCGGCAGCCGGCGCTGCGTGTAGTGCAGGCCCTGCTGCGGCGAGGCGCCGTCCGGCGACGAGTAGAGCGGGTGGACCGGCTGCTTCTCCCGGCCGCCGACATAATGCGCATGGACGGAGAGGATCGTGTGCGGCTCGTAGTCGAGCTGGCGGCTGCGGTCCGGCACGACATGATATTCGTGCTGGTTCGTCCGCACCGGGATGCGGTCCGTCGTCTTCTCGAAGAGGTTGATCGCCGGCGCCGCATAGAGCCCGAACATGCCCTTCTGCACCGCTCCCGGCAGGCGCGTATTGACCTCGTCGAAGACGAAGATCACCTCGACGGTCTTCGCCGCCAGCCGCGGCATGATGCCGGCGAGCCCCGCCAGGCGGAAACCGAGAAACTTGCGCGGGAACCAGAACAGCTCGCGCAGCAGGTCGAAGCCGCGGAAGACGCGGTTGTCGACCGGCAGCAGCGCCTCGTCCTCGGCGAAGCCGAGCTGCTCGAGCCTGCATTCCCCCGCCGGCGTGACGACCGGATCGCCGAACTCGTCGAGGTGGCGGAAATAGATGCCGACGCAGTCGCCGAAGAGCTGCTCGTAGAGCGCGACGGCATCCGCCTCGGCGCCGAGCAGATGGACGCTGAGCTCCTTGCAGCGGCAGCCGGAGAACCAGCTCGTCGGCAGCTTGAGCGCGTCCTTCGCCGAGGGCTCCAGTTCGGGGTCCGCCATCGTGCGATGCGTCAGCGAGAGCCGCAGCCCCGAAAGCGCGCGATGGTCGACCGGCAGCCCCAGCGCCTGCAGCGGCCCGGGCGCGGGGATGTACTCGGCCCCCGCCACCTCGAAGGGCCACAGCGTCACCTCCGAGCCGAGCCGGTAGCGGCAGGCGACCCGCCGGTCGCGCTCCAGATAGGTCGCGTCGATATAGGAGCCGCGCGGCACCTTCATGCCCTCGCGCAGCGCCGGATCCGAGAAGGGCGGCATGAAGCCGGCCAGCAGCGCCGAGGGGGTCGGCGCCAGGTAGTTCGGGACGAGCTGGTCGAGCAGGTTCGTGGTGAACTCGGGAAACTCGTGCTTGAGCTTGAGCTGGACGCGCGCCGCCAGGAAGGCCGCGCCTTCCAGCAGGCCGCCGACCATCGGGTCCATGCGCTCGCCGACGAGGCCGCCGAGGCGCTCGGCGATGCCGGGATACTCCTCGGCGAACTCCTTGCTGTGCTCGGAGAAGAGCCGCAGTTCCTGATTGTAGAGGTCGAGGAACTCCTGGTTCATGAACTAGCGGTCCCTGATCGCGATCTTGCCGGTGTCGAGCTCGAGGTCGGCGACGAACTGCACCGGCACGTTCAGAGGCTCGCAGTTCAGGTCGGCGCGGACGAGGAAGCGGACCTTGAGCTCCGCCGGATCGAGGCCGCCGTCCCGCTCGACGACGACGGATTTCGCGATCAGCCGCGGCTCGTAGGTCAGCAGCGCCCGGGCGAGATCCTCGCGGACCGTGTCGAGCCGGTGCTCGTCGATCGACAGCCGGGTCAGGTCCGGGAAGCCGTGGTTGAGGATCGAGCGGCCGACGCGGTCATAGTCCGACAGATCGAGGCTGGAGCCGAGATTGATCGTGTTGACCAGCGCGTCGAGGTCGATGGAGATCTCGCGCCGCAGCTTCGGCTCGGTGATCGCGGCCCGCGGAGCCGCACGGCGCTGCGCGATGACGCGCTCGCCGCCTTCGTCGCGCAGGTCGAGCGCGACCCTCGCGTCCTTGTTCTGATGCGCGTCGCGGAAAGCGTACATCAGCGGTGGACGCAGCCGCTTCTTCGCGATCGGACCGTTCATCCCGCAAGCCTCGCATCACAAGGCCCGGAAGGCGAGCTGGCGCCTTCCGGGTCCCGGGAAATCCGCCGTCGCCGGCGGGGCGGCGGCGAGGGCCGGCAAAGGCCCCCGCGCCAGATGTTACTTCTTGTTCTGCTTCAGGTCCCAGGTCATGGTGACGGGAGCGTCGAGCGAGCCGTCCTTCTTCTGCGGCTTGTACTCGTATTTGATCTTGGCGAAGTTCAGCGAGAACTGATCCGTCGGCACGGCCACGCCGCCGGCCGAGTCGCCCGACTGGTAGCTCGACACCAGCAGGTCCTCGAGCGTCAGGACATAGTAGTCCTGCTGGTTCTCGCCCTGCTTGCGGACATAAAGCACCGCCTTGGTGATGTGCTTGCCGGAGGCGCAGGACATCGCCAGATTCGCCGACGCCTTGCCGACGGACGCCGTGAAATGGATGTCCTGGAAACTGACCTTGCCGGCGCCGCCGCCCTGCCCGGAGGCATGGGTGCCCGCATTGCTCAGGCCCCAGGAGAAGGAATCGACCTCGATCGTATCCTTGTGCTTGGCATCCTGGCTTTCGCCCTTGATGCCGTCGATCTCGAGAAGGAAGTCGCTAGCCATGATGGTGATCTCCTCTGGTGTGGGTGATGATGTGGATGAACGGAAATTTCGGTCGTGGAACCCGGATACTGGACGCAGTTCTCCTGTGCGCCCGGTCGCGTACGACACGGGCGCCTGGGACCTTTTCGGCTGACGTCACCGACTGGTCAGATGACGGTCAGGTCTTGGGAGCTGGCAGGCGCGAGACCAGGCTCAGGCCGATATCCATGCCCTCGAGCTGGAAATGCGGCCGGAGGTAGAACTTGGCCGAATAATAGCCGGGGTTCTCCTCGTCCTCGAAGACGTCGATCCGCGCATCGGAGAGCGGGCGCCGCGCCTTCGTCTCTTCGCTGGAATTGACCGGATCGCCGTCGACATAGTCGGTGATCCATTCCTGCAGCCAGCGTCGCAGCGGCTCCTTCTCCTTGTAGGAGCCGATCTTGTCGCGCACCATGCACTTCAGATAGTGCGCGAAGCGGGACACCGCGAACATGTAGGGCAGCCTCGCGGAGAGGTTGTCCGAGGCCGTCGCCGCCGCGCCGTCCGGCCCCGAGAAGGCCTTGGGCTTGTAGAGCGACTGGGCCCCGATGAAGGCCGCCTTGTCGGTGTTCTTGCGGTGGATGAGCGGGATCAGGCCGGACTTGGCCAGCTCCGCCTCGCGCCGGTCGCTGATCGCGATCTCGGTCGGGCATTTCAGGTCGACGCCGCCGTCATCCGTCGGGAAGGTGTGGGTCGGCAGGTTGAGCACCTCGCCGCCCGACTGGACGCCGCGGATGCGCGTGCACCAGCCATATTCCTTGAAGGCGCGGTTCACGTTGACCGCCATGGCGTAGGCGGCGTTCATCCAGGCGTATTTCTCGCCCTTGTGGCCGTCCGTGTCCTCCTCGAAGGCGAACTCCTCGACCGGCTCTGACTTGGCGCCATAGGGCACCCGGGACAGGACCCGCGGCAGGCACAACCCCACATAGCGGGAGTCCGCCGCGTCGCGCAGGCCCTTCCAGGCGGCATAGTCCGGCGTGTCGAAGACCTTGCCGAGATCGCGCGGATTGGAGAGCTCGGTCCAGCTGTCCATGCCCATCAGCGTCGGATCGGCGCCGGCGAAGAAGGGCGCGTGGGCGGCGGCGGCGATCTTGGAGAGATCGCGCAGCAGCTGCACGTCGGTCGCGACATGGCTGAAGTGATAATCGCCGACCAGGGCGCCGAAGGGCTGGCCGCCGAGCTGGCCGAACTCCTGCTCATAGACCTGCTTGAACAGCGGGCTCTGGTCCCAGCGGGCGCCGGGATAGGTCTTCAGGTTTCTCGAGAGCTCGCTCTTCGAGACGTTCATCACTTTGATCTTCAGCTGCGAGTCGGTCTCGGAGTTGAAGACGAGATAATGCAGGCCGCGCCAGGCGCTCTCGATCTTCTGGAACTCCGGCGCGTGCAGCACCTCGTTCATCTGCTCGGTCAGCTTGGCGTCGAGCCGCGCGATCATCTCCTCGATCGTGTCGATCACGTCGTTCTTGATGAGCGTGGAGTCCGCCAGCGCCTGGTTGACCAGCGTCGCCACCGCATTCTCGACCTCGGTGGCGGCCCGCTCGGTCTTGGGCTTGAAACTCTGCTTCAGGATCGAGGAGAAGTCCTCGACGTCCCGGGTCTCGACCGCCGCCCCCCCGGGCTGTTGGGTCTGTGCTTCCGCTGCCATTGCCGCCTCGCTCGCTTGTCCCTGCCGGACCACCACCGGCCCGAAGGCCGGGGGGGCTCCTCAATCCTGCTTGGTCGTGGTGTCGGCCGGCTTGTCGCCGAGCCTGTCCTTGAGCGCCGCCATCAGCTGCGGATCGGCGAGAAGCGCCTTGATCTGGTCGCTGGCGGCCATCTTGCCGTCCATGTAGCGCAGCAGGTTGGAGAGCTGCTCGCGCGCCTCCAACAGCTTCGCCGTGGCGGGGATCTGGCGGGCGATCGCCGCCGGGTTGAAATCGTCGAATTTGGAGAACTTCAGCGCGACGGAGAGCTTGTCGCCGCCCTCGCCCAGCTTGTTGGGCGCATTGAAGGCGACGGCCGGCTCGATCGCGGCCATGCGCTGGTCGAAATTGTCCATGTCGACGTCGAGGAACTTCCTCTGCGATATCTCGGGCTTCTCGACCGCGGAGGCGTTGCCCGACAGGTCGGCCAGCACGCCCATGACGAAGGGCAGCTCGACCTTCTGCTCGGCGTTGTACGGATCCTCATAGGTGATGTGGACCCGCGGCGGCCTGTTGCGGCGGATGAACCTCTGCCCCGAATCTCCAGCCATCCGAAATACCCCTTCTCCCAATCGGCCGACGTAGCGTCAGACCATATACGACTTCATCCGTCACTGCATACGCCCCGGAGACCGAGGAGGCTGTTCCTTGCGGAACAGCGGGTGACCTAACTGTCGTCTCTCGCCGCTGCGACATCCGGCAGGATGTTTCCGAGGAGAGACATGAAATCCTGCTGCGCCATCGCGCAGGCCTTGTCCATGAGTAGCGGCGTGGGGTGCGAAGGTTCAAACTGCCGGTAGAAATTTGCGACCGCCTTCATCGCGGCGACGGCATCCGCCCTGGACGACACGACGGGCCGGGAGGACGCGACGGAGGCCGGCCGATCCGCCGTCTCGGTCGCAGGCACGCCACCGTCGGAGAGCTCGGCGCCCACGCCGGACGCCTCCTCGGCCTCCCCGCCCGCGCCGTCCTCCTCGCCGCCGGACCAGGTCTCCTCCTGCGCCTCGTACGAGTCGCCCCCGTCGCCCCCGTCCGGAACCGGCAGGCGCTCGAGCGGCAGGCGGAACCTGACCGCGTCGCCGATCTCGAACACCGCCCTCTCGATGTGCTCGGGGAACATGATCTGGATGACCTCGATCAGGGATTTTCCGATCAGCTGCTGCGCCTGCGCGATCAGCGGAACGGCCGGGCTGGACGGCTCCATCTCGCGAAAATAGCCAAGGCAGGCCGACAGCGTATCCTTCACATGGATGATGCTCGAAACGGCGGCCGGACCATAGCTGTTGGCGCCGGTCGCGGAGGCCGTCGCCACGGCGGCGGACGCCTGCCCCGGGGCGTCGGCGGGAGCGGCCTTGCCGGGCGCGCGCCGGGAGACCGTCGCGTCCAGGAAGGCGACGATCTGGTCGAGCAGCGCCGTCAGGCGCGGAAAGCTGAGCTGATGATCGAACCCGACCTTCTCCAGCCAGACGAGACGCATGCGCTCCAGGGCGTCGCGTGTCGCGCGCACGCGCTCCAGCACGGCGGCGAGCTCGTCGATATCCGCCTCGGCCAGCGCCGCCTGGATCGTGCCCGCGTCGGGATGCTGCTCGCCCTCGACGAGACGGGTCTCGCCGCTCGCAACCAGCTGGCTGCGGAACGCGAAGGGGCCGATGCGACGGCTGGTGAAGAGCGGCGCGTGCTGCAGGGGCAGGACGACCGTCGCGAGTTCGTCGAGGCTCTGAAGCGCGACCTCGCGCATGATGAAGTCGCCGTCCTCGGCCCGGGGATGCACCGCGTCCCACTGCTCGGAGACCAGCGCCGCCATGGCTGACAGACAGGCGCCGAATCCCGCGAGGTCCCGGTTCAGGATCGAGAGCTTGGCCGCGAGCACGAGCAGCCTGAGGTCCCGCGAGCGCTCGATCAGCTTGCCGAGGCTGGAAAAGGCCGCCGGGAAATCGATGGTCGTGCGGTCGAACGCGACCTGCCGCCCCTCGTCGTCGCGTCGGAAATACGAGGATGGCAGCGCCACCTCGAGCTGCGCCGTCACGTTCTGGAAATCGAGATCGTCCTCGAGCGGCGGGCCGCAGGGGTCTCCTTCGTCGAGCGGCCTCGCCAGAGCCTCGAAATTCAACGCCGCCATCGCCGTCCCTACTCGCAGAGCCGGCGGGCCGCACCGAGCGCGCCCCGCCGCGACCAGACCTGTTTCCGAAGCCGCCCTATTCGGCCCGCAGCCGCGTCTCGACGCGCCGGTTGTCGCCGGAGAGCGGATCGGCCACGACCGGCCGGCTCTGACCGTAACCCTTCGCGATCAGCCGCGAGGTGTCGACGCCCTTCTCGTTGAGGTAGCGCACGACCGACTGGGCGCGCCGCTCGGAGAGGTTGAGGTTGTAGGAGGAGCTGCCGGCGGCGTCGGTATGCCCCTCGACCATGAAGCTGCTGGCCGAGAGCTGCGGCGCCTTCAGCGCCTTGGCGAACTCGTCGAGATTGAGCTTCGCCTCCGGCTCCAGCACGTCGGAATTGTACTTGAACTTCACCACCAGATCGAAGGCGGAGGCGGGCTTCGCCGGCGGCACCGCATGGCCGGCCTTGCTGCACTCGGCCTCCGTGCCGATGCACAGCCCGCGCGTCGCGCCGAGCTTCGGCGCCGCCGGCTCGAAATGCTTGACGATGTCGTCCGCCTTGTAGGTCTGCGCTTTTGCGGGAAGCGAGAGAACCCCGCAGGCGCAGACCGCGACAAAGGAAAAGATGACCATCCTCGGCTGCTTGCGCATGAACACCCTCCGGTTTTAACTACGCCGTCGCGGATAAAGACTAATTTCGAAGAATGTAAATCATCACCTCCGTTACGTCAACATAAAAATAGCAATTGCAAATGCGAGGTTTCGTAGATGCCCGCTGATCTTGGACAGACAGACAGACTAGCGTCCTTCACGACGCCAGCTGGCAAAGATAAATTTTCGATCATAAAATTTGAAGCTCAAGAATCATTGAGCGAGTTATTCACTTATCATGTCGAAGCGGCCAGCAAGACTGAGAATGCGGACCTTCAAAGCATCATGGGCACCAAGTGCTCGATCAAGTTCTGGCTGAAGGACAGGACCGAGCGTGTCTTCAACGGCACGCTCGTCGATGCGGAGTGGCTCGGCCACTCGGAAGACCTGCATATCTATCGCTTCACGCTGCGCCCCTGGCTCTGGTTGCTGTCGCAGCGCGCCGACTGCCGCATCTTCAAGAACCAGACGGCTCTCGACATCATCAAGAAGATCTTCGCGAAGGAAGGCTCCGCCAGCTTCGACGATCGCCTCGGCGAGGGGTTGAAGGAGATCGACTACTGCGTCCAGTATCGCGAGACCGACCTCGCCTTCGTGCTGCGGCTCATGGAGCAGCACGGCATCTACTATTACTTCCGGCACAGCGACGACGACCACAAGCTGATCCTGTCCGATTCGCGCTCCTCCCACGACCCGGTGAAATCGACCGCCGAGGAGAGCTTCAAGGGGCCGAGCGGCCCCTACCCCTATGTCCCGAGCGGCAGCCGCATGCCGCGCAGCCAGATCGAGCACCTGACGCAGTGGTCGAGCGCCAGGCGCCTGCGCACCGGCAAGTTCGAGCTCAAGGACTATGATTTCGAGCAGTCGGGCTCGGACCTCACCGCCCGCGCCGAGGAGGGCTACGACCGCACCAAGTCCTACGAAGCCTATGACTACCCCGCGACCTATCTCAAGCGCGACCAGGGCGAGCATTTCGCCCGCGTCAGGGCCCAGGCCGAGCAGGCGCCGGACGAGCGCCGCTACGCCTCGGGCGACGCCGCCAGCCTCTATCCGGGCGGGCTGATGACGCTGTCGGACCACCCCTCCGGCGGCGAGAACGCGGAGTATCTCGTGGTTCGGGCGCAGCACGCCTTCGGCGTCCAGAGCTACCGCTCCTCGGGCAGCGCGGACGAAACCGTCTATCACGGCAGCTACGAGCTTCAGAAGGGCGACCGCCGCTTCCGCGCGCCGCTCGTCACGCCGCGCCCCACCGTGCACGGGCCGCACACCGCCAAGGTGGTCGGCGAGCGCAACCAGGGCAACGAGGGCGGCATCGACGTCGACGAATACGGCCGCGTCTTCCTGCGCTTCCACTGGGACCGCGAGGACGGCTCGACCTCCTGCCGCACGCGCGTCGCACAGATGTGGGCGGGCAAGGGCTGGGGCGGCCAGGTCATCCCCCGCATCGGGCAGGAGGTGATCGTCGAGTTCATCGAGGGCAACCCGGACCGGCCCCTCGTCACCGGCGCGGTGGTCAACGACCAGCACAAGCCGCCCTACGACCTGCCCGACAACAAGACCCAGTCGGGCATCAAGTCGGAATCGACCGACGGCGCCGGCATCGCGGACTGCTACAACGAGATCAAGTTCGAGGATCTCTACCGCAACGAGATGCTCAGCGTGCGGGCCGAGAAGGACATGAGCGTGCTGGTCAACAACGTCGAGACGCGCGAGATCGGCCCCAATTTCCTCGGCGGCGGCTATTCGCGCACCACGACGCTGAAGAAGGGCGACGACAAGCTGCATGTCGAGCAGGGCAAGCTCGACGTCGAGGCGATGATGGAGATCAACCTCGTCGTCGGCGAGAGCAAGATCAAGATGACGCCGACGAGCATCGAGATCACCTCGCCGACGATCAAGATCGCCAGCGTCGCCCGCACCGAGGTCCGCTCCGACGCCAGCGTCACCATCAACGGCGCTATCGTGACGATCAACTGAGAGCCGGCATGTCGCGACTGCGCTTCAACACCGCAACGGAAGTGTTCGAGATGTTTCCCTCGGCGCGCAAGGTCGTCGGCATGCCGCCGGCGCCCGCCGAGCACCCGCTCGCCTACCTCCAGCGCCTCGCGCGCAGCGCCGGGGCGGGCGATGCGCTCGCCTTCTGCGCCTTTCTGCTGCCGCGCCGCGAGGCGGTCTGGTGGGGCCTGCAGACGGTGCGCGCGACGCAGGCACCCGGCACGGCCGACGCGGGCCTCGCCGCCGCCGAGGCCTGGGTGCGCGACCCGGGCGACCGCGCCCGTTTCGAGGCCCTCGCGACCGCGCAGGACGGCGATCCCGACCAGCCCGGAACCTGGGTCGCCTGGGCGGCCGGCTATTCGGGCGGCAGCATGGTGCCGGGCCACGCCATCCCCTGCCCGCCGGACCTGACCGCGAAGATGGTCCGCATCGGCGTGCTGACCGCGATCAACCGGCTGCCGCCGCGCGACCGCGACGGCGCATTGCGCAAAAGCGTCGAAGCATGCATTCGTTTGACCGATGACGATGCCGGCCGATCCAGAGCCTAGCGAAGCGCGATCCCGACCATGGCGCTGACGCTGACCATCGAGAACGAGACCGCCCTGCCGGATGGCGGGCCGCTCAGCATGACCGTGAGCGGCGGCCGCGGCCTCGACATCGGCCGCGACCAGCATCTCGACTGGTCGCTGCCGGACCCCTCCCGCGCCATTTCCGGCCGGCATTGCGAGATCCGCTTCCGCGACGGCGCCTACTGGCTGCGCGACATCTCGACCAACGGCACCTATGTCAACGGCGGCAGCCACAGGGTGCAATCGCCCTACAGGCTGCAGCATGGCGACCGGCTGGAGATCGGCCACTACCTGATCGCCGTCTCGGTCGACGAGCCGGCGCAATCGGAGCCTCCGCCCGCTCCCGCCTGGTCCTCGCCGCGGCCGGAATCGCTCTGGGAGCCGGCCGGCGAGGCGGCCCCGCCGAGCGCGCGCCGCGATTTCCTGCCGCCGAGCCGCCTCAGCCCGGTCCATGCCAGCTTCATCGACTGGGCGGCGGACATTCCGGCGCCCGGCGCTGGCCCCGCCATGCCATCGCCACCGCCCGCGCCGCCGGCCGGCGCAGGGCCGGACGAATTCGCCTGGGCGCCGTACCAGCCGCCGGCCGCCCCGCCGCAGGAACCGATCGCGCCGATCCCGACCCCGCGCCGGCCGGAGGCCCAGCCCTCCCCGGCGGCCCCCGCCGGCGTCTGGGACGAGCCGGCGCCCGCGAGCGATCCCCTCCCCGTCACCGAGGAACGACCGGCGCCCGTCGCGCCGCCGCCGGCCTGGGTCGACGCAGCGGAGCCGGCCTTCGCCCCTTCGGCCCCGCCAGCGCCGCCACAACAGGCCGGGCAACCGGCGATCTCGGCCGCGGAATTCATCCAGCGCTTCGCCAAGGGCGCCGGCCTGTCGCCCCAGGCGCTCGCGGGCCACGATCCCGGAGCCTTCGCGGAGCAGCTCGGCGGGCTGATGCGGATCGTCGCCGAGGAGCTGAAGCTGCTGCTGGCCGCGCGCGCCGAGAGCAAGCGCATCGCCCGCAGCACCAACCAGACGATGATCCAGGCGCAGGACAACAACCCGCTGAAATTCTCGCCCACGGTCGACGATGCGCTGCAGCTGCTCTTCGGGCAGCAGCGCGCCGGCTATCTCGACGCACGGCGCGCCCTCGACGAGAGCTTTCGCGACCTGAAGGCGCACCAGATCAAGACATACTCCGCCATGCAGCACGCGCTGCGCATGCTGGTCGAGGACCTCGACCCGCAGGCCATCGCCGAGAGCACCGCACAGGATCGCGGGCTCGAGGCCCTGATCGGCTCGCGCAAGGCCAAGATGTGGGATGCCTTCGTCGCCCGCTGGGAAGCCAAGACCGCCCCTTACGAGGACGGTCTCGTCGACGCCTTCATGATCTACTTCGCCGAGTGCTATGACCGCGGCGGGAAGTGAAGGCTTAGGTTCGAGACTCAACGCAGCCAGCATGAGACGAGGGCGGCGAGGCAAAGCGAAGCTAGGTAATTCCTTGCGAGCT
>QFQY01000067.1 GCA_003248805.1 Chelatococcus sp. | reverse complement strand
TCGCGGTCATGCAGGTCGCCGGCTCGTTGCCGTGGTCGAGATGCACGCAGACCGGGATGTGCGGATAGATCTCGGTGACGGCGTCCATCATGTGCTTGAGCATGATGTCGTTGGCGTAGGAGCGCGCGCCGCGCGAGGCCTGGATGATGACCGGGGCGTCGGTCGCATCGGCCGCCGCCATGATCGCCAGCGCCTGCTCCATGTTGTTGATGTTGAAGGCGGGCACGCCGTAGTCGTTTTCGGCGGCGTGATCGAGCAACTGACGGAGCGTGATGCGGGCCACGATGGCACTCCCCTTGAGGCAATGGATATGGGGAGCGTTTAAAAGCGAACTGCGGCAAAGGCAAAGCGAAAGCGGGGAAAAGCTTAAAAGCGAAGGGCCGAGCAGCTCAACCGCCGCGCGCTTCCAGAACCTTTACCCGTTCTTCGATGGCAGCGAGTTCCTCGGCAAAGGTGCCTGTGACCGACTTCGCCATGACGAGAAGACCGGCGGTATCGCGCCGCTGCTTGCGCACAAGGTCTTCGAGTATCGCAAAACGTTCATTCGTTTCGGTGCGAAACGATGACATGTCGGCTTGAATCCTCTTCAGGATTTCGTGCATCGCTGTCTGGACATTCTCGCTCATGCGGAGAACATAGCATAAACATGGCCCGGCGCAACAGATGTTGAGGAGGCGTGAATGCTAGAGTCGCAGGCGGCAATCTGCCGTGCGTGGGCACAAGCTCAACCCGCCATAAGACGAGTCTATTTTTACGGAAGCCGCGTCTGGGGCGCGCCGCGCGCAGATAGCGACTTGGATGTTATGCTCATAGCGGAAGCTGCAGCGAGCATGGATTTGGACCCATGGACCAGGCGCTTAACAAAGTCGCTCCGCCTAAACGTCCACATTGCCAATCATTGGGATGCTGAACCTCAGATCATGCACAGGGTCAGAACCGAGGGAATTCTGGTACTCAGCCGATGGGGTGAGCAGGATTTTGAGTTTGATGATCACCCCATCGAAATAGATTACGGCTTCCGCAGCGCCTCGACGCCCGGCAGGGCCTTGCCTTCCATCCATTCGAGGAAGGCGCCGCCGGCGGTGGAGACGTAGGAGAGATCGTCGGCCACGCCGGCATGGTTCATCGCCGCGACGGTGTCGCCGCCGCCAGCGACCGCGACCAGCTTGCCCGCCTTGACGCGCTCCGCCGCCGCCTTGGCGACGGTGACGGTGGCCGTGTCGAAGGGCGGCAGCTCGAAGGCGCCGAAGGGCCCGTTCCAGACCAGCGTCTTGACCTGGTCGAGCTTGAGCACGACCTCGGCGACGCTCAAGGGGCCGGCGTCGAGGATCATCTCGTCGGCGCCGACATCGCCGACGGGCACGACGCGGTGACCGGGGTTGGCCTTGAACTCGCGGGCGACCAGCGCGTCGACCGGCAGCAGGATCTCGCAGCCGGCGGCCTTGGCCTTCTCCTCGATCTCGCGGGCCGTGCCGACGAGATCGTGCTCGCAGAGCGACTTGCCGACATTGACGCCGCGCGCGGCGAGGAAGGTGTTGGCCATGCCGCCGCCGATGACGAGCACGTCGACCTTTTTCACGAGATTGCCGAGCAGGTCGAGCTTGGTCGAGACCTTGGCGCCGCCGACGATCGCCATGACCGGACGGGCGGGGTTGTCGAGGCCTGCCGACAGGGCTTCCAGCTCAGCCTGCATGGTGCGCCCGGCATAGGCCGGCAGCAGGTGGGCGAGGCCCTCGGTCGAGGCGTGCGCCCGGTGGGCGGCCGAGAAGGCGTCGTTGACGAAGAGGTCGCCATTGGCGGCGAGCGCCCTGACGAATTCGGGATCGTTCTTCTCGTCGCCGGCGTGGAAGCGGGTGTTCTCCAGCAGCAGGACATCGCCGTTCTTCGCGGCCGAGACGGCCTTGGCGACGCCCTCGCCGATGCAGTCGTCGACGAAGGTGACGGGGGCGCCGAGCGCATGGGCGAGCGCCGGCACGACCTGCTTCAGGCTGTTCTTCTCGTCGCGGCCCTTGGGGCGGCCGAAATGCGCGAGCAGGATGACCTTGGCGCCCTTCCCGGACATCTCCCGGATCGTCGGCAGGATGCGGTCGATCCGGGTCGTGTCGGTGACCTTGCCGTCCTCCATGGGGACGTTGAGGTCGACGCGGACGAGGGCACGCTTGCCGGCGAGGTCGGCGTCGTCGAGGGTCTTGAAGCTCATTGTCACAGAGGTCCTCGCGGCAGAAGTCCCGGGATCACGCCCGGAACGCCGAATTTCAGCACCAGGACAGTGAGGATGACGGTGGCGACCGCCGTGACGAGGGCGGTGGTGAACAGGGTGGCGGCGCGCGGCGTGGCGTCGACACGCTCGCGCAGGGCGGCGATCTCGCCGCGGATGGCGGCGAAATCCATGGTCCCAGCCGCGGCATCGACCTTCTGGGCGCTGCGCTCGAGCGAGGATTCGGCGCGGGTCAGCACCGCCTCGTAGCGCGCGAACTTCTCCTCGATCCGCGCGGCCTTGTCCTCGATGCGGGAAAGCTGGTCGAGCCTGCGGGGATCGGACGCGGGAGCGGCCGGCTCCGCAACCGCCGTGACGGGCACGGCCGGAGAGATGCCGGGCGCGACGTCCTCCGAGCTCGAGGTTGACACCACCGTGGGCTCGATCTTGGCCATGCTCAATCCGTTGCTGTGCTGATGCGAGAGGGGCCACGTCCTGCGAGAGGATCGTGGCCCCGGCAAGGCATCGTCAGAGCAGGGCGCCCATGGCGACGGCGGTGTCGCTCATGCGGTTCGAGAAGCCCCACTCGTTGTCGTACCAGGACATCACGCGCACGAACTTGTCGTCCATGACCTTGGTCTGGTCGAGGGCGAAGGTCGAGGAATGCGGGTCGTGGTTGAAGTCGATCGAGACGTTCGGCTGGTCGGTGACGCCGAGGATGCCCTTCAGCGGCCCGCGCTTGCTGGCCTTGAGGATCGCCTCGTTGACCTTCTCGACCGTGGTCTTGCGCTTGGAGATGAACTTGAAGTCCACGACCGAGACATTCGGCGTCGGCACGCGGACCGAGGTGCCGTCGAGCCGGCCCTTCAGCTCGGGGATGACGAGGCCGATCGCCTTGGCGGCGCCGGTCGAGGTCGGGATCATCGAGAGCGCGGCTGCGCGGGCGCGGTAGAGATCCTTGTGCATGGTGTCCAGCGTCGGCTGGTCGCCGGTATAGGCGTGGATCGTGGTCATGAAGCCCTTGTCGATGCCGACGGCGTCATGGAGCACGCGCACGACCGGGGCGAGGCAGTTCGTCGTGCAGGAGGCGTTCGAGACGACGAGATGCTCGGCCGTCAGGGCCGCGTGGTTGACGCCGTAGACGACCGTGAGGTCGGCGCCGTCGCAGGGGGCCGAGACCAGGACGCGCTTGGCGCCGGCCGCGAGATGGGCCGCGGCCTTCTCCTTGGTGGTGAAGATGCCGGTGCATTCCAGCGCGATGTCGACGCCCAGCGCCTTGTGCGGCAGCTCCTTGGGGTCTCGGATGGCGGTGACCTTGATCGGGCCGCGGCCGACGTCGATCGTGTCGCCGGAGACGGTCACCGTGCCGGGGAAGCGACCATGCACGGAGTCGTAGCGGAAGAGATGAGCATTGGTCTCGACCGGGCCGAGATCGTTGATCGCGACGACCTCGATGTCCTTGCGCTTCGACTCGATGATCGCGCGCAGGACGTTACGTCCGATACGGCCGAAACCGTTGATCGCCACCTTGACCGTCATCTCACTGCTCTCCTTCATCGCGAAAACGGTGTTTCCACCGTGTCGTGCGGGCAATTCGGCCAAAGCGCGGCCGAACGCAAGATAAAAACCGTCATTGCGAGGAGCGAAGCGACGAAGCAATCCAGGGGGAGGCAGAGCTCTGCCGCCCTGGATTGCTTCGCTTCGCTCGCAATGACGGGTCGTCAGCCGTTGTGGCGCTTCATCGCCGCGTCGGCGACCGCCTCCGCCGTGATGCCGAAATGCTTGTAGACCTCCTTGTAGGGGCCGCTCGCGCCGAAGGAGGACATGCCGACGAAGACACCGTCATGGCCGATGACGGCGTCCCAGCCGAAGCGCACGCCGGCCTCGATCGCGATCCTGACCGGGGCGGTGCCGACGATCTGGGCCTGCGTGGCCTCGTCCTGCGCCAGCAGCAGCTCGAGCGAGGGCACGGACACCACGCGGGCCTTGACGCCCTTTTCGGCGAGCAGCTTGCGGGCCGCGACGGCGATCTCGACCTCGGAACCCGAGGCGAAGAGCGAGACCTGCGCCTTGCCGCCCTCGGCCGCCAGCAGTTCGTAGCCGCCCTTGGCCGAGCGGTTGGTCGCGGTGGCGTCGGTGCGCAGCTGCGGCAGGTTCTGGCGCGAGAGGGCGAGCACGGTCGGGCCCTTCGTATTCTCCAGCGCGAACTGCCAGGCCTCGGCGGTCTCGATCGCGTCGGCCGGGCGGAAGACATGCATGTTCGGCATGGCACGCAGCGACGCGATCTGCTCGACCGGCTGGTGGGTCGGGCCGTCCTCGCCGAGGCCGATCGAGTCGTGCGTCATGACGTAGACGACGGGCAGGCCCATCAGCGCGGCGAGGCGCATGGACGGGCGGGCATAGTCGGCGAAGACCAGGAAGGTGCCGCCGCCGGTGCGGAAGCCGCCATGCAGGGTGATGCCGTTCATGGCCGCGGCCATGCCGTGCTCGCGGATGCCGTAGCGGACATAGCGACCCTTGGGGGTCTTGGGCGTGAAGTCCTCGGCCGCCTTGGTGCGGGTGTTGTTGGACGGCGTCAGATCGGCCGAGCCCATCACCAGCTCCGGCATGACCGGCGTGATCGCCTCGAGGGCGAGCTCGGAAGCCTTGCGGGTGGCGACCGTCTGCGGCGTCGCGACCAGCGCCTTCTTGTGGGCGAGGATCGCCTTGCCGAGCTTGGCCGGAACGGCGTGGGCGAGGCGACGCTCGAATTCGGCGCGCTTGCGCTCGGAGAGCAGGCCGAAGCGGCTGCGCCAGTTGGCGTGCTCGTTCGTGCCGGCCTTGCCGAAGCCGCGCCACGCCTTCAGCACCTCGGCCGCGACCTCGAAGGCGCCGCCGGTGATGCCGAGCGCCTTCTTGGCGGCGGCGAGTTCGTCGACGCCGAGCGGCTCGCCATGGGCCTTGGAGGTGCCGGCCTTCTTCGGAGCGCCGAAGCCGATCACCGTCTTGCAGGCGATCATGGTCGGCTTGCTCGACTTCTGGGCGCGGCGGATCGCGGCCTCGATGGCGTCAGGATCATGGCCGTCGACCCGTTCGGCGCGCCAGCCGCAGGCCTTGAAGCGGGCGACCTGGTCGACATTGTCGGTGATCGTCAGCGGCCCGTCGATCGAGATGCCGTTGTCGTCCCAGAGCACGATCAGCTTGTTGAGCTTCAGGTGCCCGGCGAGCGCGATAGCCTCCTGGCTGATGCCCTCCATCAGGTCGCCGTCGGAGGCGAGGACATAGGTGTGGTGGTCGACGACCTTCTTGCCGAACTCGGCGGCGAGCATGCGCTCGGCCATCGCCATGCCGACCGAGGTCGCGAGACCCTGGCCGAGCGGGCCGGTGGTGGTCTCGACGCCGGCCGTCATGAAGTTCTCGGGGTGGCCCGGCGTCTTCGACTCGAGCTGGCGGAACTTCTTGAGGTCGTCGAGCTCCAGGCCCGGCGTGCCGGTCAGATAGAGCAGGGCGTAGAGCAGCATCGAGCCGTGGCCGGCGGAGAGCACGAAACGGTCGCGGTCCGGCCAGCGCGGATCGGCCGCGTCGTATTTCATGATGCGGGTGAAGAGGACCGTGGCGACGTCGGCCGCGCCCATCGGCAGGCCGGGATGGCCGGACTTCGCCTGCTCGACGCCGTCCATGGCGAGAGAGCGGATGGCGTTGGCGAGCTTGTCGTGCTGGGCGCGCTCGATCGTGGTCATGATTGTCTCAAGGCTCCGTCTGGCGCGAGGAGGGGCGCTGCCAAATCCCGCGGCGGGGCGCCTGCCCGCTCGTGCCGCGATGTGCTTGTCGATGCGGGCTCGATTAGGCCGCGCAGTCTGCCCAAGTCAATTCGCCGGGGCGTCTTTTGCGACGCGATTGCGTCGTCGACAGCTGCCGATTCCAGTTTTGCGGCGGCTTGCTGTAAGTTTGAGCGAATCGTGTGAGCCGGCTTCGATCCGATCCGGGAAGGAGGGGCGATGGCGAGCTTTATGCTCGACAATGCGCTGGCGCGGCTGGATGGCGCGCTTGGGCAACTCGAGGCCGCGGCGCGGCGACGGCTCGACGCCGAGCGCGGCCGCGCCAATCTGGAGACGGAGCTCGCCCTGATGCAGGACGACCGGGCTCGGCTCGCAGCCGAGCTCGACGGCGCGATGGCGCGACTCGACCATGTCGAGACCGCCGCCGCCGATGTCGACCAACGCCTGGAACGGGCGATGAACGTCATCGGCGCCGTGATCGCGCGGGCGCAGGAGCGGAGCGGCGAGCCGGAAGACGGCCGCTGAACGGGGAGTCGGATGCCGCAGGTCAACGTCACTATCTCGGGACGCGCCTACCGCATGGCCTGCGGGGAAGGCGAAGAGGGCCATCTGGAGAGCCTGGCGCAACTCTACGACGCCAGGATCGAGGACATGCGGAAGTCCTTCGGCGAGATCGGCGACATGCGGTTGCACGTGATGGCGGCTCTGACGGTCGCCGACGAGGTTCATGAACTCAATCGGCGGGTCCAGGCGCTCGAATCGGAGCTCGCGGCCCTGCGGGGCGACGCGGGCGCCGCCGACCAGCGGCTGAACGAGGTCGAGGACCGGGCGGCTGACGCGCTCTCGCGCGCCGCCGAGCGCATCGAGGGCATCGCAAGGAGCCTCGTTCCCGTTCCCGCCGGCTGACGATCACGGGCTCGCCGGCTGTTGAAAGACGCGATGCCCTCTGGCGCTTCGCGTCCCGCTTGCCTACATTGGGGAAGCGGGGCTGTCTGGTGCGTGCGAACATGTATTCCCGGGCCCATACGACTCCCTAGGGAGCTGTCCCTGTTTGGGTCCCTGGACCCGAGCACACGGCGCCCACCTACTTTGTAGGTGTCCCGGGATCGAAATTCCACGGCCGAGGTGGCTCCGCAGCTTTCCATGACGATCGATCCCCATCACGACACCTCGCGGCTCAAGGCCACCTTGCGCGACGAGGCCCTGGCGCGGCGCGATGCGCTCGACCTCGACGAGCGGCTCGAATGGGACGAGGCGCTGGCACAGCGCGCGCTCGACCTGCTCGACGGGCTGCTGCCGGCGCTCGGGGGCAGCGAGGCCGGCCCCGTCGCCGCCTATTGGCCGATGGGTTCGGAGGCGGATCCCCGCCCGGTTCTCGAAGGGTTGAAGGATCGCGGGCTGCGGCTCTGCCTGCCGGCGACGGTGGGCAAGCGAATGGTCTTCCGGAGCTGGTCTCCCTATGAGCCGATCGTGCCTGGAGGCTTCGGCACATTGGTTCCCGAGCCGCGGCAGCCGGAGGTCGCGCCCGGCATCCTGCTCGTCCCGTTTCTCGCCTTCGACCGGCGCGGCTACCGCATCGGCTACGGCAAGGGCTATTACGACCAGGCGCTCGCGGCGCTGGAGAGCCCGCTGACGATCGGCATCGGCTATGCCGGGCAAGAGATCGCGGCGGTGCCGGACGAGCCGCACGACATCCCCCTCGACTGGATCGTGACGGAGCGCGCGGTCATCCGTTGCGGTTGATTCCGCTCGGCATTCGCGTCACGGAGGGGCGACACCCTCCGGATCCCCTGTCCCATGCGTTTTCTCTTTCTCGGCGATGTCGTCGGCCGCCCCGGCCGTGTCGCGGTGCAGGAGCGGCTTCCCGCCCTGCGCGAGGCCTGGTCGCTCGACTGCGTCGTCATCAACGGCGAGAACGCCGCCGGCGGCTTCGGCATCACCGAGGCGATCTGCGACGAGCTGCTGGCCGCGGGCGCCGATGTCGTCACGCTCGGAAACCACTCCTGGGACCAGCGCGAGGCGCTGGTCTTCATCGAGCGGCAGGACCGGCTGGTCAGGCCGGCCAATTTCCCGTCGGGCACGCCGGGGCGCGGGGCCGCCGTCGTCGAGGCCCGCAACGGCGCGCGCGTGCTCGTCGTCAACGTGATGGGCCGCATCTACATGGACCCGCTCGACGATCCCTTCGCCGCCGTGGAGCGCGAGCTCTCCGCCTGCCCGCTCGGGGAGGTAGCCGACGCGGTGATCGTCGACGTCCACGCCGAAGCGACGAGCGAGAAGCAGGCGATGGGTTATTTCCTCGACGGGCGGGCGAGCCTCGTCGTCGGCACCCATACCCATGTGCCGACCTCCGACACGCGCATCCTGCCGGGCGGCACGGCCTACCAGTCCGATGCCGGCATGTGCGGCGACTACGATTCGATCCTCGGAATGCAGAAGGACGAGCCGGTCCGGCGCTTCCTGCAGAAGACCCCCGGCGTCCGGCTGGAGCCGGCCACGGGGGAGGGCGCATTGTCGGGCGTCGCGGTCGAGATCGACGACCGGACGGGGCTGGCGACCGCGGTCTGGCCGGTCCGGATCGGACCGCATCTGGGCGAGGCGCTGCCGGGCTGGGCCTCGGCCTGAGGCAGGCCGGTCGGGCCGCCGGGCGGCGGCGCATCGGGGCTTCGCGGGCCGCGGATGCGTTTCCGCATTGCCGGCGGGCGCCGGCTTGCCTGCCGAGGAGGGCGGCGCCTATAAGGCCGTTCGATAAGGCGCGCGCGGCTTTCCGTCGTGTCCGCGTGCCGTGCTGTTCCGTTCGATACCAGAGGCTCGTCACCCATGGCAGGTCATTCCCAGTTCAAGAACATCATGCACCGCAAGGGCAAGCAGGATGCCGTGCGGTCCAAGCTGTTCTCGAAGCTGGCGCGCGAGATCACCGTCGCGGCCAAGATGGGCATGCCCGACATCAACATGAATCCGCGCCTGCGCATGGCGGTGCTCGCCGCGCGCGCCGAGAACATGCCCAAGGACAACATCCAGCGCGCCATCAACAAGGCGGCCGGCGCCGAGGGCGAGAACTACGACGAGGTTCGCTACGAGGGCTACGGGCCGGGCGGGGCCGCCGTCATCGTCGAGGCGCTGACCGACAACCGCAACCGCACGGCTTCCGCCGTGCGCTCCTACTTCACCAAGGCCGGCGGGGCGCTGGGCGAGAGCAACTCGGTCTCGTTCATGTTCAACCGCGTCGGCGAGATCGCCTATCCGCCGGAGGCGGGAGACGCCGACAAGGTGATGGAGGCGGCGATCGAGGCCGGCGCGGACGACGTGATCTCGGACGAGAGCGGCCACACCATCCTGTGCGCCTTCGACAGCCTGAACGAAGTCTCCAAGGCGCTGGAAGCCTCGCTGGGAGCGCCGGCCTCGGCCAAGCCGGTCTGGCGTCCGACGACGAGCGCGCCGCTCGACGAGGACAAGGCCGCCTCGATGATGCGGCTGATGGAAGCGCTCGACAACGACGACGACGTCCAGAACGTCTTCGCCAATTTCGAGATCGCCGACGAGATCATGGCGAAGCTCGGGGGCTGATCGGGCGACGGGCTGCTTCAGAGAGCGATCTGAACAGACCGTCGTCATCTTGATCTGAATTCGCGCGCTCCCGCAGAAGGGGGCGGCCGTGCGGAGCGAGGCAGGCGATGGCAGAACCGGCCGAGCGCGATGCGGCGCGCCCCGATCCGGCGGCGCCCCAGCCGGCTGCCGACGCCGGATTCCTGCGCAGCCTCGGGCCGGGCCTGGTCACGGGCGCGGCCGACGACGACCCCAGCGGAATCGCGACCTACAGCCAGATCGGCGCGCAGTTCGGCTACGGGCTGGCCTGGACCATGCTGTTCAGCTTTCCGCTGATGGCGGTGATCCAGGAGATCGCCGGGCGCATCGGCAGCGTCACCGGGCGCGGCATCGCGCATAACCTGCGGCGGCACTATCCCCGCTCGCTGCTGCGCATCATCGTGCTGCTGCTGGTGATCGCCAACGTGATCAATCTCGGGGCCGATCTCGGTGCCATGGGCGCCGCCGTCGGCCTGCTGATCGGCGGCCCGACGCATCTCTACACGCTGCTGCTCGGCGTGCTTTGCATCGTGCTCGAGACGTTCATGCCCTATGCGCGCTACGCGTCGGTGCTGAAATGGGCGACGCTTGCCCTGTTCGCCTATGTCGGCGTCGTCTTCGTCGCGCATGTGGACTGGGGTTTGGCGCTGCGCGGCACGCTGGTGCCGCAATTCGTCTTCGACCGCGACCATGCCATGGCGCTGGTCGCCGTGCTCGGCACGACCATCAGCCCCTATCTGTTCTTCTGGCAGGCGGGTCAGGAGGTCGAGGAGCTGCAGAGGCGCCATGTGAAGGCGCTGTGCATCACGCCGCGCCGGGCGGGGCCGGAGCTGCGGCGGATCCGGACCGACACGATCTTCGGCATGGCCGTGTCCAACGTCATCGCGATCTTCATCATCTTCTCCACGGCCGCCACGCTCCATGCGAGCGGCGTCACCGATATCCAGACGTCCTCGCAGGCGGCCGAGGCGCTCCGGCCCATCGCCGGCGACTTCGCCTTCGCGTTGTTCGCGCTCGGAATTCTGGCGACCGGGCTGCTGGCGGTGCCGGTGCTCGCCGGTTCGGCCGCCTATGGCGTGAGCGAGGTCTTCGGCTGGCGCGAGGGCCTCGACAGGCGCCCGCTCGAGGCGAAGGGCTTCTACGGTGTCATCGCCCTGGCGACCCTCGCGGGCGCCATGCTGAACTTCACTTCGCTCGACCCGGTGAAGGCGCTCTACTGGGCCGCCGTCGTGAACGGCGTGCTCGCCGCGCCGATGATGGCGGTGATGATGCTGATCGCCTCGAACCCGCGCATCATGGGGCGGCTGACGCTGCCGCCGGCGATGCGCGTGCTGGGGTGGCTCGCGACCTTCGTCATGGCCGCGGCCTCCGTGGGGTTCTTCGTCATCTGAACGCCCCACTCACCGCCCGATCAGCTTGTCCCAGAGCGGCAGGCTCGTCGCGGCGCTGAGGAAGATCACCCAATAGGCGACGCGCCGGAAGCTCTCCTCGGAGGCGAGCCGGAAGCCGTGCGCGCCGACCCAGAAGCCCGCGCCATAGACCAGCATCAGCAGCGGCGCCATCAGCAGGCTCGTGGTGGTGACGATGCCGGAGGCGGTGAGGATCACGCCGCTGATCACCGTGCCGAGGCCGAAGAAGGTCTGCAGATTGGCGCGGGTCTTGTGCCGGTCGTTGCGCTGGGCCCCGAGCCAGAACACGGCGAGCGGCATGCCGCCGATGCTGGCGAGCCCGTTGCAGATGCCGGACAGCACGCCGACGCCGAGCGAGAGGCGAATGCCGGGGCTGCCGTGATAGCGCCAGCCCGAGGCCAGCAGGGCGACCGCGCCCAGCACGAGCAGCGCCAGCAGCCAGCGCATGGTGTCGCGGTCGAGCCAGGTCAGAAGCCGGATGCCGAGCGGCATGGCGAGTGTCGCGGCAAGGAGAAGCGGCAGGACCTCGCGCCATTCCGCCCGGCGGGCCGAGCGTGCCGCGAGTGGCAGCGCGAAGGGCGCGTCGATGACGAAGATGAGCCCGAGCGCGGCGACGGGCCCGAGGACGAGGCTCGCCAGCGGCATGAAGACCATGGCGAAGCCGAAGCCCGTGAAGCCGCGCACCAGCCCGCCGAGCAGCGTCGCGCCGACGAGGATGGCGATGCCGGCGGCGTCGAGGCCGGGATAGAGGCTGGCGATGGTCAGGGTCATGAGGGCGACAGGATGGGGCGGGCGCGGGGCAGGGTCCGGCAGGAGCAGCACGCCATCGGCCGCTCAGGCAAGCGCGTTCGCGTGATGCCGGCCATCGCTTCCGGTCATCGATCGTTAGGGATGACATGGAACAAAGCGTGTCCATGGTCTAAGAGCGGGATTCATGAGCCCACCGATTCGCATCCTCGGGATCGACCCCGGCCTTCGGAAGACGGGCTGGGGCGCCATCGTTTCGGAAGGCAGCAAGCTGCGCTTTCTCGGCTGCGGCTGCATCGAGAGCGACGCCGCGCTTTCCCTCGGCGAGCGCCTGCGGCAACTGCACGAGGGCCTGAGCCGGGTGATCGGCTCCTGGGAGCCCGACGAGGTCGCGGTCGAGGAGACCTTCGTCAACCGCGATCCGCAATCGGCCCTGAAGCTCGGGCAAGCGCGCGGCGTGGCGCTGGTGGTGCCGGCGCTGGCGGGCCTGAGCGTCGCGGAGTACGCGGCGAACCTCGTCAAGAAGACGGTGGTCGGCGTCGGTCATGCCGACAAGAAGCAGGTTCAGATGATGATCCGCGTGCTGCTGCCCAAGGCCGAGACGAACTCCGCCGACGCGGCGGATGCGCTGGCGGTGGCGATCTGCCACGCGCAGCATCGCGGCATGCGGACGCTGGTCGCGCAGATGCGGGCAGGGTGAGCGATGGCGATGGTGATGCCAACCCCGCGCCGTCATTCCGGACAAGCCGCGAAGCGGCGCTGCTCCGGAATCCATCGAAGGGCGGATTCCTCAGCCAGGTCGGGCTCTCCGATGGATTCCGGGTCTGCGCTTCGCTTGCCCGGAATGACGGTGGAGGGTGTGCGATGATCGGCAAGCTCAAGGGCGTGATCGATTCCTATGGCGAGGATCATGTCATCCTCGACGTCCATGGCGTCGGCTATGTCGTGCAGTGCTCCTCGCGGACGCTGCAGAGGCTTCCCAAGGCCGGCGAGGCGGCGGTGCTTTCGATCGAGACGCATGTGCGCGAGGATGCGATCCGGCTCTACGGCTTCATGTCCGACAACGAGCGCGATTGGTTCCGGCTGATGCAGGCGGTGCAGGGCGTCGGCGCCAAGGTGGCGCTCGCGATCCTCTCGACGCTGGAGCCCGGCGCGCTCGCCACCGCGATCGCGACCAACGACAAGGCGGCCGTGGCGCGGGCGCCCGGCGTCGGCCCCAAGCTGGCGCAGCGCATCTGCGCCGAGCTCAAGGACAAGGCGCCGGCCTTCGGCCATGTCGATCCGGGCGTCGCGACGCTGGCGGGCGCGCTGGAGGACAGGAAGCTGCCGCAGCCGGTGGCGGACGCGGTCTCGGCGCTCGTCAACCTGGGATATCCGCAGGCGCAGGCCGTCGCGGCCGTGGCGGCCGCGTCACGCGAGGCGGGGGAGGGCGCGGGAACGGCGCAACTGATCCGGCTGGGTCTGAAGGAACTGGCCAAGTGAAACGTGTCGGCGCCTGCGGCATCCGTTCCATCCTGGAATGATGTCGGACGCGGCAGGCCGGGAAAGCGCTTTCCACGGCCGCCCGGCTTGTTCTAGGACGAAGAAATCATGGCGAACCCCCGTCCCGGCATTCTCTCGGCCGACAAGCGAGACGACGACGCGGAAGCGTCGCTGCGTCCGCTGTCGCTGTCCGATTTCACCGGCCAGGCGGCGGCTCGGGCGAATCTCCAGGTCTTCATCGAGGCTGCGCGGACGCGCGGCGACGCGCTCGACCATGTGCTCTTCGTCGGTCCGCCGGGGCTGGGCAAGACCACGCTGGCGCAGATCGTGGCGCGCGAACTCGGCGTCAATTTCCGCTCGACCTCCGGCCCGGTCATCGCGAAGGCGGGCGATCTCGCGGCGCAGCTCACCAATCTCGAAGAGCGCGACGTGCTCTTCATCGACGAGATCCACCGGCTCAACCCGGCCGTCGAGGAAATCCTCTATCCGGCGATGGAGGACTACCAGCTCGATCTGATCATCGGCGAGGGGCCGGCGGCGCGCTCGGTGAAGATCGACCTGCCGAAATTCACGCTCGTCGGCGCCACGACACGCGCCGGCCTGCTGACCACGCCGTTGCGCGACCGCTTCGGCATCCCGATCCGCCTGCAATTCTACACGGTGGAGGAATTGCAGGGCATCGTCGCGCGCGGTGCCCGCGTGCTCGGCGTGCCGATGTCCGACGACGGCGCCAACGAGATCGCGCGGCGCTCGCGCGGGACGCCGCGCATCGCCGGGCGGCTGCTCAGGCGCGTGCGCGACTTCGCCATCGTCGACGGCGACCCGATCGTGACCCGCTCCGTCGCCGACAAGGCGCTGTCGCTGCTCGATGTCGATCCGATCGGCCTCGACCAGATGGACCGGCGCTATCTCACCACCGTCGCGGTCAATTTCGGCGGGGGGCCGGTCGGGATCGAGACCATCGCCGCCTCGCTCTCCGAGCCGCGCGACGCGATCGAGGAGATCATCGAGCCCTTCCTGCTGCAGCAGGGCTTCATCCAGCGCACGCCGCGCGGCCGGCTGCTGACCCCGCACGCCTTCCGGCATCTGGGGATGCCGGAGCCCTCGCGCGAGACGGCGCAGTTCGGATTGTTCGGAAACGACGAGGACGAGCCGTGAGACAGGCATTCCGGGTTTTCGCGCCGGCGCTTGCCGTGACGGGCCTGTGCGCATGCCTCGCGGTTTCCGCCCGCGCCGGCGACGATGTCCCGCGCGGGCCGGTGGAAGAAGGCTACGCGATCACGATCAAGACGCTGAGGGCCAAGGGCAAGGCCCCGCCGCCGGCATGGCGCCCGCCACACCGCGACCGACTGATGAGCAGGAGCCTCGCCGCGCTCTTCGCCCGCGACGACCTCTATCAGGAAGAAAGCGGCGATATGGGCCAGATCGGCGCCGATCCCTTCCTCAACGGCCAGGACGGCGAGGTGAAGACGCTGAGCTTCGACACGATTCCCGTCGCGGCCGGCAAGGCGACGGTGGTCGCGAACTTCCGCAGCTTCGGCAAGCCTGTCGTCGTGCAGTTCCAGATGCTGCGCGAGAACGGCGGCTGGCGCATCGACGACATCGTCAACCACTTCGAAGGCAAGGCCTACTCGATCCGGGAAACGCTGTCGCAGCCCTATGATTGCGGCTCGTTCATGGGCAAGCCCTGCAAGCGCTGAAAGCTCGCAGGGCTTGGACACCTGATCAGGACTGTCGCGCGATCTTCGAGCGCATCATCGCCGGCCGCGCGCCGGCGTCGTTCAGCGCGCCGGATTTCGCCGCCTTCGGATTCTCGACCGACCGCATGCCGTGATCGGCCGTCCGGCTTTTCGGACGTTCGGCCGCCTGCTGCCGCTGCTTCAGGGCCAGTGCCTTGCGGGCGAGGCTGCGCTGGCTCGGTGCGTGCAGCTTCTCCTCGCGGCGCGTCTGCTCGGCGCCGACGCGCTTCAGCGCCACGGTGAGCGCGTCGGCCTTGGCCTTCGTGCCGCTGTTGTCGGACGCCGCCTGTGCGCCCTGCGGCGCCACCTTGCCGCGAAACTCGCGGCGCTGGCGGCGGGCGACATCGCGAGCCTTGTCGCGCCGTTCGCGCAGGTTGCGGGCGAGATCGCGCAGATCCGCGTCCTTCTCGCCGGCGAGCTTGCCGCGCCGCGTGCGGGCGACGAGCTCGAACTCCGTCTTGTCGAGAAGGCGCTCGAGCGCCTTGGCCGATAGCGACATCGTTCTCTCCCTTGTCGTGTCCAGTCCTTGGTAAGATGCGCCACGCGGCGCGTTGTTCCCGGAATTTGCTCCGCGACCGTGTCGCGATTATGCCCGGGGCCATGAGCACAGCCCATCAGATCCCCGTCCGCGTCTACTACGAGGACACCGACTTCTCCGGCGTCGTCTACCACGCCTCCTATCTGCGCTTCATGGAACGGGGGCGCACGGAGCTGATCCGCGCGCTCGGCGTCGACCAGCGGGAGCTGTTCGAGGGCGATGCGGCGCTCGGCTTCGCGGTCCGCCACATGAGCATCGATTTCCTGAGGCCGGCGGTGATGGACGATCTGCTGACCATCGAGACCATGGCGACGGCCGCGCGCGGCGCGACCATGGACGTGGCGCAGCGTGTCCTGCGCGGCGACGAGGTGCTGGTGACGGCGCAGGTCAAGGTCGCCTGCGTCGGCGGTGGCAGGGCGCGCCGGATTCCGGACGGGTTGCGCCGCCGGCTCGGCCTGCCGGATTGAGCCTCGTGGTCTCGCGGCGCCGCGGCCATCGACTGCGGATGGCCCGCATGTTAGCGGTCCTTACATGAGTTGGCGACGCAGCGATTCCGGCGGTTCGCGCGGCTACCACCACGGCAACCTCAAGGAGGCGCTGGTGCGTGCCGCGCTGGGGCTCATTGCCGAAAAGGGGCCGAGCGGCTTCACCTTCGCGGAAGCGGCGCGGATGGCGGGGGTGAGCCCGGCCGCGCCCTACAGGCATTATCGCGACAAGGACGAGTTGCTGGCCGATGTGGCGGCGCGCGGCTTCGAGGCTTTCGAGGCGGCGCTGGCGCATGCCTGGGACCAGGGACGGCCGGACGTGGAGAGCGCTTTCCATCGCCTGGGCCCGGCCTATCTCGCCTTCGCGCGGAACGAGCCCGCCTATTACGCGGCGATGTTCGAGGCCGGCGTGCCGCTGGACGCCAGCCCGGAGCTGCGCGTCGCGGCCGACCGCGCCTTCCAGGTCCTGCGCGGGGCTGCCGAGGCGCTGACCGCGCGGCTGCCGGTCGGCAGGCGGCCGCCGGCGCTGATGATGGCGCTGCACATCTGGTCGATCTCCCACGGCATCGCGGCCCTGTTCGGCCGGGCCGACCGTGGCCGCAGGCCGCTGCCGATGTCGGCGGAGGATCTGCTCGATGCCGGCGTGCTGATCTATCTCCAGGGCCTTGGGCTCGCCGGACCGGGCGAGAAGCGGTCCGACTGAGCCGGGACGCCGGCCTTCGAAAGGCCCGGCGCTTGACAAGCGGACGGCTCGCGCCCACATATGTAAATGTGATTTACATTCACAAGCGCGAAGTGCGGAGAGGGAGCAATGCCGATCGTCGAGAAGCTTGACGAGTATGGAAAGGGAGCCTGGATCGCCTTCGCGGTTCTCGGCTTCATCGTGTTCTGGCCGCTGGGGCTGGCGACCCTGGCTTTTCTCTTCTGGAGTGGACGCATGGGTTGCGGATTTGCCGGTGACCGGTACGAGCACAGGATGAACCGCCTTCAGAGCAAGATGGACCGCCTGCGCGAGCGCATGGGCGGCCGGCAAGGTGGCGGTTTCGGCGGCGGCTTGGGTGGCTGGGGGCGGCCGTCCTCCAGCGGAAACCGCGCCTTCGACGAGTATCGCGAGGAGACGCTGCGGCGCCTCGAGGACGAGCAGCGCGAGTTCCAGGATTTCCTGGGCCGGCTGCGCATGGCCCGCGACAAGGCCGAGTTCGACCAGTTCATGGCCGACCGCCGCAACACCCCGCCGGCCAATCCCCCGGGCCAGCCCGACGCGGCCTGAGCGACATAAGCGCAGGCCCCTTCGCTTCCGATCGCGATCGCCCGCCCCGGCCATGCCGGGGCGGGCTTTTCGCATCTGCGACATGAGGGCGGCGTATACTCCCCCTTAACCTTGCCGGATGCTTAATGCTCCGAGAACATGCGTTCCTCAGGAAACCCTGCCTCGGCCCATCTTTCGCCGGATTCCCAAGCGATTGAGGGAGACGGCATTCCCCGGATCGCGGATCGGGCGGCGTCGCGGGTCTCCGCGGCGCGGATCGCGGGCATCGGCAACCCAGTCTGCCGGACCGCCCGGGAAGAAGGATGACGGAATGAACCCCGCCGACGTCGCGCAGACCGCGCCGCAGATCGACATGTCGTTCTGGACCCTGTTCTGGCACGCACACATCGTCGTCAAGCTGGTGATGATGGGGCTGCTCGGTGCCTCCGTCTGGTGCTGGTCGATCATCATCGACAAGACGCTGCTCTACCGGCGCACGCGCCGCGACATGGACGCGTTCGAGGAGAGCTTCTGGTCCGGCCGCTCGCTGGAGGAACTCTATCGCGAGCTCGCGACCAAGCCTGTCAACGACATGGCGGCGGTCTTCGTCGCGGCCATGCGGGAGTGGAAGCGCTCCTTCGAGAACGGCGGCCGGTCCGTGGCCAGCCTCTCCCAGCGCATCGACAAGGTTCTCGACGTCACGATCCAGCGCGAGGTCGAGCGGCTCGATTCGAAGCTGCTCGTGCTCTCGACCATCGCCTCGGCGGCGCCCTTCATCGGCCTGTTCGGCACGGTGTGGGGCATCATGCATTCCTTCACCGCCATCGCCGTGTCGAAGAACTCCTCGCTCGCCGTCGTCGCGCCGGGCATCGCGGAGGCGCTGTTCGCCACCGCCATCGGCCTCTTCGCCGCGATTCCGGCGCTGATGGCCTACAACAAGCTGCAGGCCGAGGTCGCCAAGGCGCAGGGCCGGCTCGAGGGCTTCGCCGACGAGTTCTCCGCGATCCTGTCGCGGCAGATCGACGAGCGGCTCGCGGCCTGAGGGGGATAGCCAGATGGGAATGTCGGTCGCATCCGGGGCGAAGTCCGGCGGGCGGCGCGGGCGGCGGGCGCGTCGCCACGGCGCTATCGCCGAGATCAACATGACGCCGTTCATCGACGTGATGCTGGTGCTGCTGATCATCTTCATGGTCGCGGCGCCGCTGATCGCGACGGGCGTGCCGCTCGACCTGCCGCAGACCGGCGCCAAGCCGATCAATGTCGACCAGAAGCCGATCACCATCGCCATCGACGGCAAGGGCCAGATCTTCCTCCAGGACCAGCCGACGCTCGAGCCGGATCTGGTCACGAAATTGCAGGGGCTCGCGAAGCAGGGCTTCGACGAGCGCATCTATGTCCGCGGCGACCGGCAGGTCGACTATGGCCGCGTGGCCTCCGTCATGTCGACGATCACGGCCGCGGGCTTCAGGCGCGTCGCACTGGTCACCGAGCCGGCGGCGCGCTGAGGGCGGCGGAGACAGGGATGGTCGGCGCGTGAAGCTGCGAACCTCCGAACCGGGCATTGCGCTGTCGGCGCTGGGCCACGCGACGATCCTCGTCGCGGGGCTGCTGGCGTTCTCGTCGCCTGCGCCGCTCCCGGAGAACGAGGAGGCGATCGCGGTCGATCTCGTCGATCCCAGTGCGCTGAACCAGATCACGCGCGGTGAGCGCAAGGCCGAAAAGGTGCTCGAGCAGCCGACACCGCGCGCGGAGCGCAAGTCGGAGATCGTGGAGCGCAAGGAGGCCGGTGAAGCGAAGGTCGACACGCCGGCCCCGCCGTCACGCCCCGCCGACCTGAAGACGGCCGACGACAACGCGGCGACCCCGCCGCCGCCCGCCCGCGTCGCCAATCTGCCGAAGCCCGAGGCGAAGCCGCCGGAGCCGGCCAAGCAGCCGCCGCAGAAGGCCGCGCCGAGCGCCGCAGAGGTGGCGGAGCAGAAGCGCGAGGAACTCGCGAAGCTGGCCGAGGAGGCCGAGCTCGCCTCGAAGGCCAAGCAGGCGGAGGAAGCGGCGAAGGCCGCCGCCAAGGCGAAGGCGGAAGCCGAGGCGCAGGCGCGTGCCGAGGCTGCCGCGAAGGCCAAGGCCGAAGCGCAGGCCAAGGCGGAGGCCGAGAAGGCCGCTCAGGAGAGGGCGGAAGCCGCCGCCAAGGCCAAGGCCGAGGCCGAGCAGAAGGCCAAGCTCGCCGCCGAGGCGAAGGCCAAGCGCGAGGCCGAAGCCAAGGCGAAGCGCGAGGCCGAGATCGCCAAGAACTTCAACCCGAACGACATCGCCCGCCTGCTGCAGTCGAAGGAGCAGGCGCAGTCGACCGGTTCGTCCGCACCCCAGGTCAACCGCACCGCGTCGCTCGGCACCGAGCGCGGCTCGGCGCAGAAGCTCAGCCCCTCACTCAGGGCGCAGCTCATCGGCATCATCCAGGACCAGCTCATGAAGTGCTGGAACGTGCCCATCGCGCTCGCCAATGCCCGTAGCGGGCAGCCGGTCGTGCCTTCGGTGCGCATGAAGCTGAACCAGGACGGTTCGCTCGCTGGCCAGCCCGGGGTGATCAACTCCTCCGCCGACCCGCTCTTCCGCGTGGCCGCCGATTCCGCCCTGACCGCGACACGCCGCTGCGCCCCCCTGCGCATTCCGGCGCAGTTCGCGGCCTATTACGACGACTGGCGTGATGTCGTCGTCAATTTCGATGCAAGGGACGTCCTGTGACCCCGATCGCCCGTAACCCGCTTCCTTCCGTCGCTCCGACGCGGCGCAGCGCGCTCCTTCTCGCGGGCGCCACCCTGCTCGCGCCGGCGGCGGCGAGGGCCGAACTCGTCATCGACCTGCGCGGCGGCTCCTTCCAGCCGCTGCCGATCGCCATCACCGATTTCGCGGGGGATGGCGGCGTGCTCGTCTCGAGCGTCATCGCCAACAATCTGAAACGGTGCGGCTATTTCCTGCCGGTGGACAAGGCGCGCTATCCCGAGAAGAGCCCGCCCTTCGACGCGGCGCCGCAGTTCGCGGCCTGGCGCGCGGCCGGGGTGCAGGCGCTCGTCACGGGGCGGGTCTCGCGCGACGGCAGCGGGCGCATCCGGGCGGAGTTCCGGCTCTGGGACGTGTCGACCGGCACGCAGACCGACGGCCAGCAATATTTCACCGACCCGAACAATGCGCGGCGCGTCGGGCACATCATCTCGGACGCGATCTTCAGCAAGATCACCGGGCTCGGCGGCTTCTTCGACACGCGCGTCGTCTTCGTCGACGAATCGGGGCCGAAGGAGAACCGCCGCAAGCGCCTCGCCATCATGGATCAGGACGGTGCCAATGTGCGCTACCTGACGACGGGCGACGTCTCCGTGGTGACGCCGCGCTATTCGCCGGTCTCGCAGGAAGTCACCTACATGTCGCAGCGGCAGGGCGAGCAGCCGCGCGTGCACATCCTGAACATCGAGACCGGCCAGCGCCAGATCGTCGGAAACTTCCCCGACATGACCTCGAGCCCGCGCTTCTCGCCGAACGGCCAGCGCGTCGCACTCAGCCTGCAGCAGGGCGGCAACGCCAATCTCTACTCCATCGACGTCGGCTCGCGCTCGACGACGCGCCTGACCTCGACGGCGGCGATCGACACCTCGCCCTCCTACTCGCCGGATGGGGCGCAGATCGTCTTCGAGAGCGACAGGGGCGGCTCGCAGCAGCTCTATGTGATGAGCTCCGGCGGCGGGGAGGGCAAGCGCATCTCCTTCGGCCAGGGCTCCTATTCGCAGCCGTCCTGGTCCCCGCGCGGGGACCTCATCGCCTTCACGCGCCAGGGCGGGGGCGGCTTCGCCATCGGCGTCATGCGGCCGGACGGCTCGGGCGAGCGCATCCTGACCGAAGGCTTCCACAACGAGGCGCCGAACTGGGCGCCGAACGGCCAGTATCTGATGTTCTTCCGCGATCCCGGCGGGCAGTCCGGCGGCAAGCTCTACATGGTGGACATTACCGGCCGCGTCGAAGTGCCGGTGCCGACGCCGGCCTTCGCCTCCGATCCGACCTGGTCGCCCTTGCTGAGCGGGCCTGCCCGCTGAGGCGCGAGGCAACGAGCAGCGTCGCCGCCCGTGAAGCCGGGACGGTGACGCTTCCGCCTTAGATCGCCTCTTCCGCGTGCTCCAGCGCGAAGCCCTCGTCGACCCAGCCGGTGACGCCGCCGGCCATGATCTTGACAGGCCGTCCGAGTTCCGCGAGCCGCAGCGCAGCCTTGGCCGCACCATTGCAATGCGGGCCGGCGCAATAGGTCACGAACAGGGTCTCCTGTGGCCATTCTTCCAGCTTCGAGCGCACGATCTTGCCGACCGGTAAGTTGAGGGCGCCGGCCACATGGCCGCGCGCGAACAGCGCCGGGCTGCGCACGTCCAGCAGAACGAAGTCGGGCTGCCTGGACAGCGCGTCGTGAACATCCCAGCAATCGGTCTCGAAGGTGAACTCGGCCGCGAAATGCGCCCGGGCGAGGTCGCTGGGCGCGGCGGGAACGGTGGTCACGGCGGTGGTCATGTCAGCTCCTGGTCTCGCTCGCCGCCCACCCTTTCCGGACGGGGCACGACGACATCGCGTTTGCCGGCGCATCTGGCCCGGCGGTGCCCCAGCTTGCCATTGGCACGAACGCCATTGTACGGGCAGATCATGCCAAACACGACCGGGCCCCTCGTCGTCGCTCTGCTCTATGACGGGCTCTGCACCTTCGAATTCGGCATTGTCGCCGAGGTCTTCGGATTGTCGCGCCCCGAAATGGGCGAGAGCTGGTATCGTTTCGCCAGCTGCGCGATCGAGGATGGGCCACTGCGAGCCCATGGCGGTTTTCGGCTGACGCCGGAGCACGGCCCCGAGCTGATCGACGAGGCCGACCTGATCGTCGTGCCGGGCTGGAAAGGCGCCGGCGAGCCGGTACCGGACGCGCTCTGCGAGCGCCTGCGGCGGGCCCATGCGCGCGGAGCCCGACTCGCCTCGATCTGCTCCGGCGCTTTCGTGCTGGCGGCGACGGGATTGCTCGATGGGAAAGTCGCGACCACGCATTGGCGCTATGCCGGCGCCTTGCGCGAGCGCCACCCGGATATCGAGGTGGATCACGCCTCGCTCTACCGGGGGCAGGAGGGCATCTTCACCTCCGCCGGCAGCGCTGCCGGCATCGACCTGCTGATCGAGATCGTCAGGCGCGATTTCGGCGCGCAGGCGGCCAATTCCGTGGCGCGCCGCCTGGTGATGCCGGCCCACCGCACCGGCGGACAGGCGCAGTTTCTCGAGCGTCCCGTCGCCCTGCGTCGCCAGTCGGACGTCTCGCCCCTGCTCGACAGGCTGCGCGCCGATCTGCAGCGGGACTGGACGGTCGAGGAGATGGCGGCGGGATGCCATATGAGCCTGCGCACTTTCCTGCGCCGCTTCAGGGAAGCGACCGGCGCGCCGCCGGGCGAGTGGCTGACCGGAGAGCGCATCGAGGCGGCGAAGACCTTGCTGGTCGATGGCCGCATCGGGATCGACGAGATTGCCGTCGCGGTCGGGCTCGGCACGCCGGACACGCTGCGGCACCATTTCCGCAGGCGCGTCGGGATCAGCCCGCGCGAATTCCGGGCGCGGTTCGCCGCCGGCTCGACGGCTGCCGGTTGGCCCGCCGAGCGGTCCTGACTGTCTCCCGCGCGCAACGCCCAGGCACAGATGCCGCTTTTATCAGATTTGGTTAACCATACGCCGCAATGCCGCCACTTCGCCTTGTTTTGGCAAGGTCTCGTTTAGGTTGACGTTTCATTGCTAGGGGACCGCGCCGCGTTATCCATCTCGCGCGCCCCCCGGACTCATTGCCGCCTGGAGTGTCATGATGCTCGCTACCCTTCTCGCCGGCGGACGCAGCGTCCGCCTCGCCGCAGCCTTCTCCGCCGCCCTCGCATTGGGTGCCTGCTCCAAGGACCAGAATGCCGACGGCAGCGGCTTCGGCGCCGGCGGCGCGGCGACCCCGGGCAGCGCCCAGGACTTCGTCGTCAATGTCGGCGACCGCGTCTTCTTCGAGACGGACTCCACCGACCTGACCTCGACGGCGGTCGCGACGCTCGACAAGCAGTCCGCCTGGCTGCAGCGCTATCCGCGCTATACCTTCACCGTCGAGGGGCATGCCGACGAGCGCGGCACGCGCGAGTACAACTATTCGCTCGGCGCCCGCCGTGCGCAGACCGTGCGCGACTATCTCGCCTCGCGCGGCCCTCGCGCGGCATCGCCGGCAACCGCATCCGCACCATCTCCTACGGCAAGGAGCGGCCGGTCGCGGTCTGCAACGACATTTCCTGCTGGTCGCAGAACCGCCGCGCCGTGACGGTGCTGGACGGCGCCGGCGGCGCCTGACACGGATCCGGCGTCACCGCCCCGGCAATCGGGAACCGGCGCCTCTTGCCAGAGCGCCGGTTCTTCATATTTTGGCCGTTGTATGAGCGTCTTGTCGGCGTCTCGATCCCGGAACCGGTTCTTGTCCACGATGCTGCGCGCGAATGACCTGCGACCGAGGCTCTTCTCGAGGCTCGCCGTCTGCCTTCTCGGCTCCTGGCTCGTCGCCGGTGCGGCGCCGGCCATGGCCCAGGACGCGGCCGACCTGCTCGTCCGCACGACGCGGCTCGAGAACCAGCTGCGCCAGTTGTCCGGGCAGATCGAGCAGTTGCAGTTCGAGAACCGCCGCCTGAGCGACCAGTTGCGGAAGTTCCAGGAGGACGTCGATTTCCGCCTGAACGAGCGTGGCGGCAAAGCCGGCGGCGCGGCGCCGCCCACGGCGACGCCCCAGCCCCAGCAGCAGCGGCAGAAGCGCAGCGATGCCTTCGATCCGAGCCAGCAGACCGGCGCCGTCGGCGGGCCGCGCCCGATCGACGGCAGCATCGGCGGGATCATCGACGACGAACTCGCCGCCAATGGCGAGGGGCCGCTCGACCTCCAGGGCGTCGGCCGCAGCGTCCCGAGAGGCGCCTTGCCGCAGCCGACCGCACGCGGACCGAGCGTCGCCGCAGCGAGCGGGCCGGCGAGCGCCAAGGATGCCTATGATGCGGCCTATGCCGCGATCCTGAGCAAGGACTACGAGCGGGCAGAGATGGGCTTCCGGCAGTTCCTTCAGGCCTATCCCCGGGACCGGCTCTCGGTCGATGCGACCTACTGGCTCGGCGAGAGCTATCTGCAGCGCAAGCGCTACCGCGAGGCGGCCGAGCAGTTCCTCAAGGTCAGCAACGACGCGCCGCGCTCCGCCAAGGCGCCCGAGAGCCTGTTGCGGCTCGGCATCTCGCTCAATGGCCTCGGCGCGCGCGACCAGGCCTGTGCGACCTATGCCAAGGTCGGCGTCGACTATCCCGGCGCTCCGACCGCGGTGCGCCAGGGCGTCGAGCGGGAACGTCGCCGCACCGGCTGCGCTTGAGCGTCGCGGCGCCCCGGCCGCTCGTCCAGGCGCCTCTGACGGCGCAGCAGGCGGAGTGCCTGTTCTCGACGCTGGAACGCGAGCAGCGGCTCCTCGTCGCCGTGTCCGGCGGTCCGGATTCCATTGCGCTGCTCGGCCTGCTCGCCGCATGGGCGCAGGTGCCCGGGCGGCCCATCCTCCATGCGGCGACAGTCGATCACGGGCTGCGCGAAGCGTCGTCCGAGGAGGCGCGCGCCGTCTCGGCGCTGTGCGCCGGGCTCGGCGTGCCCCATGCCGTGCTGCGGTGGGAGGGCGCCAAACCCCGCGCGGGCATCCAGGCGCATGCGCGCGAGGCCCGCTACCGGCTGCTCGCCGACGAAGCGGCGCGGCTCGGAGGCGCCGTCCTGGTGACGGCCCATCATCAGGACGACCAGGCCGAGACGCTGCTGATGCGGATGGCGCATGGCTCGGGGCCTGCCGGGCTGGCGGGCATGCGGGCACGCCATGTCCGGGGCGGGCTGGCGATCGCGCGGCCGCTGCTCGACGTGTCGAAGGGCGAACTCGTGGCGACCGCCGAGGCGCTGGGATTGCCGTTCGTGCGCGACCCGAGCAACGCCGACGACCGTTTCGAACGGGCGCGCTGGCGGGCGTTGCTGCCGGCGCTGGCGCGCGAGGGCCTGACGGCGCAGCGCCTGGCCTCGCTCGCACGCCGGCTCGAACGCGCCGAGGCGGCGCTGGCGCATCGTGCCGGGGCGCTGCTGCCGGCGCTGTCCCTGCCGCCGCGCCTGGACGGGGAGGCGAGGCTGCGCTTCGCCGACCTGCTCGCCGAGCCCGAGGAAATGGCTCTGCGCGTCGTCTCGCTGGCTCTGGAAGGCCTCGTCTGCGACGATATGTCCGGACCCAGGCTGGAGCGGCTGGAGGCCTGTGTCGGCGCCCTTCTGGCCGCCGCCGCGGAGGGAACCGCCCTGCGGCGCACGCTCGGGGGCTGCGTGCTTTCGCTCTCGGCCGACGGGGTGCTGAGCCTGCGGCGCGAGGGAATGCGCAGACGAGGCGTTCACCCTGCCGCGTCATGATGCTGCCCGATATGCCGTTTCCCTTGTGAAGACGGCCCTGCAGACCTAGATTGACGTAACAAGCATGCGCTCATCCGGTTGGTCCGGTGGGCCCGATCGGACAGGCGATGAACCCGAATTTCAGAAATTTCGCCCTTTGGGTGGTGATCTTCCTGCTGGTGCTCGCGCTCGTCACGCTGTTCCAGAGCCCGAGCCAGCGCGCCAGCACCAACGAGATCCCCTACAGCCAGCTCATCAACGAGTCCGAGGCCGGCCGGATTTCCAACGTCGTCGTGGCGGGCCAGGAAATTTCCGGCACCTTCACGGATGGCCGCAGCTTCGTGACCTACGCGCCTTATGGCGACCCGGCGCTGCTGAAGACTCTCGCCCAGAAGGGCGTGCAGGTCTCGGCCCGTGCGCCGTCGGAAGGCACGCCATGGTTCATGGCGCTGCTGGTCAACTCGCTGCCCTTCGTCATCTTCATCGGCCTGTGGATCTTCATGTCCCGCCAGATGCAGAACGGCGCCGGCCGGGCCATGGGCTTCGGCAAGTCGAAGGCGAAGCTGCTGACCGAGGCGCATGGCCGCGTCACGTTCGAAGACGTCGCCGGCATCGACGAGGCCAAGGAAGACCTCCAGGAGATCGTCGAGTTCCTGCGCGACCCGCAGAAGTTCCAGCGGCTGGGCGGGCGCATCCCGCGCGGCGTGCTGCTCGTCGGCCCTCCGGGCACCGGCAAGACCCTGACGGCGCGCGCCGTCGCGGGCGAGGCGAACGTGCCGTTCTTCACCATCTCGGGTTCCGACTTCGTCGAGATGTTCGTCGGCGTCGGCGCCAGCCGCGTGCGCGACATGTTCGAGCAGGCCAAGAAGAACGCGC
>QFQY01000066.1 GCA_003248805.1 Chelatococcus sp. | reverse complement strand
TCCTGCAGGATCTCGGCTTCTGGATGCTGAACGACATCGTCTGGCGCAAGGCCAACCCGATGCCGAATTTCCGCGGCCGGCGCTTCACCAACGCGCATGAGACGCTGATATGGGCGGCACGCGGCGAGCGCTCGAAATACACCTTCCACTACGAGGCGCTGAAGAGCGGCAATGACGACCTGCAGATGCGCTCGGACTGGTATCTGCCGCTGTGCACCGGCGAGGAGCGCCTGAAGGACGAGGCCGGCACCAAGGTGCATCCGACGCAGAAGCCGGAGGCCCTGCTCGCCCGCGTGCTGCTCTCGGCCAGCAATCCCGGCGACGTGGTGCTCGATCCCTTCTTCGGAACCGGCACGACGGGTGCCGTCGCCAAGGCGCTGGGGCGCCGTTTCGTCGGCATCGAGCGCGACGGCACCTATGCGGAGGCCGCGCGCCGCCGAATCGCCGGTATCGAGCCGCTGCCTCCGGAAGCCTTCGCGACCGCGCCGTCCAAGCGCAGCGAGCCGCGCGTGCCCTTCCTCAGCCTCGTCGAGGCGGGACTGGTCAAGGCGGGCGAGACCGTCACCGACGAGAAGCGCCGCCACCGCGCCACGGTGCGCGCCGACGGCACGCTGATCCTCGGGCCCGCCGTGGGCTCGATCCACAAGGTCGGCGCGCTGGCGCAGGGCCTGCCGAGTTGCAATGGCTGGACCTTCTGGCATGTCGAGCGCCCCGAGGGGCTGACGCTGCTCGATTCGCTGCGGGGCGCGATCAGGGCGCAGATGGCGGCGGCCTGAACCCGGCGCATGGCATGATCCCTGCGTGGCGGGGGAAGCCACGCTGGAGCCCGCCTATGGATCTCTCGACGCTTGCCGCCTTCGCCGCCGCGTTCTTCGTCTTCGCCGCGAGCCCCGGCCCCGACAACATGACGATCGTGGCGCGAACGCTCTCGCATGGCGCCGCCTCCGGCATCGCCTATGGCCTGGGCACCGTCGCCGGCATCCTGATCTTCCTGACGCTCGCGGCACTCGGCCTCTCGATCCTCGCCGCCGAGATGGGAACCGTCATGACCGTCCTGCGCTATGCGGGAGCGGCCTATCTCGTCGTCATGGGCGTCATGCTCTGGCGCGCCACCCCCGTCCTGCCCGGCGAAGCGGCGGTGACGGCGCGGCGCGGCCTTCTCCCGGTCTTCCTGACGGGCGTCGCGCTCAATCTCGGCAACCCGAAGATGCCGCTGTTCTACCTCGCCCTGCTGCCGCATGTGATCGGCCCCTCGCTCTCGCTCGCGCAGGTCGCCCAGCTCGGGCTCGTCATCCTCGTCGTCGAGGCGGCCGTAATCGGCGGCCATGTTCTGCTCGCCGGCCGGGCACGCCGCTGGCTGCGCACGCCGCGCGCCGTGCGGCGGATGAACCGGGCCGCCGGCGGCGTCATGATCGGCACCGGCGCGGTCGTCGCCGTCACCCGCTGAGACCGACGGCTTCCAGCCCCGCCTGCACCACCTTCGCCATCACGCCCGGCAACGGCTCCTCGCCGAGCCTGGCCAGCGCCGTGAAGCGCATGCCCGTGGGGGCCGGGGTCGCGGCGGGAGCGCTTGCGACGTAGACCGCCAGTTCCAGCGGGAAATGCGTGAAGACATGGCGCACCGGCGCCGGCAGCCGGCGCCAGTCGGCCGGGAGCGGCGCGTCCTGCCGGGCGCCGTCGTGCTCGTAGTCCGCCCGCCATTCGCTGGTCGGCACCTCGGCCATGCCGCCGAGCAGCCCCTTTGGCGGCCGCGTGCGCAGCAGCAGCGCCCCATCCTCCCGGAGCAGCACGAAGGCGGCGCCGTAGCGCGTCGCGCCGGTCTTCTTCGCCGCCTTGCGCGGAAAGGTCTCCTGCGTGCCCTGCGCGCGGGCGACGCAGGGGTCGCGCCAGGGGCACAGGCCGCAGGCCGGGCGGCGCGGCGTGCAGATCGTGGCGCCGAGATCCATCAGGGCCTGGGCGAAATCGCCGGGCCGGTCGTGCGGCAGGAGCGACAGCACGCGCTCGCGGATCTGCGGCTTGGCGCCGGGCAGTTCCTGCTCGATGGCGAAGAGACGCGTGATCACGCGCTCGACATTGCCGTCGACAGCCGCCGCCGGCCGCTCGAAGGCGATGGCGGCGACGGCTCCGGCGGTATAGGCGCCGATCCCCGGCAGGGCGCGCAGCCCCTCCTCCGTGTCGGGAAAGCGCCCGCCATGCGCCTCGACGACCGCCTTGGCGCAGGCATGGAGATTGCGGGCGCGGGAGTAGTAGCCAAGCCCGGCCCAGGCCTGCATCACCGCCTCCGACGGGGCCTCGGCCAACGCCTCGACGCTCGGAAAGCGGCTCATGAAGCGCTCGAAATAGGGTACGACCGCCGCGATGGTGGTCTGCTGCAGCATGATCTCGGAGGCCCAGACGCGGTACGGGTCCGCGCGCTCGCCCGGCAGCGCGCGCCAGGGCAGGACGCGCCGATGACGGTCATACCAGGCGAGGAGGTCGGCGGCGGCGGAGGACATCTTGCCGGTGTAGCGTCTCCGGCGACAGGGACAAGCGGGGGCTACGGCGATCCCGCGCTTGCCGCCGCCGCAAAAATCCGGGCGATGCTCGTGAGCCGCCCGCCATAGGTCTCGCAGCTCGGTGCCTCGCCCGCCTTCGCGCCGACAGCGGCGAACATCAGCGCGGCGATCCACTCGTCGAGGACACTGCCCTCCAGAGAAGGGGCGATCTCGCCGGCGGCGCGCGCCTGGGCACAGAGTTCCTGCGCGAAACCGCGGAAGCCCTGTTCCAGCGCCTGAAGTTGCGGGCTCGCGATCGCCGCCATCAGCGCCTTGAGCTCGACCAGATGCTCGCCGGTGCCGAAGCTCGCGAAGGCCTGGCCGTAATAGGCATCGAGCAAGGCCGCGAGACGCGCGGGGAACGCACCAAGGCCGGCGAGGACCTCGCGGCAACGTGCTTCGACGCGGCGCCTGAGAAGGTCCAGCATGGACCTGAAGACGTCGTCCTTCCCCTTGAAGTGGAGGTACAGGGTCGCCTTGGCGAGGCCGGCTTCCTTCGCGATGTCGTCCATGGAGCTGCGCTTGTAGCCGTAGCGCGCGAACAGCCGCAGCGCGGCATCGGCGATCTGGTCGATCCGCTGGTTCGCATCGTCCGAGGGAGCGGGGCGGGAACTCTCACTGAAGTCGGACATTGCAGTCTTGACAGAATCCAAACTGCGCCACTATCCTGAATAGACTCAAATCGTCCAATTAGTCCAGTCGCGCGACCCAGGGCTGCGGTTCCATAGCCCGCATCTGATATGTCAGATCGGGCCTGCGAGGGCGAGCCTCGATCCGCACCATGGTGCCGCGCTGCGTCATGCCAGCATCGGAGGCAGCCATGGTCTCTCTCAAGGTCAATGGGACGACACATACCGTCGACATCGACGACGACACGCCCCTGCTCTGGGCGATCCGCGACAATATCGGCCTGACCGGCACCAAGTTCGGCTGCGGCGTGGCCCAGTGCGGCGCCTGCACCGTCTATGTCGACGGGCAGCCGCTGCGCTCCTGCGTCACGCCCGCCTCGGCGGTCGCCGATCGCGAGATCACCACCATCGAGGGCCTCGCCGGCAAGGAGGCCGAGGCGGTGCAGGCCGCGTGGATCGCCCGCGACGTGCCGCAATGCGGCTATTGCCAGTCCGGCCAGATCATGAGCGCCATCGCCCTGCTCAAGGAAAACAGGAAGCCGACGGATCGCGACATCGACCTCGCGATGAACGGCAACATCTGCCGTTGCGCGACCTATGTCCGCATCCGCGCCGCCATCCACGACGCAGCCCGCGCATTGGAGATCTGAGCCATGACCGCGCATGATCCCATCCTCTCGCGCCGCTCGCTCCTGAAAGGCGCCGGCGCCCTCGTCATCGGCCTGCATCTGCCGAGCGCCGCGCGGGCCCAGTCCGGCGCCGGCGCGGCGTTCCGGCCCGGCGGCAACGCGACCTTCGCACCCAACGCCTTCATTCGCGTCGCGCCGGATTCCACCGTGACCGTGCTGGTCAAGCATATCGAGTTCGGCCAGGGCCCCTTCACCGGCCTCGCCACGCTCGCCGCCGAGGAGATGGACGCGGCCTGGAGCCAGATGCGGGCCGAGCACGCGCCGGCCGACGTCAAGCTCTACGCCAATCTCGCCTTCGGCGTGCAGGGCACCGGCGGCTCCACCGCCATCGCCAACAGCTGGGAGCAGATGCGCAAGGCGGGCGCCGCGGCGCGCGCGATGCTCGTGCAGGCGGCTGCCGCGAGCTGGAAGGTTCCCGCCTCGGAGATCACGGTCTCCGAGGGCGTGATCGCTCACGCTTCGGGGAAGAAGGGATCCTTCGGCGAGTTCGCCGAGGCCGCCTCGAAGCTTCCCGTGCCGGAAAGCCCGCCGCTGAAACCGGCCTCGGCCTACAGGCTCATCGGCAAGGACGGCGCCGTCAAGCGCCTCGACAGCGCCGACAAGTCGCGGGGCAAGACGCAGTTCACCATCGACATCCAGGCACCCAACATGCTGACGGTGGTGGTGGCACGGCCACCGCGCTTCGGCGGCAAGGTCGCGAGCTTCGACGCCGGGGAGAGCCTCAAGGTCAAGGGCGTGGTCGAGGTCAAGCAGATCGGCTCCGGCGTCGCGGTCTATGCCAACGGGATGTGGCCGGCGCTGAAGGGGCGCGAGGCCCTGAAGGTGAGCTGGGACGAGAGCGAGGCCGAGACGCGCGGCAGCGCCGAGCTCGTCGCCGAATACCGCAGGCTCGCCCGCCAGGCCGGCACGGTCGCGGGCGCCCATGGCGATGCCGAGGCCGCGCTCGCCAAGGCCGATCGCGTGATCGAGGCGGAGTTCGTCTTCCCCTATCTGGCGCATGCGCCGATGGAGCCGCTCGACGGCTATCTGGAATGGGACGGCCAGCAGGCGCATGCCCGGTTCGGCAGCCAGTTCCAGACCACGGAACACCAGACCATCGCGACGATTCTCGGGCTGCCACCGGAGAAGGTGACGCTCGAGACGATGCTGGCCGGGGGCAGCTTCGGCCGACGCGCGCAGGTCAGCCAGCATCTGGCGGCCGAGCTCGCGATGGCGGCGAAGGCGATCGGCCCGAACCGGCCGGTCAAGCTCGTATGGACGCGCGAGGACGACCTGACCGGCGGCTATTATCGCCCGCTCTTCGTGCACCGCCTGCGCGGCGCGGTGAGAGACGGCAAGGTCGTGGCCTGGGTCAACCACATCGTCGGCCAGTCCTTCTTCATCGGCACCCCGATGGAGAGCTGGATCGTCAAGAACGGGATCGACGCCACCTCGGTCGAGGGCGCGAACGAGCTGTTCTACGAGATCGCCGATTTCCGCTGCGAGGTTCACAACCCGAAGGTCGGCGTGCCGACGCTCTGGTGGCGCTCGGTCGGCCACACCCATACCGGCTACGCCGTCGAGTGCTTCATCGACGAATTGCTGCAGGCGGCGGGCCAGGACCCGCTGCAGGGGCGGCTCGCCATGATGGGCGACAGGCATCCGCGCGCGGCCGGCGTGCTCCGGGCCGTCGCCCAGATGGCGGATTGGAAGGGACCGGGCCCTGTCGAGGGCCGGGCGCGGGGCGTCGCGGTGGTGGAGAGCTTCTCCTCCTTCGTGGCGCAGATCGCGGAGGTCTCGATGGGGCCGGAGGGCGAGCCCAAGGTCCACAAGGTCTGGTGCGCGGTCGACTGCGGTGTCGCGGTCAATCCCGACATCATCCGCGCCCAGATCGAGGGCGGCATCGGCTTCGGCCTCGGGCATGCGCTCTACGGCCAGATCACGCTCGAGGGCGGCCGGCCGGTACAGACGAATTTCGACAGCTATCGCTCGCTGCGCATCCACGAAATGCCAGAGGTGGAGGTGGCGATCGTCGCCTCCACCGAGAAGCCGAGCGGCGTCGGCGAGCCCGGCGTGCCGCCGATCGGCCCGGCGGTGGCCAATGCGCTGGCCGCGCTCGGGCACGGCAGGCCGCGACAATTGCCGATGCAGGGAGGAACCGTCTGATGCGGCGCTCGCTCGTTCTTTCCGCCGTGGCGGGCATCGGCCTGTGCCTCGCCGGCACTGCACTGACGCTGGCGCAGAATGCCGGCCAGCCGCAGCCTGCCGCCGCATCCCTGCGCCCGGCCGCGAGCTTCGCCGGCATCGCCGATCCGCGCGAGCGGTCGGTCGCCCTGTTCAGCGAGATGGGCAAGGTCTTCCAGCATCCGCGGTGCATGAACTGCCACCCGGTGACCGAGCGGCCGCGCCAGGGCGATGCGCGCCAGCTGCATCAGCCACTGGTGGTGCGCGGCAAGGACGGGCACGGCGCGACGGGCATGCCCTGCCAGGCCTGCCACGGGAAGGAGAACTTCAACCCCGCCGGCGTCCCCGGCGACGGGCACTGGGCTCTCGCCCCGGCCTCGATGGCGTGGGAAGGGCTCTCCGTCGGCCAGATCTGCCAGCAGTTGAAGGACAAGAACCGCAATGGCGGTCGCGACATCGCCGCGCTGATCAAGCACGTCACCACCGACACGCTCGTGCTCTGGGGCTGGAATCCGGGGAAGGGCCGCGAGCCCGCTCCCGGAACTCCGGCGGAATTCGGCGCCCTGATGCAGGCCTGGGCCGACAGCGGCGCCGCGTGCCCGCAGTCCTGACCGGCAGGCCCGGTGCCGCACGATCGTGGCGGCACCGGGTCTCGTCGCCGAACCTTGCCGCCGGCCTCGCCCGGCCTCACAATGGCTCATGTCCGCCAAACCCCTTTCCGAGCTGATCGACGACTGCATCGCGCCCGCGCTCGCCGCGCAGGGCTTCGCCGGCCGCTCGGTCGTCTCCTTCTGGCCCGAGATCGTCGGCGAGCGTCTCGGCGCGCGGTCCCGGCCGCTGAAGATCGACTGGCCGCGCCGGCGCCCCGAGCCCGGCGAGGCCGCGCAGCCGGCGACGCTGGTCGTCAGGGTCGAGAGCGCCTTCGCGCTCGAGATGCAGCAGCTCGGGCCGGTGGTGATCGAGCGCGTCAACACGCATCTCGGCTGGCGGGCGGTCGGCAAGCTCGTGCTGAAACAGGGGCCGGTGGAGGCGCCCGCCGCCCCGCCGCCGCCGCGCGAGCCCTCCCCCCTGGCCGCCGCGCGCGTCGCGCAGCAGGTGTCACCCATCGCCGATCCGGACTTGCGGGCGGCCCTGGAGCGCCTCGGCCGCGCGGTCGCGGCCAAGGCCTCGCGCAACGACACGGCTTCGTGAGGTCGGTCGCCACGCCGCGAACCGGTCTTGCCACAATCATGACGGCGCTATAGCTCGCGAGCAACATCACGACCGTCGAGGAATTCGCGACATGACCACCAACAGGCGACAGCTCCTGACCGGCGCGGCGGGCCTCGCGGCCGCCGGCCTTCTCGGCGCAGGCAGCGCGCAAGCGCAGGCGAGCCTGACCAATCCCGGCCCCCTCGGCGATGTCTGGATGGGCCCGGCCGACGCCAAGGTCTCGATCATCGAATACGCCTCGATGACCTGCAGCCACTGCGCGGCCTTCCACAAGGACACCTGGCCGGCGCTGAAGGCGAAGTATATCGACACCGGCAAGGTGCGCTTCACCCTGCGCGAGTTCCCGCTCGACCCGCTCGCCACAGCCGGCTTCATGCTCGCGCGCTGCGCCGGCAACGACAAGTACATGGCCGTGACCGACCTGCTCTTCGCGCAGCAGCGCAACTGGGCCTTCACCGAGAAGCCGGTCGACGCGCTTTCCGCGCTGGTCAAGCAGGCCGGTTTCACGCAGGAATCCTTCGAGGCCTGCCTGAAAAGGCAGGATATCTACGACGCCGTCACACAGGTGAAGGACGGCGGGGCCAAAGCTGGTGTAGACTCGACGCCGACCTTCTTCATCAACGGGCAGAAGCGTTCCGGTGCGCTCTCGATCGGCGAGTTCGACAAGATCCTGGAGCCGCTCGTCGGCGGCTGAGGCCGCGCGCGGCCGTTGCGCCGCGCCGACCGCAGAGTTCTCAGCCCTCATCACGAGAGGCGGGCAAAGCCCGCGTCTCCTCGGGATGAGCGCTGAGGGCGTTATGGGCGGACGGGCGCGCCCATGCATCTGACGCGCCTCAGGCTCACCGGCTTCAAGACCTTCGTCGAGCCGACGGAGTTTGTCATCGAGCCGGGGCTGACCGGCATCGTCGGGCCGAATGGCTGCGGCAAGTCCAATCTCGTCGAAGCGCTGCGCTGGGTGATGGGCGAAAGCTCGTTCAAGAACATGCGCGGCTCGGGGATGGACGACGTCATCTTCGCCGGCTCGGGCGAACGCCCGCCGCGCAACATGGCCGAGGTGGCGCTCACCCTCGACAACAGCGACCGCAAGGCTCCCGCCGGCTTCAACGAGACCGATGTGCTCGAGGTCACGCGCCGGATCGAGCGCGAGGAAGGCTCGACCTACCGGATCAACGGCAAGGAGGTGCGCGCCCGCGACGTCCAGCTCCTCTTCGCCGACGCCGCCACCGGCGCCCGCTCGCCCGCGCTGGTGCGGCAGGGGCAGATCAGCGAGATCATCTCCGCCAAGCCGCAGTCGCGCCGGCGCATCCTGGAGGACGCCGCCGGCATCGCCGGGCTCTACAGCCGCCGCCACGAGGCGGAGCTGCGCCTGCGCGGCGCCGAGGAGAACCTGACCCGGCTGGAGGACGTGCTCGGCGAGATCGACGGGCAGATCGAGGCGTTGCAGCGGCAGGCGCGACAGGCCTCGCGCTATCGCAGTCTGGCGGCGGATATCCGCCGGGCCGAGGCGACGCTGGCGCTGATCGTCCATCGCGAGGCGCAGGCGCAGGAGGCACAGGCCGCCCGCGCGCTGGAAGAAGCCGTCCGCGCCGTCGCAGACAGGACCGGCACGCAGGCCCAGGCCGCCAGGCATCAGGCGGTCGCCGCGCATGAATTGCCGCCGTTGCGCGAGGGCGAGGCGGCGGCGGCGGCGGCACTCGTCAGGCTCAAGCGCGGGCTCGACGAGATCGAGGCCGAAAACAGGCGGGCGAAGCAGCGCACCGAGGAGCTCGGGAAGCGCCTCACGGAGTTGCACGGCGACCTCGCGCGGCAGGAGAGCCTCGGGCGCGACGCCGCGACGAGCCTCGACAGGCTCGCGCAGGAGGAGAGCGCCCTGAAGCAGGAGGGCGAAAGCGCGGCCGCCGCCGCGCAGTCCGCCGGGGCGGCGCTGACGGAAGCCGAGGGACTGCTCGCGGCGGCCGAGGCCGAGCATGTCGCGGCGCAGGCCGCGCTTTCGGAGATCGCGGCACGGCGCGGTGCCCTGGAGCGGACGCTGCGCGAGGCGCGAGAGCGCGAATCGCGCGCGAGTTCCGAGCGCGAGCGGCTGCTGCGCGAGCAGGCGGCGCTCGATGCCGCGAGCGCCGCGACCCCGCTCGACGCGCTGCGCGAGGCGCTGACCGCCGGTGAAGCCGCGATGACGGCGGCCGATGCCGCGGCCGCGGCGGCGCGCACGGCCCTGTCCGCCGCGCGCGATCGGGAAAACGCCCTGCGCGCGCCTCTCGCGGAGGCCGACCGGGCCGCGCAACGCCTCGACACCGAGATCAGGACCTTGCGCAAGCTGCTCGCTCCGGCAGCCGGCGGGCGCTGGGCGCCGGTGCTGGACGCGATCACCGTCGCCAGGGGCTACGAGGTCGCGCTGGCGGCGGCGCTGGGCGACGATCTCGACGCCGCGACCGACGCCGCCGCCCCGACGCATTGGCTCGACACCGGAACCGGCGCGCAGGACGCGGCGCTGCCCGGCGACGCCGATCCGCTCGCCCGCCATGTGACGGCGCCCCCCGCGCTGGCGCGACGGCTCGCGCAGATCGGTATCGTCGCGCGGGAGGACGGCCCGAAGCTGCGCGGATTGCTGCGCCCCGGCCAGAGGCTGGTCTCGCGGGAAGGCGACATCTGGCGCTGGGACGGGCTGACGAGCGCGGCCGAGGCGCCCTCCCCGGCCGCCCGCAGGCTCGCCGAGCGCAACCGGCTCGGCGAGCTGGAACGCCTGTTCGAGGAGGCGCGCAAGGCGGCGGACGCCGCCCGTGCCGGGCTGGATGACGCCGCGCAGGCGGCGAAGGCCGCCGGCCAGGCCGAGGCGACGGCGCTCGAGGGCGTCCGTCAGGCGCGGCGCCAGCTCGACCAGGCGCGCGAGCGGTTCGCCGCCGCCGAGCGCCGGGCTGCCGAAACCGCGGCCAGGCGCTCGGCGCTGGCGGAAGCGATCGAACGCCTGGGCCAGGCCTCGGCGGAAGCGGCCGCGCAGGCGGCCGAGCAGGAGCAGGCGCTGGCCGGGCTCGAACCTTCCGCTGCGCTGGAAAACATGCTGCTCAACGCGCGCGTCGTGCTCGGCGAGCGGCGTGTCGCGGCCTCGGACGCACGGGCGCGGACCCAGACGCTCGCGCGGGAAGCCGAACTGAGAGCGCGACGCCGCACGGCCATCACCAGCGAGATCACGGCCTGGCGCGAGCGCGCGGCTTCCGGCGCGCAGGCCTCGGACGAGACGCGCCGGCGCATCGCAACGCTGGAAGAAGAGCGCGCCGCGCTGCTCGACGCTCCCGACACCTTCCTGACCGAGCGGCGACGCCTGCTCGCCGAAATCGAGGCCGCGGAAGCCGCGAGGCGCGGGGCCGCCGATGCCCTGGCGGCCGGCGAAACACGCCTGGCGGAGGCCGACAAGCTGGCGCGGGCCGCGCTGGAGGCGCTTTCGGGCGCACGCGAGCAGCGGGCCTCGGCCGAGGCCCGGCTGGAGGCGGCGCGACAGCGCGTCGCCGACGTGACGCGCCAGATCGAGGACGGGCTGGAGACCGGCGTCGAGGGCCTGCCGTCACTGGCGGGACTCGCGCCCGGGACGGCACCGCCCGACACCGAGATCGTCGAGCGCCGGCTCTCGGGCCTCAAGGGCGAGCGCGAGCGGCTGGGCGCGGTCAATCTGCGCGCCGAGGACGAACTCGCGGAGGTCAAGGGCAAGCGCGAGGGGCTCGCGACCGAGCGCGAGGATCTGGCCGAGGCGATCCGGCGCCTGCGCCAGGCGATCGGCGCACTCAACCGCGAGGGGCGCGAGCGGCTGCTCGCCGCCTTCGAGATCGTGCAGGAGCAGTTCCAGCGGCTGTTCGGCGTGCTCTTCGGCGGCGGCACGGCCGAGCTCAAGCTGGTCGATGCGGAAGACCCGCTCGAAGCGGGGCTCGAGATCTTCGCGCGGCCTCCAGGCAAGAAGCCGCAGGTGATGACCCTGCTCTCCGGCGGTGAACAGGCGCTGACCGCCATCGCCCTGATCTTCGCCGTCTTCCTGACCAACCCCGCGCCGATCTGCGTGCTCGACGAGGTCGACGCCCCGCTCGACGACGCCAATGTCGAGCGCTACTGCGACCTGCTGCAGGAGATGGCGCGCTCGACGCAGACGCGCTTCATCCTGATCACCCACAACCCGATCACCATGGCGCGCATGGAGCGCCTCTTCGGCGTCACCATGGCGGAGCGCGGCGTCAGCCTGATGGTCTCCGTCGACCTCGCCACGGCCGAACGCATCCGCGAGGCCGGCTGAAAAAATGCCACAATCGCCCCCGCATTGCGGCAAGATTGTCGCATCCAGGCCGAATATCGAACTATTCCAATACCTTAACCCGATCCGACCTGCCTTGACAGCATAGGGGACGGGCAATAAAGGAGGCCGTGCTGACGACGGCTCGATGCGCGGGTCCGAACGTGGCGGGGGTGGTTTTTCACTCGGTCGTGGCCATGTCACGAGAGAGAGAGGGCCAAACGCCATGTCGGAACCCGATAAGAACGCCTCGGACTCGGAGTTGCGCGCAAGACTGGACTCGCTGAAATCCGCCCTCGGGCGGGCCGAGGCGGGCGACAAGCCGGGCGCAGGTCCGGCCGGGCCGGACAACGCGCTTGCGGGCGCCATGTCTTCGGGATTTCGCGCTGCCACCGATCTCGCGGGCGGCATCATCGCGGGTGCCCTGATCGGGTATCTGGGGGATCGCTGGCTCGGAACGTCCCCGTTCCTGCTGATCGCCTTTCTGGCGCTCGGCATGGTGGCCGGTCTGAGATCCGTCTATCGGCTCGGTTCGCGCCCCACCTCGGGAGCCCGCGGGCCGGACAGACGAACGTGATGGCGGCCATCCGGCCGCCGACAAGGGGCTAGGACATGGCGGCCGGCGGCGGAATCGACCCGATCCACCAATTCGAGATCAAGCCGATCGTCGGCTTGCGGCCGTTCGGTCTCGACCTGTCCTTCACCAATTCCTCGCTGCTGATGGCCGCCATCATCGCGGTGATCTCGGTCATCATGATCTATGGCTCGAGCCAGCGCGCCGTCGTTCCCGGCCGCCTGCAGTCGCTCGCAGAGATCATCTACGAATTCGTCGCCTCCACCGTCACGGGCGTGATGGGCAAGGAAGGCATGAAGTTCTTCCCCTTCGTCTTCTCGCTCTTCATGTTCGTGCTGACGGCGAACATGCTCGGCATGATCCCGGGCTCGTTCACCGTCACCAGCCACATCATCGTGACGGCCGCCTTCGCCTTCCTCGTCATCGGCGTCGTGCTGGTCTATGGCATCGTCAAGCACGGCAGCCATTTCTTCGGCCTGTTCGTGCCGTCGGGCGTGCCCGGCTGGCTGCTGCCCTTCATGGTCCTGATCGAGGCGGTCTCCTTCGTCTCGCGGCCGATCTCGCTGTCGCTTCGTCTGTTCGGCAACATGCTGGCCGGCCACATCGCGCTGAAGGTCTTCGGCGGCTTCGTCGTGGCGCTGCTGGCCGCGGGCGGCACCGTGGGCTACCTCGTGGCTCCGCTGCCGCTGCTGCTCGCCGTGGCGCTGACGGCGCTGGAGTTCCTCGTCGCCTTCCTGCAGGCCTATGTCTTCGCGATCCTGACCTGCGTCTATCTCAACGACGCTCTTCATCCTGGCCACTGAGGCCAGGGCAGAGCGCGCGAGAGTTCATCCCCCCTTCGTTACGGTTCCACACTGGAGAGAAAAACCATGGATCCTGTTGCAGCCAAGTTCATCGGCGCCGGCCTCGCCTCGCTCGGCATGGGCCTCGCCGCCATCGGCGTCGGCACCATCTTCGGCAACTTCCTCTCCGGCGCGCTGCGCAACCCCTCGGCCGCCGACGGCCAGTTCCCGCGCGCCTTCATCGGCGCGGCGCTCGCCGAAGGCCTGGGCATCTTCGCCTTCGTCGTCGCGCTCGTCCTGCTCTTCGTGGTCTGACGTCCGCGAGCCGACACTCGTCGCGCCCCGTGGCTTCGGCCGGCCGGGGCGCGGCTACCGTCATTCTCGCTGAAAGGCATTCCATGCCGGTTCGATCTTCAGGATTCGTCGGACGCGGATGGGCCGGGACCCTGGCCATCGCCGCCTCGCTCGCAGCGGGCGCGGCGCAGGCCTCGAACCCGCCGCTCACCGGCGAGAAGGCGGCCTTTCCGCCCTTCGACGTCAGCACGTTCTCGGGCCAGCTCTTCTGGCTCGCGATCAGCTTCGGCGTGCTCTACTGGTTGATGTCGACGATCGCGCTGCCGCGCGTCGGCGCCATCCTTGAGGAGCGCTCGAAGACGATCGCGCGCGACCTCGACCAGGCGGCCGCGATGCAGGCCAGCGCCGAGGAAACGGCGCAGGCCTATGAGAAGGCCCTGACGGAAGCGCGTGCGAACGCGCAGGCCATCGCCCAGACCGCACGCGACGCGGGAGCCAAGGCTTCCGACGCGCGTCGCCACACGGTCGAGGCCGATCTCGCCGCCAAGCTCGCTGCGTCCGAGACCGCCATCGCCGACACCAAGGCGAAGGCCATGTCGAACGTTCGCGGCCTCGGCAGCGACATCGCGATCGCGATCGTGACGAAGCTCGGCGGCCAGGCTCCCAGCGCCGCCGAGGCGACGGAAGCGGTCGACAAGGCCCTGGCGCAGGGCTGAGGAGGAACCGATGGACACTTTCTGGGTCGGCATCGCCTTCCTCGTCTTCGTGGGCCTGCTGCTGAAGTTCGGCGTGCCCAAGAAAATCGTCGCCGGGCTCGATGCCCGCGGCGAGAAGGTCGCGCAGGAGCTCGCCGAAGCGCGCCGCCTGCGTCACGAGGCCGAGAAGCTGCTCGCCGAGTACGAGGCGAAGCGGAAGGCCGCGGAGGCCGAGGCCGCCGAGATCGTCGCGTCGGCAAAGGACGAGGCCAAGCGCCTCTCCGAGGAAGCCGAGGCGAAGCTCACCGATTTCGTCGCGCGCCGGACCAAGGCGGCGCAGGACAAGATCGCGCTCGCCGAAAGCCAGGCCGAGGCCGAGGTTCGCGCCGCGGCTGCGGAGGCGGCCACCAAGGCCGCCGAGACCATCCTGCGCGGCCAGATGGCCGGCAAGGGCGGCGATGCCGCCTTCGCCGCCGGTCTCGAGGACATCAAGTCCCGGCTGAACTGAGAGTTCTGCGCCTCTCGCGCGCCTTACCAAGCCAAAACGGAAACGCCGCGATCCTCCCGGATCGCGGCGTTTCCGTTTTGGCGGCCCGGCTGCGCCGCTACAGCGTCGGACGGGAGGGAGGGAGAGCCTCGCCGACGGCGGTCGCCGGCTTCTTCCGGCGGGGCACGATCGTCGAGGTCACGATGCCCTGCGGCGTATCGAGGCCATAGATATCCTCGCGGAACTGGACCATGCCGTCGGCGCCCTGCCAGCCGGTCAGGTAGACCCAGGCGACCGGCACCGGCTTCTTCAGCGCGATGTTCTTGCGCTCGCCCTTCTCGATCTCGGCCTCGATCGCGGGCATCGTCCATTCCGTGCCCTCGAGCAGCCACGCGCCGAGCTCGCGCACGCCCTCCACGCGGGCGCAGCCCGAGGAGTTGAAGCGCACATCGTTGCGGAACAGGCTCTTCTTGGGCGTGTCGTGGAGATAGACAGCCTCGCTGTTGGGCATGTCGATCTTCATCTGGCCGAGCGAGTTCGTCGGGCCGGGCTCCTGGCGCACGGTGAAATAGGGCGATTTCAGCGTCGCCCAGTTCACGCTCGCCGGCTCGATCTCGCGATTCTCGGCTCCGAGCAGCTTCATGTTCGACTTGGCGACGAAACCCGGGTCCTGGCGCATATGCGGAATGATGTCGGCCTTCACGATCGAGGTCGGCACCGTCCAGTACGGGTTCAGATTGACCGAGGTGATGTTGGCCTGCAGCACCGGCGAGGGCCTGTCGGGCCGGCCGACGACGGCCTTGTGCCGGCGCTGGACGGCGCCGTTCTCGATCGCCTCCACGCTGGCGCCGGGAATGTTCACGACGACATAGCGCTCCGCGAAGGAGAAGCCGTTGCCCTTCAGGCGCTCCAGCGTCGCGGTGAGCTGGTTCAGGCGCGTCTCGACCGGGACGTTCATGGCCTTCAGCGTCAACCTGCCGACGGTGCCGAGATCGGACAGGCCGTGGCGGAGCTGGAAGCGCTTCACCGCCTCGACGACCGCGTTGTCGTAGACGTCTCCGGGCAGATCGGCGGCGGCGAGATCCCCGCTGAGCAGCAGCCGCTTCTTGAGCGCGACGACATCGGGGCCCTGCGAGTCCGGCTTCAGGGCGGAGACCGATCCCGGCAACGGCACCCAGCCGCCGCGCGCGGCGATGTCCTCGTAGGCGATCAGCGCCTCGAGCGTCCGGTCATAGGTGTTGGGGCCGTAGCTCGGCTCGTTGGCACGGACGGCGGACGCGCCCAGAAACAGCGCGAAGGCTGCGACAGCGGTCTTGACGAAACTCACGGCCATGACGGACGAACCCCACCCTGCGCACGGGACGCATGCGACGAGCTTCCAACGGACATGGTCAAGGAAGCCTTAAGGCAGGACGAAAGTTCCGTATCGCGATGTTTCCGGCGCGGCAGAGGGCACCGGCGGCGCAGGCCGCCGGTGCAGGGGGGGCAGGCTACTCCGCGGCCTGTGCCACCGGCTCGGGCTTGACCCATTTCAGCACCGGCTGGCGGGCGGCGCGGGTCTCGTCGAGGCGGCGCATCGGCGCGTGACGGGGAGCTGCGGTGAAGCGCTCCTTGTCGTTGCCCTTGGCGGCGAAGGCGAGATCGCGCAGCGTCGCGATGAAGAGATCGAGCGACGCCTTCGATTCCGATTCGGTCGGCTCGATCAGCATCGCGCCATGGACGACGAGCGGGAAATACACCGTCATCGGATGGTAGCCCTCGTCGATCATCGCCTTGGCGAAATCCAGCGTCGAGACGCCGGTGCCCTTCAGCCACTCGTCGTCGAACAGCGCCTCGTGCATCGAGGGATGGTCCGGGAACGGCAACGACATCAGATCGCTGAGGCCGGCGCGGATGTAGTTGGCGTTCAGCACCGCGTCCTCCGAGGCCTGCTTCATGCCGTCCGAGCCGTGGCTCAGCATGTAGGCGAGCGCGCGGACATACATGCCCATCTGGCCGTGGAAGGCGGTCATGCGGCCGAAGGGCGCGTTGCCCTCGGGCGCTTCGTCGCGCGTCTCGATCAGATGCGGCTCGCCGTCCTCGACATGGATGAAGGGCACGGGGGCGAACGGCGCCAGCCGCTCGGACAGGACGACCGGACCCGCACCCGGGCCGCCGCCGCCATGCGGCGTCGAGAAGGTCTTGTGCAGGTTGATATGCATGGCGTCGACGCCGAGATCGCCGGGCCGGGCCTTGCCGACGATGGCGTTGAAGTTCGCGCCGTCGCAGTAGAAATAGGCGCCGGCCTCATGCATGGCGGCCGCGATCTCGACGATCTGCGGCTCGAAGATGCCGCAGGTGTTGGGGTTCGTCAGCATGATCGCGGCAATGTCCGGCCCGAGCAGGGCCTTGACGTCCTCGACCGCGACCGTTCCGTCCGGACGGGCCGGGACAGACCTCACCGAGAAGCCGATCAGCGCGGCGGTCGCCGGGTTGGTGCCATGCGCGGATTCGGGAACGAGAACGACGTTGCGGGTCGCGCCCTCGCCCCTGGCTGCGATCGCGGCCTTGATCGCCATCATGCCGCAGGCCTCGCCATGGGCGCCGGCCTTGGGCGAAAGCGCCACCGCCGGCATGCCGGTCAGCGTCATCAGGTAGCGCGCGAGCTCCAGCATCAGTTCGAGCGCGCCCGGCACGGTCGAGACCGGCTGGAGGGGGTGCACGTCGGAGAAGCCCGGCAGGCGCGCCATCTTCTCGTTGAGGCGGGCATTGTGCTTCATCGTGCAGGAGCCGAGCGGGAAGAGCCCGGTGTCGATGCCGTAATTCTTCTGGCTGAGGCGCACGTAATGGCGCATCGCCTCGGGCTCGGTCAGCCCCGGCAGGCCGATCTCGCCCTGGCGCGCATGCTTGCCGAGGCGCGAGCGGAACGGGCCGGGTTTCTCGATGTCGACGCCGGTCGTCTCGGTGCGGCCGATCTCGAAGATCAGCGGCTCGACCTGCTGAAGGGCCTTGTTGCCGGTGAAGGTCGCATGCTGCCCGGACGCAGCCGCGCCGGCCTGGGTGGGACGTCCCTGACGATTCAACATCACAGCACCTCCGCGAGCGCCGCCACGAAGGCCGCCCGGTCATCATCGGTATTCACTTCGGTGGCCGCCACGAGCAGCAGGTCGTCGAGGCCGGCGCCCGGCAGCAGGCGAGACACCGGCACGCCGCCGAGCACGCCCCTGGCCGCCAACGCCTCGACTACCTCGGCCGCGGGCCTGGAGAGCTTCACCGTGAACTCGTTGAAGAAGGTCTCGTTGAGGACCGAGGCCCCCTTCACGCCGTCCAGCAGGTCGGCGAGCCTGGCGGCGCTCTCATGGTTGACCATCGCCAGCCGCTTCAGCCCCTCCTGGCCGAGCAGCGTCATGTGGATGGTGAAGGCCAGGACGCAGAGGCCGGAATTGGTGCAGATGTTCGAGGTCGCCTTGTCGCGGCGGATATGCTGCTCGCGGGTCGAGAGGGTCAGCACATAGCCGCGCTGGCCGTCGGCATCGACGGTCTCGCCGCAGAGGCGGCCCGGCATCTGGCGGATATATTTCGACTTGGCGGCGAAGAGCCCGACATAGGGGCCGCCGAAATTCAGCGCGTTGCCGATGGACTGGCCCTCGCCGACGACGATGTCGGCGCCCTGATCGCCCGGCGGCACCAGGGCGCCGAGCGACACCACCTCGGTGAAGACGGCGATGAGCAGGGCGCCATGGGCGTGGGCCTTGTCCGCGATCGGCTGCAGGTCGCGGATATTGCCGAAGACGTCCGGCGACTGCACGACGACGCAGGAGACGCTGTCGTCGATCCGGGACAGGATGTCCTCGCGGGCGGCGACATCGGGAGCCAGCGCCACGACCTCGTCGCTCGCCATCTCCGAGAGCGTCTTCACCACCTCGGCGTAATGCGGATGCAGCCCGCCGGAGAGCACGGCCTTGCGCCGCTTCGTGACGCGATGCGCCATCAGCACGGCCTCAGCCGTCCCGGTCGAGCCGTCATACATGGAGGCGTTGGCGACCTCCATGCCGGTCAGTGCCGCGACCTGCGTCTGGAACTCGAAGAGATACTGCAGCGTGCCCTGCGCGATCTCGGGCTGGTAGGGCGTGTAGCTGGTCAGGAATTCCGAGCGCTGGATCAGGTGGTCCACGGTCGCGGGCACATGGTGCTTGTAGGCGCCCGCCCCGACGAAGAACGGCACGGCGGAGGCCGCGACGTTCCGGCCCGCCATGCGGCCGAGAATGCGCTCGACCTCGAGCTCCCCCTTGGCGCGGGGCAGATCGAGCGGCGCCGTGAGCAGCTTGTCGGCCGGCACGTCGCTGAACAGCGCGTCGATGTCTGGCACGCCGATGCGCGCGAGCATGTCCTCGCGGTCGGCCTCGGTCAGCGGGAGATAGCGCATGGGAAATGTCCGTTGTCGGTTTTGGGTCGCCCGTCCCGGTTCGACCTCCGCGTCATCCCGGGCCTATCGGAGCGGCACGGCCGCGCCGCGTGTCCGGGATGACGGCGAGGCTCCGTTCAAAGCGTCTTGATGTAGTTCTGGTATTCGGACTCGCTCATGAGCCCATCCAGCTCGGCGGTGTCCGCGATCTTGAGCTTGAGGAACCAGCCCTTGCCGGCGGGGTCCTCGTTGACCGTGCCGGGAGCCGCCTCGAGCTCGCCATTCACCTCGACGACCTCACCGGAGACCGGAGCATAAACCTCCGAGGCTGCCTTGACGCTTTCCACGACGGCCGCCTCGCCGCCCTTGCTCAGCGCCTTGCCGATGGCGGGCAGCTCGACGAAGACGACGTCCCCGAGCTGGCCCTGCGCATAGTCGGAAATCCCGACGACGCCGGTCTCCCCCTCGATGCGGATGTATTCGTGGTCCTTGGTGTAGCGGGTCTCGGACATTGGCTCTCTCCGGCAAAAGGGCGTTGGATCAGCGCTTGTAGCGGTTGGGGACGAAGGGCATCGCGGCGACGACGGCCGGCAGCGGCTTGCCGCGCACGATCAGGTCGAGGCGGGTACCGGGCGCGCTCAGGGCCTTCGGCACGTAGCCCATCGCGCAGGGGCCGTTCAGGCTCGGCCCGAAGCCGCCGGAGGTCACCTTGCCAACGACCTCGCCCTCGGGCGTGGCGATCTCGCTGCCCTCGCGGGCGGGAGCGCGGCCCTCGGGCAGGAGGCCGACGCGAACACGGGACGGGCCTTCGGCGAATTCGCGCTGGATGCGCGCGGCACCGGGGAAGCCCCCCTCCTCGCGCCGACGCTTCTGGATCGACCAGGTCAGCGCGGCCTCGACGGGAGAGGTCGTGGTGTCGATGTCGTGCCCGTAGAGGCAGAGCCCCGCCTCGAGCCGCAGCGAATCGCGGGCCCCGAGGCCGATCGCCTTCACATTGGCGTCGAGCAGCAGCGTGTCCCAGATCTCGCCGATCTTGGCCGCAGGGGCGGAAATCTCGTAGCCGTCCTCGCCCGTATAGCCGGAGCGGCTGACATTGGCCTTGATCCCGGCGACCTTCATGGTCCGCGAGGTCATGAAGCCCATCTCGGCGGCCTCGGGAGCGATCGCGGCCAGGGCCGCCTCGGCGGCAGGGCCCTGAAGCGCGATCAGCCCGCGATGGCCGGCCTTGATCAGCTTCACATCGGCGGGCAGGCGCGCCTCGATATGTGCGTAGTCGGCATCCTTGCAGGCGGCGTTGACGACGAGATAGAGCGCGCCGTCCTCGTCCGGGTCGCCGGAGCGCGTCACCATCAGGTCGTCGAGGATGCCGCCCTCTTCGTCGAGGAGCTGCGAATAGCGCTGCTTGCCCGGCGCGAGATTGAGGATATCGGCGGGAACCAGCGCCTCGAGCGCGCGGGCCGTGGTCTCGTGGTCGGGGCCGACGAGGAAGGCCTGGCCCATATGCGATACGTCGAAGAGGCCTGCCTTCTCGCGCGTCCAGTTGTGCTCGGTCAGGACGCCCGTCGGATACTGCACCGGCATGTCGTAGCCGGCGAAGGGCACCATCCTGGCGCCGAGCGCGACATGGCGGGCGTGCAGAGGCGTCTTCAGCAGCGGCGCGGCGGGTGCGGCCTGATCGGCATCAGCCTCGGGAGCCTCGGCGGCCATGGCGGTTCCTTCCAGAATCGAGCGCAAGCCCCGGACGGAGATGTCCGGAGCATGCCCCCTCTGTCTCGGAACCTGAGAGATTTCCCCGCCGGCTCGATGAAGCCGGACGAGTTACACCCGTCGGTGGGCGGGATTGCTCCCGCCACTTTCCAGAGCGCCAAGTCCCCAGCGGTCCTTTTGCCTGAGCGTTTCCGGGGCGGTTGCGCCTTCGGCGCCGGGTTCGAGGATCTCGAGCCCGGTCTCTCCCGCGGGGATATGCGGCTTCGGCACAGATACAAGACCACGGGCCTTAGTCAATCGCCGCGCTGCCTCGTTTCGTGGCAATCCCGCTTATTCGTCCGGCTCAGCGGCGCCGCGAGCGCGCGGGAGCGGCCGCCGGGCCGGTGCCCAGCCCGACGATGATCTCGACGTCGCCGCTGCCGGCCGGGACGACGATACCGTCCTCGACATGGACGAAGTCGACGCCGCCCTGGCCGGAGGACACCGTGCCGCCGACGCGCGCGGCGCGGCGCGCCACGGTGTTCGAGCCCCGCAGGACGGTCGTCGTCAGAGTGGCGCCATAGGCCCCGGGCGATCCGGCAGGACCGAGCAGGATGCGGCCCTCGACGCCGACCTTGAGGCGGAAGGCGCCATTGCCGGTCGGCGTGCATTCGCGCGCGACGTTCGTGATCGAAATCTGGTGCCGCAAGGTGCTGCTGTCGCCCGCGCCCTGGGAGCGGATCGCGGCGCCCCCGTCGGCGACGATGACCTGCGGACAGACGAGCTGCTCGTCCTCCTCGTCCTTCGGAAGCTGGTTGGCGGGCGGAGGCGTCGTCGACTGGAACATGACGACGTTGCCCAGCGTCTGGAGCGTGCCGCCGCCACCGGACGACGAACCCGAAGAGCCGCAGCCGGCGAGGGCGAGACAGAGCACCGGCAGCGACAGCCCGCGCAGGCCGAAGAAGCGATCGATCAAGGCAATTTCTCCACGCCTGCGCCGAAACCGTTGAGGGAAACGGGCACGCCGATCCCCTCCTCCGGCGTCTGGAACACGATGAAGGTGGCGTTCTTGCCGCCCTTGAGCTGGCCCAGCAGCGTATCGTCCATGACCACTTCGGCGACGCAGCCCGTGGTCAGGCACCGCACGAAGCCGGCGCGCCCGATATCCTTGTCGTCGATCTTGAGGCCGAGCCCCGACGGCAGCAGCACGCCGAGCGGCGCGACGACGCGCAGCAGGCGGCTCTTCTGGTCGGCGGTCTTCAGCACGATGACGAGCAGGGTGAGATTCGGCCGGTCCTCGGCCGCGACGTTCTGGACCAGGGCGCATTGCTCGGCCTTGGCGCCCGGCGGCACCTCGCAGCGCATCTGCCAGTCGCCATGGGTCGAGCGCACCGCGCCCTGCGCGAGCGCGCGACTCGGCGAAAGGCCAAGTCCCGCCGCCGCAACCGCCGCCGTTAGCAGCGCCGCACGGACTGGTCCGACGATCTTGCCCATCGCTCTCGTCCCTCCAAACCGGCCCCGCCGAACCTTCCGCAACAGGAAACGGAATTCCGGCGAAAACCGGGCCGCGCGCCCGGAAAGGCCGCCACGCCATCGCGGCGACCGCCCGTTCCGACCATGCGGACCCCGCCCTGTCAAGGCGGCGGCGGCCGATCGCCATGCCCGCTTGCGCGTTTACGTCGCATCCCCTGCGCCCCGAGCGCGCACGCGGCCTCTGGCGCACGCGGCTTCTTTGATTTATCGCAATCTGAGAAGAGCCGGTTACGGCCTTGACGGTCGCGCATGACCGGACATGGAATCCAGCGAAGCCCCGCAAGAGGGTTCGGCCATGTCGGTGCGCGATTTCGAGGGAGCATGTCCAAGTGAAGCGAATCGTGAGCAGAATCAGCGCTGTTGCCGGGGCCGGCCTTCTCGGCACCCTTCTCGCCGCGCATCCCGCGGCGGCGGGCACCGGGATGCCCAGCCCCTGGCAGATGAACCTGCAGGGCGCCGCCACGCCGGTCGCCGCCTATATCCACTGGTTCCACGACTGGCTGAACGTCATCATCTTTTCGGTGTCGGTCTTCGTTCTGGCGCTGCTGGTCTATGTCTGCTGGCGCTTCAACGAGAAGGCCAACCCGACCCCGTCCAAGACCACGCACCACGCGCTGCTCGAGGTGGCGTGGACGGTCGTGCCGGTGCTGATCCTCGTCGTGATCGCGATTCCCTCGTTCCGGCTGCTGAAGCTGCAGCTCGAGGTGCCGCAGGCGGACGTCACCGTGAAGGTGACCGGCAAGCAGTGGTACTGGTCCTACGAATATCCGCAGGACGGCGGCGCGATCGCCTTCGATTCGCTCATGCTCGACGAGAAGCAGCGCGCCGAGGCGATCTCCAGCAACAAGATTCCCGCCGCCGAGGCGCCGCGCCTGCTGGCGGTCGACAACGAGGCGGTGGTTCCGGTCGGCAAGATCGTGCGCGTGCAGGTCACCGGCGCGGACGTGATCCACAAGTTCACCGTGCCGTCCTTCGGCATCAAGATCGACGCGATCCCCGGCCGCCTGAACGAGACCTGGTTCAAGGCCGACCGCGAGGGCATCTATTACGGCCAGTGCTCGTTCATCTGCGGGCAGAACCACGCCTATATGCCGATCGCCTTCCGGGTCGTCAGCCCCGAGCGCTATGCGGCCTGGCTGGTCGAATCGAAGCAGAAATTCGCCAACGCGGCGGACGCCGGCAACAAGATCGCGGCCTCCGCCCAGCAGTAAGCCATTGCGCGGGACGCCGCGACGAATCAAAAACGACAAAGCGGGGCGAGCGAAGATCGCCCAAGGGAGACGAGGACGATGGCGACAGCGGCCGAGCACGCCCGGGTCCAAGGAGACGGCCACCCCGGACACGGTGTCCACGGACATGAGCACGAGCACGCCCATCCGACCGGATGGCGGCGCTGGCTGATGTCGACCAACCACAAGGACATCGGCACGCTCTACCTGATCTTCGCGATCATGGCGGGGCTCGTCGGCGGCTTCCTCTCGATCATGATGCGGATCGAATTGCAGCAGCCCGGCCTGCAGATCTTCGCCAACGGCCAGAGCTACAACGTCTTCGTCACCGGCCACGGCCTGATCATGATCTTCTTCATGG
>QFQY01000004.1 GCA_003248805.1 Chelatococcus sp. | reverse complement strand
TAGCTCAGATGGGAGAGCGCTGCAATCGCACTGCAGAGGTCAGGGGTTCGAATCCCCTCAGCTCCACCAGGCCCGACGAAAGTCGTCGATCTCCCGAAAAGCTTTTTGATTGTAGCGCGTTGGCATGCCGTGTCGGTCCACGGCCGTGGGCCACAACGCATCGCGAACCTTATGGCGCGCCGCCCTGAACACCTCCTCCTGCGCGGAAATATCTGGTGGGTCCGGGCGCCGGACGCGCTGAGGCCGATCATCGGCAAGGTGGAGATCAGGCGGTCGCTGAAAACCTCCGATGGGGCCGAGGCCAACAGCCAGCTCCTCCACACCAAGATCGAGCGCTACGGCCTCGACGGCGAGCAGCGTCCCAATTCCCGACGGGCGCCGTCAGGGATCCGGACGGCAGACGGAGCGAGCGCGCGCATAAACCTCTGAAACAGAAGGAACCATGTCCTGGCACGCCGGTTGCGGACGACATCCCGTCCCGCCGGTGATCCGGCATGACTGCAGGTGAGATCATGACGAACGGAGTCCGCTCGACAGCCACCGCCCTCCTCTTGCCGAGCGGAACCGCCCCAGGCGCGGCGGCCGTGCTCGCAAAGGCCCGCGGCGGCCTGGCCTATGACGCTTCGCAGCTTCCGCAGACGAAGGGCGTGGTGAAGCGATACACGCTCGGCCCACGGGGCGAGATCGACGGTGTTCTCCCCGCCGACGGCACCGAGATCGAGCTGCCGCCGCATCTCTCCACCCAGACGGCCTTCGCGCTGCGGCCGGGCGCCGCGGCCAGCGACCAGGCCGGCCCCGACGACCGCGCGCCTCCGCCGCCCCCTCCGGGCCGCGGGCCGGGGGCGGGCCCGCGCGGCTGACGTCGCCCTCCGAGAGCCGCCGCCCGTGTCCGGATCGCCCGCTTCGACCCGGACACGCACAGCCCTGCCGCATGCCTGACGGGATGCGGCCTCCCACCTGCCGCGAGACACCCCATGCCCGTGCGAAGCCAGCCCGGCAAAGCCAGCCCCCCGAGCGAACGCGCGCCGTCGCGGCGGGCGCTCCTGGGCCTCGATGCCCTGAACTTCTTCCTCGCCGACGTGCGCGACGGGCTCGGCCCGTATCTCGCGATCTACCTCATCGCCGTGCGCGGGCCCGAGCAGGACTGGAACGAGGCGACGGTCGGCCTCGTCATGACCATCGCGGGCATCGTCGGCCTCATCGCCCAAACGCCGGCCGGAGCGCTGATCGACAGCGGCCGGCACAAGCCGGCGATCGTCATCGCATCGGCGGTCGCGGTGACGCTTTCGTGCCTGGCGCTGCCCTTCATCAGCAATTTCTACCTGGTCGCCGGGACGCAATCGATCGCCGCGATCGCGGGCGCGGTGTTTCCGCCGGCGCTGGCCGCGATCACGCTCGGGCTGGTCGGGCCGGGGCTGTTCTCCAGGCGCGTCGGCCGCAACGAGGCCTTCAACCATCTCGGCAATGCGGCTTCGGCAGCCATCGCGGGCACGACCGCCTATTTCTTCGGGCCGATCGTGGTGTTCTGGCTCATGGCCGTGCTCGCGGTCTTCAGCATCGGCGCCATGCTGCTGGTGCCGGAGAGGGAGATCGACGACGACCTCGCGCGCGGCCTCGACGAGGCCGTCGACGACGAGACGCCGTCCGGCTTCAGGGCCCTGCTGCAGAACCGGCATCTCATGCTGTTCGCCCTGCTCTGCGCGATCTTCCATCTCTCCAACGCCGCGATGCTCACCTCCGTCGGCCAGCTGCTCACCCGCGTCGTCGGCAAGGAGCAGGCGACCTCGCTCGTGGCCGTGTGCATCGTGGCGGCGCAATGCGTCATGGTGCCGATGGCCGTCATGGTCGGCACCAAGGTCGATGCCTGGGGCCGCAAGCCGATCTTCCTGATCGCCTTCGGCGTGCTGGCCCTGCGCGGCGCGCTCTACGTCGTTTCCGACAACCCGTTCTGGCTCGTGGCGGTGCAGGCGCTCGACGGGGTCGGGGCCGGCATCTTCGGCGCGCTGTTCCCGGTCGTGGTGGCGGATCTGACGCGCGGCACCGGGCGGTTCAACGTGGCGCAGGGAGCGGTCGCGACCTTCCAGGGCATCGGCGCCTCGATCTCCGCTTCGCTGGCGGGCCTGATCATCGTGACCGCAGGCTACGCCACGGCCTTCGCGACACTGGCGTCCATCGCCGCCGGCGGCTTTGTCCTGTACCTCGCCGCCATGCCGGAGACCCGCGGATACCGGCCCCCGACCGGCCGCGCAGACGGCTCCGCGCGAGCGGCGACGGCCGAGAGAGCGGCTTGATTCGCATGACCGACTGGACCCTCAGGACGACGCAGATCCTCGCGATCGCGATCTTTCTGGCGACCTATGTCGCGATCGCCATCGGCCGGTTGCCGGGCCTGCGCGTCGATCGCGCCGGCGCGGCGCTGATCGGCGCCGCGCTCATGGTCGGCTGCGGCGTGCTCTCTCCGGAAGACGCCTATCGCGCGATCGACCTCGACACGATCACGCTCCTGCTCGGCATGATGATCGTCGTGGCCCATCTCCGGCTCTCCGGCTTCTTTCGCATGGCTACCGGCTGGGCGGTCGGCAGGGCGCGCCACCCGGCCCTTCTGCTGGCCGCCATCGTGGTGACGACCGGCGTGCTGTCGGCCTTCCTGGTCAACGATGCGATCTGCCTGGTGATGACGCCGATCGTGATCACGCTGACGCGCGCGCTCGACCGCAACCCGGTTCCCTATCTGATCGCAGTGGCGCTCGCCGCCAATGTCGGCTCGACGGCGACGATCACCGGCAACCCACAGAACATGATCATCGGCAATCTCTCGGGCATCTCCTACGGAGCCTTCACCGGCGCGCTGCTGCCGATCGCCGCCCTCGGCCTGCTCCTCACCATCCTCCTCGTGCTGGTCCTCAATCCGCGGGAATATCTCGCGAGGGCACGGCTGCCGAACGTGACCGTGCCGACGCACTATCATCGCTGGCTGGCGGCCAAATCGGCGCTGGTCTCGCTGGCGATGATCGGCCTGTTCTTCCTCGGCCAGCCCGTCGCCAAGACCGCGATCTGCGCGGCGGCGCTGCTGCTGCTGACACGCCGGGTCGAGCCGAGGAAGGTCTATGCCGAGATCGACGGGCCGCTTCTGCTGATGTTCGCCGGTCTCTTCGTCGTGGTGCGCGGCCTGGAGCATGCCGTGCTCACCCGCGATGTCGTCGGCCAGGTCGCGCAGTTCGATCTCGGCGATGTGGCCGTGCTGACGGGCGTCACGGCCGTCCTCTCGAACCTCGTCAGCAACGTTCCCGCCGTGCTGGTCCTCAAGCCCTTCGTCGAGCACTTGCAGGAGCCTCAGCGCGCATGGCTCGTGGTCGCGATGGCATCGACGCTGGCCGGCAATTTCACGCTGCTCGGCTCCGTCGCGAACCTCATCGTGGCCGAGCGCGCCGCCAAGGAGGGCATCGCGATCGACTTCTGGGCCTATTTCAGGATCGGCGCGCCCCTGACGATCGCCACCCTGGCGATCGGTGTCCTGGTTCTCTCGCGCGCCCCATAACGGGCCGGATCGCGACCGTCGGGGGACCGCGCCCGACGGGATCACGACACGGAGCCGATCCGAGGCGTCGAGCCGGGAAAGCCGACACCGGCCCGTGGGCCGGCGCGGCGCGCGCATGCAAATCCTGCAGGTCGGACAGGCCGGCCGGAGCCTCGACCACGCCGGCACATTCGCGGAAGACCGGCACAAGCCGGACTCGCTCGCCACCGCTTCGGCGGCGGCAAGCGACAAGAACCAGCATGCCAGGAGCGCCGGGAGGAGGCCGTCTTGAAGTTGCCCCTGTGGGGAAGCGCCTTGAGCGCGACGCTGCTCGTGCAGGTCGTGAGTTCCTATGCCGCGGCCACGGTTCCTCTGCTCGGCCCTGTCCTGACGCAACGCTGGAACCTGCCTCCCGAAAGCATCGGCTACGTCTCCGCGACCGTTTCGATCGGCATCTGCTGGTGCCTGGCCTGCGGCGGCCCGATGCTCGACCATCACGGCCCGGTCCGCACGCTGCAACTGGGGCTGGCCTTCACCAGCGTCGGGATCGTCTTCCTGTCATTGCCGATCGCCGCACTCGGCTTCGCCGGCGCGCTCCTGCTCGGCCTCGGCCTGGCGCCGAACAATCCCGCGGGCAGCACGATGCTGATGCGCACGGCACCGGCGCGGCATCGCAACCTGATCTTCTCGATCCGGCAGGCGGGCGTCCCCTTCGGCGGCGCCCTCGCCGGCGTCTCGGTGGCGCCCGTCGTCAGCGTCCTGGGCTTCACGCAGGCGGCCTGGTCGATCGCCGCCCTGGTCATCGTCAGCCTGCTGGCGGTGCAGCCGTTCCAGAAGCGCCTCGACATGGAGAGGGGCCCGGCGAACCGGCGATGGGCCCGCATGTTCCTGTCGCCCTCGGCGCTGCGCCGGTCGGCCGAGGTCATCCGCTCCCACCCGTCCTTGCCGCTCGTCACCGGCATCGGCATCTCGCTGTCCATCGCCCAGGCGAGCGTCCAGGCCTTCACCGCGACCTATCTGGTCACGCAGCATGGGAAGGATCTCGCGCATGCTGGGTACCTGATGGCCGTCCTGCTCGCCTCCAGCACGATCTCCCGGATCGTCCTGGGCTGGCTGGCGGATCGGTGGCGACGGGGCCTGCTCCTGCTCTGCCTGCTTCTGCTCGCCACGAGCGGCGCGATCGTCCTGTTCGTCTGCTCGGCCGCGGGGCCTTCGTGGGCGCTGTACGGCTGTGTCGCCCTCATCGGAGCGACGGCGCTTGGCTGGAACGGCGTCTACATGGCGGAGCTGGCGCGGCTTTCTCCGCCCGGGCTCATCGGCGACGTGACCTCCGCCGCGAACCTCTTCGGCTTCGCAGGCTCGTTCTGCGGCCCTCTCGTCTTCGCGCTGCTGGCCGGCCGGACAGGGAGTTTCGACTGGTCCTATCTCCTGATCGCCTTCCAGCTCGCCGCGTGCGGCGTTGTTTCGATGTGGCGTCGCGGCTGGCGCTGAACCGGGCCGGCGCCGTCTGGCGCGCGCGCAGAGCTCGCCCGCTGGCAACCGCCCCCGCCGCCGCGAGGACGGCGGCGACGCTCGCCCGGCCGAAAGCTCCACGCATCGTTCCGCTGCCATGGTCGCAGCCCGGCCCAGGCAAGAGGCGCGAGCGTCAGAGCAGTCCCGTGCGTTCCAAGACAGACAGACGCCCGCGTGGCGAAACCGAAATCGGCCGGTGCGGCGGGCTCAGCGTCTGGCTGACCCGCGAGTTCGGGCGGGAGATCGCGGTCTTTCACTGCATCGAGGTCCGGGGCGCCCATATGCGCCTTCTCTGGGAGGCCAATGTCGGCATCGACGAGGAGGAGGCCCGTGTCCGCGCGCGCGCCATCCACTCCCTGCTCTACGCCGCCGGCGAGCATTGGCGCAGCGAACTGCAGAAGATCGAGCCGGTTCAGCGGAGCGCATGACCGCCCACGATGATCCGGCGGGAACCCGGTGCCCCGCCGGCCGTTTCGTCGATACCGCTCGCGCATGACAGGCCACCCCTGCGGCCTGTCCGCGGCGGGGAGTGACGCGACATGGCCGATACGCCCGCGCCCAGCCGGCGCTCGCGTCTGCATCAGTTCTTCCGCATCGCGCTGCGCTACTGGCGGGGCGAGACACGCTGGCAGGCCTGGGGGCTGACCGCCGCCGTGCTCGGCTTCGTCGCCGCGCAGACGGCGAGCGCGCTCGGCATCAACACCTGGAACCGCTGGTTCTTCGACGCCCTCGAGAAGCGCGACGCGCAGGCGCTCTGGAGCGTGGCCGGCTGGCTGCCCCTGCTGCTCGCGGCCTCCGCCCTCTCCGTTTCGGGGCTCGTCGTGAGCCGCATGACGCTGCAGGCGCGCTGGCGCGAGAACCTGACGATGCGCCTGGCCGGATGGTGGGTCGCGGACCAGCGCTATTACCGTCTCAGCCTGATCACCAGGGAGCAGACGGCGCCGGAATACCGGATCGCGGAGGATACCCGCCTCTCGATCGAGCCGCTGGTCGAGCTCGCCATCGGGCTGATCAGCGCCTTCGTCACCGCCGTCGCCTTCGCCTCGGTCCTGTGGACGGTGGCGGGCGCCGCCGAATTCACGCTCGGCGGCACGACCATCGTGATCCCGAGCTACATGGCGTTCGCCGCCCTGCTCTACGCCACGATCGCCTCGCTCGGCGCCTATGTCACCGGTCGCCCGCTCGTCGGGCTGGTCGCGGCGAAGAACGAGACGGAGGCGCGTTTCCGCGCCGACATGACGCGACTGAGGGAGAACGCGGAGAGCATAGCGCTGATCCGCGGCGACGCCGACGAGCGCAGCTCGCTCGCCGAGGGCTATGGCCGGGTGCTGGGCGCCTGGCTGCGGATCATCCGCCAGCAGGGCATCATCGCGCTCGTGCTGAACACGAACGGCGCGCTGTTTCCGATCGTCCCGCTGCTGCTGATCGCGCCGAAGTTCCTCTCCGGCAGCGTCACGCTCGGCGGCGTGATGCAGGTCGTGGCCGCCTTCAGCGCGGTCCAGGCCGCCCTGATCTGGTTCGTCGACAATTTCGTGCGGCTCGCCGAGTGGTTCGCCTCGGTGACGCGGGTCGACGAGCTGGTGGAGGAACTCCAGGCGCTCGACGTGGGCACGATCATGGAAGGCGACACCCGCATCGCGATGGGCGAGAGCGACGACGGGGCGATCCATGTCGAGAACCTGTCCGTCGCGCACAGCAACGGCCGCATCGTCATCGCGGACGCCACCGTGGTGATCCAGCCGGGCGAGAAGGTGCTGATCGTCGGCGAAAGCGGCTCGGGAAAGAGCACGCTGATCCGCGCGCTGGCCGGACTCTGGCCATGGGGCTCGGGCTCGATCCGCGTCGCGCGGGGGAAGGCGATCGCCTTCGTGCCGCAGCGCCCCTATCTGCCGAAGGGCACGCTGCGCTCGGTGCTGCTCTATCCCCATTCCGACATCCCGGTCCCGACCGAGACCCTCGTCGCGGCTCTCGAGCGCTGCGGCCTTCCCTATCTGGCGAAGCGCCTCGACGAGGACGAGAACTGGGACCGCGCCCTGTCGGGCGGCGAGCGCCAGCGCATCGCCTTCGCCCGCCTGCTGATCCAGAAGCCCGGCTTCATCGTGATGGACGAGGCCACGTCCGCCCTCGACGAGGACAGCCAGAACGCGCTGCTGGCCCTGTTCGGCGACGAGCTGGCGGACGCCACGATCATCAGCGTCGGGCACCGGCCCGGGCTGGAGGACTATCACGACCGGAAGATCACGCTCGAACGGCGCCCCGCCGGAGCGCATATGACGTCCCGCCGCATCACCAACTCGCTGTGGCACCTCTTCAGGAAGCGCCGGACGACCAGAGCGGACGACGACTGAGCCCCGCCGCGCCGCCGGATGCCGGCCGGAGAGGCGCTCAGGACTTGCGGCGCTTGGGGTCGAGAACGTCGTTCAGCGCATCGCTCAGCAGATTGAGCGCCAGCACGGCGGCGACGATGGCGATGCCGGGCAGCGTCGCGATGTACCAGTCGGTCCGGATGACCTCGCGACCCGCGCCGACCATGGCGCCCCAGCTCATCACATTCGGATCGCCCAGCCCCAGGAACGCCAGCCCCGACTCGGTCAGGATGGCGCCGGCGACCAGCACCGAACTCGTGACGATGACCGGCGCCAGGGCGTTCGGCAGGATATGGCGCAGGATGATGCGGATATCCGACGCGCCCGAGGCCACCGCCGCCTGAACGAAATCCCCCTTGCGCAGTTTCAGCACCTCGGCCCGCAGCAGCCGGGCGAGGCCGGGCCAGGAGGTCAGGCCGATGGCGACGACGATGGCCGCGATCGAGGGCTGCAGGATCGCCACGATGGCGAGCGCGAACAGGAAGGGCGGAATGGTCTGGAAGAGCTCGGTGAGGCGCATCAGCACCTCGTCGGCCTTGCCGCCATAGAAGCCGGCCAGGGCACCGACCGCGACGCCGATGACGACGGAGACAAGGCTCGCCACCACGCCGATCAGCAGGGAGATCCGGGCGCCATGGACGATGCCGGAGGCGAGGTCGCGGCCGAGCATGTCCGTGCCCAGCGGGAACTCCGGATCCTGCCCCGGCCAGAGGAAGGGCTGGGCGACCATGTCGAGCGGATCGCTCGGGAACAGCAGGGGCGCCGCCGCCACCATCGCCAGGATGGCGACGAGCAGCACGGCACCGACCAGGCCGGACGGCCGGCGCAGCAGGCGCAGGACGACGGCGCGGGAGCGGGCCGGGGGCGCCGCCTGCGTGCGTGGCTCGGCCGTTCTGGGAAGGGTCATGCTCATGCCGGTTCGAGATTCATGCCGGTTGGTGGTTCAGGCCAGCTCGATGCGCGGATCGATCAGCGTGTACACGACATCGACGGCGATGTTGACGAGGACGACCACCACCGACGAGCAGAGCAGAATGCCGAGCAGCAGGTTGAAATCGCGCTGGAACAAAGCCTCGAAGGCGAGCCGCCCCAGACCCGGCCAGGCGAAGACGGTCTCGACCAGGACCGCCCCGCCCAGCACCGAGCCGATCTGGACGCCGAGCATGGTGACGACCGGCAGCAGCGCGTTGGGCAGGACGTGGCGCCAGGCGATCCGGCCGGACTGCACGCCCTTGGCCTGCGCCGTGCGGACGAAATCCTCGCCATAGGCGTCGAGCATCGCCGCGCGCATCAGCCGCGTGTAGATCGCGAGATAGAACAGCCCCAGCGTCACCGCCGGCAGGACGAGGTGCCGCGCCACGTCGCCGGCATAGGCGAGCCCGGTCAGCCCCGACTGGATCGTCGCCATGCCGCCGACCGGGAACCAGTCGAGCCAGACCGAGAAGACCACGATCAGCACCACGCCGATCCAGAAGACCGGCGTCGCATAGAACAGCAGCGCCACGACCGAGATCAGCGTGTCGGTGATGCTGCCGGCCCGGCGGGCGGCGAGAAAGCCGAGCAGGCAGCCGACGACGACCGCGAGCCCGATGCTCGCGCCCATCAGGAGCAATGTCGGCACGATGCGCTGCCCGATCAGCTGCAGGACCGGCATGCCGTGCCGGAAGGAATGGCCGAGATCGAGCAGCAGGATGTTCTTGAAATAGGCCAGGAACTGGACCGGCAGCGGCTGGTCGAGCCCGAACTGCCGGCGCAGCGCCTCCATGTATTCCGGCGTCGCCGCCCCCGCCTCCCCGGCCAGCACCTGGGCCGCATCGCCCGGCGCCAGCCGCAGGAGGAAGAAGTTCACGGTGGCGATTCCGAGCACGACGAAGACGAGCTGCCCCAGCTTTCGGCCCCAGAAGCGCAAGTCACCCATCATACCCTCTCAAATCGCGAACCGCGCCCGAACCGTTGCGGTGCGGGCGCGGCCTGATCCCGTCAGTCGAGATCCGAAGTCAGTTACCCTTGGGGGGCGCGTCGAGCCAGGCGTTCTTCAGCGAGGCGTAGACCTGATCGCCCTGCACCACCGCGTCCCGCAGATTGGCGGCGTGGATGGTGAAGAAGCGCAGCTCCAGCAGCGGGATCGTCGGCGTGTCGGCCTGGGTCGCGTGCTGGAAGCGGGCAAAGAGCTGGGCGCGCTCCTCCTGGCTCGGGCTCGCCGCGAGCTGGTCGATCAGCTTGTCCACCTCGGCGCTGCGATAACCCGACGCATTGGTCCAGGGCACGTTCTTGCCGACCCAGCCGGACCAGTAGATGCGGGTGATGCCGATCTGCGGATCGGGGAACGAGCCGTTCCAGGAGCTGGAGATGTCGAAGTCGCGGTCGCCATAGACCCGCTTGATGAAGGCGGCGGTGTCCTGCGCGCGGATGTTGACCTCGATGCCGACGCGCTTCAGCGCCTGCTTCAGATATTCGCCGGTGCGCTTGTAGTCGTCGCCATAGGGCAGGAAGTCGTGGTTGAGGGTGAAGCGGGTGCCGTCGGCGCCGCGCTTGAAGCCGGCCTCGTCGAGCAGGGCCTCGGCCTTCTTCACGTCGAACTCATAGCTCGGCGTCGTCTTGTCGTGGAACTGCGCGACGGTCGAGGGCACCGGGCTGATCGCCGGCTTGCCGAAGCCGAACCAGACGATCCTGGCGAGCGCGGCGCGGTCGATCGCATGGGCGATGGCGCGGCGGACGCGCACGTCCTTGAGGTACTGGTTGTCGAGGTTGAGGTCGAAATAGAGCAGCGGCGAGAGCCATTCATAGCCGCGCGTGTCGATCTTGAGCGTCGGCAGCTTGCCGAGGCGCTCGGCCTCGCGCAGCGGGACCGGGCTGAAGGCCGCATATTGCGCCTCGCCCTTCTCGAGCGCGGCGGCGCGGGCGCCGGCGTCCGGCATCACGCGGAAGACGATGCGATCGAGATAGGGCTTGCCGGCGTCCCAGTAGTCCGGGTTGCGCTCCAGGACGATATGATTGCCCTTGCTCCATTCCTTGAAGACGAAGGGGCCGGTGCCGACCGGCTTGTTGTTCCAGGGATTGTTGAGGACGTCGGTGCCCTCGTAGAGATGCTTGGGCAGGATCTGGGCGCCCGACGCGTTGATCGTGCTCAGGATCGGCAGCGACGGCTTCGACAGGCGCAGGATCGCGGTGTTCTCGTCGGGCGTGTCGACCGTGGTGACGCTCTCGAAGATGGCGCGGTTGCGCGGGTGCAGCGTCTTCCAGACATTCTCCAGCGTCCACTTGACGTCCGCCGAGGTGAAGGGCTTGCCGTCATGCCACTTCACACCCTTGCGCAGCTGGAAGGTGATGGAGAGCCCGTCCGGCGCGACCTCCCAGCGCTCGGCCAGAGCCGGCTTCGGCTTGAGGTCGAGATCGTATTCGACGAGACCGTCGAAGACGTTGCCGGCGACGAACTGCGTCGGCGCGGCCGTGTTCACCGCAGCCGTCAGGGTGACCGGCTCGGGCTGGACGATCGCGGTCAGCGTGCCGCCACGGCGCGGCTCCTGGGCGAAGGCACCCGCGACGGATGCCAGGGTCACGCCGGCGAGCGCCACGGCGCCGGCCAGCAGGGGCACGATCCTCATCGTCGAAGAACTCCGTCAAGAGAGATGGATCTTCCGGGCCTCACGCCATCGCGGAGGCCGGGGAGAAATTCCTGCCACAATCCCGGCCGCAGCCCGCCGCGTCAACGGAAAAGTTCTTTTTGAAGAACGATCCCGTCAGGATTATTCATCTATAATAGCTCATCGCTATAGAATAATCATCTCTGAAACGGATCGGATATCGCCCGAAAGCGGGACAGGGTCGCTGCCCGCGTGAGATCCGAGGATAAAATCGTTCTTCATTCCGTACGACTGAGGCCCGAGATCGACGCCAAACCGAGGCATGCGGATGCGCCGTCCCGAGCCGGCGCCGGGATGGCCGGCGACGAAGCCTGGCAGGAACAGCGATGCGATGAGAGGGCAAGCCGTGGGAGACGATACAGCCTCCGGCGTCACCATAGTCCCCAAAAGACCAATTGTCTGTCAAGCCATGCCTTGCAATCGTGCTGCGTGGCTGGAAGGCTACACACCACAAGAAGGGCCGGAGACACGGCTCTCACAAGGGACACCACGATGCATGGTGTCCCGCACAAGGGTGGAGACATCATGGTGGCAAGCGCGAGCGCGGGCCAGGCGGGGACGTTTCCGCGCCTCTTGCTGCGCAATGAACGCGAGCGCGGCGGGCGCGTCGCCTTCCGTCACAAGGACCTCGGCATCTGGCAGTCCTGGAACTGGGCGGAGGTCGCGCAGGAGGTGCGCGGCTTCGCCGAGGGCCTACGCCAGCTCGGGCTGAAGCGCGGCGAGAAGGTCGCGATCATCGGCTACAACCGGCCGCGGCTCTACTGGTCGATGTGCGCCGCGCAATGGCTCGGCGCGGTGCCGGTGCCGGTCTATTCCGACTCCGTCGCGGACGAGATGGCCTATGTCCTCGGCCATGCCGAGGCCGCCTTCGCCGTCGTGCAGGACCAGGAACAGGTCGACAAGGTGCTCTCCATCGCCGAGCGCCTGCCCGATCTGAGGCAGGTCCTCTATGACGAGCCGCGCGGCCTGCGCGACTACGACCACAGCCGCCTGCACGACATCGGCAAGGTGATCGAGAGCGGGCGCGAGGCGCTGGCCGCGAGCCCCGAGGCGGCGGCCGCCCTCCAGCGCGAGATGGAGCAGGGACAGCCGGAGGACCTCGGCATCATCCTCTACACCTCGGGCACCACGGGGCGGCCCAAGGGCGTGATGCTCTCGCACTACAACGTCCTGACCGCCGCCGAGATCGGCTGCCAGTTCGACGGGCTGAACGAGAGCGACGAGGTCATCGCCTATCTGCCGATCGCCTGGGTCGGCGACCATGTCTTCTCCTATGCGCAGGCGATGCTGGCGGGCTTCTGCGTGAACTGCCCGGAAAGCCCGGACACCGTGATCGACGACCGCCGCGAGATCGGCACCACCTATGCCTTCGCGCCGCCGCGCGTCTTCGAGACCATGCTGACGCTGACGATGGTGCGCATGGAGGATGCGGGTGCGCTGAAGCGCAGGATGTTCCACCACTTCCTCGGCATCGCGAAGACCTATGGCGAGAAGATCCTCAACGGGGAGAGCGTGCCGCTGAAAGGCCGGCTGCTCTACGCGCTCGGCGACATGCTGGTCTATGCGCCGCTGCGCAACCGCTTCGGCCTCACCAACATCAAGGTCGGCTACACGGCCGGCGAGGCGATCGGCCCCGAATTGTTCCGGTTCTACCGCTCGATCGGCGTCAACCTGAAGCAGCTCTACGGACAGACCGAGGCCGGTGTCTACATCACCATGCAGCCGAACGGCGAGATCAAGGCCGACACGGTCGGCAAGCCGGCGCCGCTGGTCGAGATCCGCATCGACGACAACGGCGAGGTTCTCTACCGCTCGCCCTCGATCTTCGGCGGCTACTACAAGGACCCGGAGAAGACCGCCGAGACGATGACCGCCGACGGCTTCGTGCGCTCGGGCGACGCCGGCTTCTTCGACGAGAGCGGCCATCTCAAGATCATCGACCGCGCCAAGGATGTCGGCAAGCTGGCCTCGGGCGAGCTGTTCCCGCCGAAATACATCGAGAACAAGCTGAAATTCTATCCCAACATCAAGGAGGCGGTCGCCTTCGGCCAGGGCAAGGATTTCGCGACGGTCGCGATCAACATCGACCTGACGGCCGTCGGCAACTGGGCCGAGCGCAACAACGTCGTCTACGCCTCCTACCAGGAGCTCGCCGGGCACGACCTCGTCTACGACATGATCGCGCAGCATGTGGACGAGGTGAACCGCTCGCTCGCGGCGGAGCCGCTGATGGGCGGGGCGCAGATCAAGCGCTTCCTGATCCTGCACAAGGAACTCGACGCCGACGACGGCGAACTGACCCGCACCCAGAAGGTCCGGCGCGGCTTCATCGCCGAGCGCTACGCACCGCTGGTCACGGCGCTCTATGACGGCTCCACCGCCGCCGACATCTCGACCGAAGTCACCTTCGAGGACGGGCGCAAGGGCGTGATCTCGGCCCGCGTGAAGGTGCGCGACGCGAAGACCTATCCCGTGACGGCGCCCGAGCCGACACCGGCCGCGAGGGCTGCGGCATGAACGCGGAACCCATGAACGTGACCGGCACCCCGATCGGCCCGCGCAGCGAGGTGCTGCTGGCGGTGGAGAACGTCTCGCTGCGCTTCGGCGGGGTGAAGGCGATCACCGACGTCTCCTTCGACATCCGCAAGGGCGAGGTGCGCGCCATCATCGGCCCCAACGGCGCCGGCAAGACCTCGATGCTCAACTGCATCAACGGCTTCTACCAGCCGCAGGAAGGCCAGATCGTCTTCAAGGGCGAGCGCCGCGCCCGGATGCGGCCGCATCGCGCGGCGGCCGGCGGCATCGCGCGCACCTTCCAGAACGTCGCGCTGTTCAAGGGCATGTCGACGCTCGACAACATCATGACCGGGCGGACGCTCAAGATGCGGAAGAGCTTCTTCTGGCAGGCGCTGCGCCATGGCCCGGCGATGCAGGAGGAGATCGCGCATCGCCGCGTCGTCGAGGACATCATCGACTTCCTGCAGATCGAGCACATTCGCAAGCTGCCGGTCGGCAAGCTGCCCTACGGGCTGCAGAAGCGCGTCGAGCTCGGCCGGGCGCTGGCGATGGAGCCCGAGCTCCTGCTGCTCGACGAGCCGATGGCCGGCATGAACCTCGAGGAGAAGGAGGACATGTGCCGCTTCATCCTCGACGTGAACCAGCAGTTCGGCACCACCATCGCGCTGATCGAGCACGATATGGGGGTCGTGATGGACCTCTCCGACCGGGTCGTCGTCCTCGAATACGGCCGCAAGATCGCGGACGGCACGCCCGACGAGGTCAAGCGCGACCAGAAGGTGATCGAGGCGTATCTGGGAGTGGCGCATTGATGGCCCACAGCGCCCTCACCCTCAGCCCTCATCCTGAGGAGCGCTCCACAGGAGCGCGTCTCGAAGGATGCTCCAGAGGGCTCTTCACGCGCGAGCTGGACCATCCTTCGAGACGCCGCTGCGCGGCTCCTCAGGATGAGGGCTTGTTTCACGGTCCATTGAACTGGAAGGCGCAACCATGAGCGACGTCGCCACCCGCCCCGCGCCGAGCCTCCTCGCCAACCCGCTCGTCAAGGCCGGGCTGATCCTCGTCGCGATCGTCGCCGCGGTCGCCATCGGCGTCCGGCTCGATTCCTCCAACACGCTCTACGCCATCTTCGTCGACCCGTTCCAGCAGATGGTCGGCGCACCCGACCTGCTGGTGCAGACGATCTGGGAGGGGCTGGTCTCCGGCGTGCTCTACGCCCTGATCGCGCTCGGCTTCGTGCTGATCTTCAAGGCGTCCGGCGTGTTCAACTTCGCGCAGGGCATCATGGTGGTGTTCGCCGCGCTGACGCTGGTCGGGCTCTACGAAAAGGGCGTTCCGGCCTTCCTCGCGGTCATCATCACGCTGGGCGTGATGTTCGTGCTGGCGGTCGCGATCGAGCGCGTGGTGCTGCGGCCGCTGGTGAACCAGCCCGACATCATCCTGTTCATGGCGACCTTCGGCATCACCTATTTCCTGATCGGCTTCGGGGAATCGCTGTTCGGCGGCAACCCCAAGCAGATGATCACCGACCAGCTCTGGCTGCCGCGCGGGGCGATCGACCTGCCGGTCCTGGGCGGCCTCGTCTCGCTGCAGAAGATCGACATCGCGGCGGCGATCATCGCCTCGCTGATGATCGGGCTGCTGGCGGCCTTCTTCCAGTACACACGCATCGGCCGGGCGCTGCGGGCGGTCGCCGACAGCCACAAGGCCGCGCTCTCGGTCGGCATCTCGCTGAACCAGATCTGGGTCATCGTCTGGTTCACCGCCGGCATCGTCGCGCTGATCACCGGCATCATGTGGGGCGCGCGCTCCGACGTCTCCTTCGCGCTGGAGATCGTGGCGCTGAAGGCGCTGCCGGTGCTGATCCTCGGCGGCTTCACCTCGATCCCCGGCGCCATCGTCGGCGGGCTCATCATCGGCGTCGGCGAGAAGATCGGCGAGTTCTACTGGGGGCCGCTGATCGGCGGCGGCATCGAGAGCTGGCTCGCCTACTTCATCGCGCTGGGCTTCCTGCTGTTCCGGCCGCAGGGCCTGTTCGGCGACAAGATCATCGAACGCATCTGAGGAGCCGGACATGTTCTACCGCGAATCCGGCCAGTACAAATCGAGCTATGCCGCCGACATGGCCGTCTTCCCGCTCAGGGAGGACAGGATCGGGCTCGCCGTCATCCTGGCCATCGCGCTGGTCGCCGTGCCCTTCCTGGGCAGCGACTTCTTCATCGCCTCGGTGATGATCCCGTTCCTGGTGTTCTCGCTGGCCGCCATCGGGCTCAATATCCTGACCGGTTATACCGGGCTGATCTCGCTGGGAACGGCGGGCTTCATGGGCGTCGGCGCCTATGCCTGCTACAAGATGACGACGATCTTCCCGGGCGTGAACATCATCGTCCTGATCCTGGCCTCGGGGCTGTTCTCGGCCGCGGTCGGCGTGCTGTTCGGCCTGCCCTCGCTGCGGATCAAGGGCTTCTATCTGGCGGTGGCGACGCTGGCCGCGCAGTTCTTCCTGCAATGGGCTTTCGTGCGCGTGCCCTGGCTGTTCAACTACAACGCCTCGGGCGCGATCGAGGTGCCCCAGCGCACGCTGTTCGGACTACCGATCACCGGAGCCTCGGCCAGCCCCGAGACGCGCTATTTCGTCTGCCTCGGCCTCGTCGTGCTGCTGACCTGGTTCGCCTCGAACCTCGTCCACGGCAAGATCGGGCGCTCCTGGATGGCCGTGCGCGACATGGACATCGCCGCGGAGCTGATGGGCATCAAGCTGCTCAACACCAAGCTGCTCGCCTTCGCCGTCTCGTCCTTCTACTGCGGCGTGGCCGGCGCGATGATGATCTTCCTGTGGTATGGCGGCGGCGAGGCTGCGGACGTGTTCTCGATCCGCCTCTCCTTCAACATCCTGTTCATGGTCATCATCGGGGGGCTCGGCTCGCTGATCGGCTCCTTCTTCGGCGCCGCTTTCCTGGCCGTGCTGCCGACGGCGATGAAGTTCGGCCTGCCGGCGCTCGGCGTGCCGCTGACGGGCGCGACCGCCGAGCATGTCACCTTCATGCTGGTCGGCGCGCTGATCATCACCTTCCTGATCGTCGAGCCGCATGGCCTCGCCCGGCTCTGGCAGATCGGCAAGCAGAAGCTCAGGACGTGGCCCTTCCCCTACTGAAAGCGGACGGAACGTCGAGACCCAACGACCGGCGCAAAGCCGGCGCCAAAGCATCGGACCGAAGAGTGGCTCCCACCCTTCGGGAAAATCCGGTGAGATAACAAGCAGATAGATCACCGTTACCGCGTCCTGTGGGACGCGCGGCGATCTCGGGGAAACGAACGGAGGACACGATGAAGGCGACCACATTGATGAAGGGCACGGCGCTGGCGGCACTGATGGCCGCGGGGGCGGCCATCGCGCCCGCCGCCGCGCAGGACAGCATCTATTTCGCCAACAACGCCTATCGCACGGGCCCGTTCTCGGGTTCCGGCATCCCGATCGGCGACGGCATGCGCGACTACATCACCATGATCAACGAGCGCGACGGCGGCGTGAACGGCGTCAAGATCATCTACGAGGAGTGCGAGACCGGCTACGACACCAAGAAGTCGATCGAGTGCTACGAGCAGGCGAAGTCGAAGAACACCATCGTCTATTCGCCCTGGTCCACGGGGGCGACGCTGGCCGCGATCCCGCGCGCCCATATCGACAAGATCCCGATCCTTTCCATGGCCTACGGCCTCTCCGCCTCGGCGGACGGCACGAACTTTCCCTGGGTCTTCATTCCGCCGCTGACCTACTGGGACGGCGCCTCGGTGATGGTGCGCCATATGGCTGCCGAGCTGGGCGGCATGGACAAGCTCAAGGGCAAGAAGCTCGGGCTGATCCATCTCGACGCGCCCTTCGGCAAGGAGCCGATCCCGGTTCTCGAGAATCTCGCCAAGAAATACGGCTTCGAGCTCAAGCTCTATCCGGTGGCCGCCGCCGACATGCAGAACCAGGGCTCGCTCTGGCTCTCGATCCGGCGTGACCGGCCCGACTTCCTCTACAATCAGGGGTGGGGCGCGATGAACCCGACCGCCGTGAAGGAGGCCATCAAGAACAACTTCCCGATCAACAAGCTGGTCGGCGTCTGGTGGGCCGGCGGCGACGACGATGCGCGCGCCGGCGGCGAGCAGGCGAAGGGCTACAAGTCGCTGAACTTCAACGCGGCGGGCACCAATTTCCCGGCGATCCAGGACATCGTCAAACATGTCGTGGAGAAGGGGAAGAGCACGACCCCGAAGGAGAAGGTCGGCGAGAACCTCTACAATCGCGGCGTCTACAACTCGATGCTCGTCGTCGAGGCGGTTCGCAATGCCCAGCGCCTCACCGGCAAGAAGGTGATCAACGCCGAGGACATGCGCCGCGGCCTCGAGGCGCTCAACATCACCGAGGCGCGCCTCAAGGAAATCGGCATGGAGGGCTTCGCCACGCCGACCGCGATCTCCTGCACGGACCATTCGGGCCACAGCAAGGCCTATGTGGCCCAGTGGGACGGCACGAAGTGGACCAAGGGCGGCGATTGGATCGAGCCGATGAAGGACGAGGTCCGGCCGCTGATCGAGGCCGCCGCCAAGGACTATGTCGAGAAGGCCGGCAACTGGCCGAAGCGGACCGAGTCCTGCGAGAAGTCGTCGTGATGTGACGAAGGCGCCGCGCCGTCCCTTCTCCCACCCATCTCGGGCTTGCCCGAGACGGGCAACTCAAAGTGTCGAAGTCGGCAAAAGCCGACTTCGGTGCGGGAGAAGGCGGCTCGGCGAAGCCGAGACGGATGAGGGGTCGCGCAGTCCTCGGGCGATTGCGGCTCTCAGACAGAAATCCCGACGCGCAGCGCGACCCCTCATCCGGCGCTGCGCGCCACCTTCTCCCGCAAGGGGAGAAGGGGAGGAGCCGCCATGTCGAGCCTCGCCCTCAAGAACGATGCTGCGCCGGTCCCGGCCAGCGATACCATCCTCTCCCTCAACAACATCGAGGTGGTCTACGACCATGTCGTGCTGGTGCTGAAGGGCGTCTCGCTCAGCGTCCCTCGCGGCGGCATCGTCGCGATCCTGGGGGCCAACGGCGCGGGCAAGACGACGACGCTGAAGGCGATCTCGAACCTGCTCAAGGCCGAGCGCGGCGAGGTCACCAAGGGCTCGATCGTGTTCAACGGCGAGCGCGTCGACCGGATGTCGCCCAACGAGCTGGTGCGGCGCGGCTGCATCCAGGTCATGGAGGGACGCCACTGCTTCGGCCATCTCTCGATCGAGGAGAACCTGCTGACCGGCGCCTTCACGCGCCGCGACGGCAATGCCGCGATCAAGCGCGACCTCGAGAAGATCTACGAGCTCTTCCCGCGCCTGCGCCAGCGCCGCAACTCGCAGGCCGGCTACACCTCCGGCGGCGAGCAGCAGATGTGCGCGGTCGGCCGCGCCATGATGTCGAAGCCCAAGATGATCCTGCTCGACGAGCCCTCGATGGGGCTCGCGCCGCAGATCGTCGAGGAGATCTTCGAGATCGTCAGGCGCCTCAACGCGGAGGACGGCGTCTCCTTCCTCGTCGCCGAGCAGAACACCAGCATGGCGCTGCGCTACGCGACCTATGGCTACATCATGGAAACCGGCCGCGTCGTGATGGACGGCGAGGCGGCCATGCTGCGCGAGAACGAGGACGTGAAGGAGTTCTATCTCGGCGTCGCCGAGGGCAACAAGAAGTCCTTCCGCGAGGTGAAGAGCTACAAGCGGCGCAAGCGGTGGCTGTCGTGACCCGCTGGCTATCCGAGCCCTCATCCTGAGGAGCCGTTCCGCAGGAATGGCGTCTCGAAGGATGTTCCATGAGCCTCCTGAACCATCTGGAGCATCCTTCGAGACGCAGCCTGCGGCTGCTCCTCAGGATGAGGGCTCTCCCCTCTTTTTCTGAACGAGACCACGCCATGACCGAGCATTACGACGCTCTCGAAACCCGCCCGCCGGACGAACGCGAGGCCGACCTGTTCGCGCGGCTGCCGGCCGTCCTCGCCGCCGCGCTGAAGGCGCCGGCCTATGCCGAGCGCCTGCGCGGCGTCGATCCCGACTCGGTCACCGACCGCAACGCGCTGTCGACCCTGCCCGTGCTGCGCAAGGCCGACCTGCCGAGCCTCCAGAAGGAGGCGCTGCCCTTCGGCGGCTTCGTCACCGCCGCGCCCGGCTCCTTCGGCCGCCTGTTCACCTCGCCGGGGCCGATCTTCGAGCCGGAAGCGGCGCATGGCGACGCCTGGGGCGCCGCGCGCGGGCTGTTCGCGGCGGGCTTCCGCGCCGGCGACATCGTGCTGAACACCTTCGGCTATCACCTGACGCCGGGCGGATTCATCATGGACTCGGCCGCGCGCGCCATTGGCTGCGCCGTGATCCCGGCCGGGCCTGGCAATACCGAGCAGCAGATGGAGGTGATCCAGGCCTATCGCCCGAGCTGCTATGCCGGCACGCCCGACTTCCTCAAGATCCTGATAGAGGCGGCCGAGGCCCGTGGCGTCGACATCTCCTGCATCAAGCGGGCCGTGGTCTCGGGAGCCGCCTTCCCGCCCTCGCTGCAGGCCTGGGTCAAGGCGCGCGGCATCGACGCCTACCAGCTCTACGCCACCGCCGATCTCGGGCTGATCGCCTATGAGACACCCGCCCGCGAAGGCATGGTGCTGAACGAGAACATCATCCTCGAGATCGTCCGGCCGGGCACGGGCGATCCCGTCGCGCTGGGCGAGGTCGGCGAGGTCGTGGTCACCAATCTCGACCCGCACCACCCCCAGATCCGGCTCGCGGTCGGCGACCTGACCGCGATGCTGCCGGAGCCGAGCCGCTGCGGGCGCAGCAACAGCCTGATCAAGGGCTGGATGGGCCGCGCCGACCAGACCGCCAAGATCAAGGGCATGTTCGTGCGGCCCGAGCAGATCGCCGAGATCGCGCGGCGCCATGCCGAGATCGCCAAGCTGCGGCTCGTGGTCGGCCGCGCCAACGAGACCGACACCATGACGCTGAAGGCCGAGATCTACGCCGAGCCGGCGGGGCTGGTCGACGCAGTGTCGTCGACCCTGCAACAGGTGACCAAGCTCAAGGGCGCCGTCGAGATGCTGCCGCTCGGCGCGCTGCCGAACGACGGCAAGGTCATCGCGGACGAGCGGCCGGTGGGGTGAACGTCAGCCGCACGGCCCAACCAGTCCCCTCTCCCCTTGCGGGAGAGGGTTAGGGTGAGGGGTCTCGCGACGCTGGTTATTTGCGCCGGATACCGAAGCATTCAGGACCTGAGCGACCCCTCATCCGGCCCTTCGGGCCACCTTCTCCCGCAAGGGGAGAAGGGAAGAGATGCCCTTCACCAGTCGACCGCCTGCTCCCCCTGCCCCTCCAGCCACGCATTCGCGCGGCTGAACGGCTTCGAGCCGAAAAATCCCCTGCGCGCCGAGAGCGGCGAGGGATGGGCGCTGGCGATGACCAGATGCCTGCTCTCGTCGATCAGCCCCCGCTTCGCCTGCGCCGGGTTGCCCCACAGCAGGAAGACGACATGCGGCCGCTCGCGCGACACGGCGGCGACGACCGCATCCGTCACCGCCCCCCAGCCCAGCAGCAGGTGGGAGCCGGCTTTCGAGGCGCCCTCGCGCACCGTCAGCGCCGTGTTCAGCAGCAGCACGCCCTGCCCGGCCCAGCGCGTCAGATCGCCATCGGGCGGCGTAGCCCCGCCGATATCCTCGGAGCGCTCGCGATAGATGTTGACGAGCGAGCGCGGCAGCGGCGGCGGCCCGACATAGGAGAAGGCGAGGCCATTGGCATGGCCCGGCGTCGGATAGGGGTCCTGCCCGAGGATGACCACCCGCACGCTCTCGAGCGGCGTCAGGGCCAGCGCCGCGAAGACGCGCTCGGGCGCGGGCGCGACGACATGGCCGGCCTCGCGCTCCGCATCGACGGCGGCGCAGGCACGCGCGGCCGGCCCGCCCGGCGCGAAAGCGGGAAGGCCGCGCCAGCCTCCTGAATTCGGGGAGGCAAGGAAGTCCGCGAGAGCCTGTTGGCAGGACATGGAGGAGGGTGTCTTCCGAACGGCCGCAAAGAGCATGCCGTCATTGCGAGCGAAGCGAAGCAATCCAGGCGGAGGTCGAACTCTGGAGCCCCTAGATTGCTTCGTCGCTACGCTCCTCGCAATGACGGGAAGCGATCAGGATCGGACGAGCCGCCTATTTCAGGACCGCCCGCCCCTCGACCTTGGCGTCGATGGTGCCGAGCCTGCGCAGATAGACCATCACCTCGTTGGCCATCAGCTTGCCGTCGGTCATGCCGATCAGGGTCCGCCCCCGGGCCAGCGAAACATAGCCGTCGCCGCCCTCCAGCATGAAGTTGTTGGAGGCGACGGTGTACTTGCCCGCCGGATCGATCGGCGTGCCGTCGGTCAGGGTGAGCGCGGTGACGCGGGAGCCGACAGGCAGCTTCACATCCGCCTCGAATTTGAGGCCGGAGACGACCGGGAAGCGGCCCGAGCCCTGCGGGGCGGGAGCGAGCCCGTTCTCGATCGCGTCCTTCACATCCTTGCCGGTGATCTCGACCATGACGGTCGCGTTGCCGAAGGGCAGTTCGCTCAGAACGTCGCGGCGGGTCATGACGTGGCCGGCGGGATATTGCTTGTTGGCGCGGATGCCCCCCGCATTGGTGATGGCGAGCTGGGCGCCGGTGGCGGCCCTGATCGCGTCCGCGATCAAGTTGCCGATCGCGGCCTCCTGGGTGCGGATGACGCCGGTGCGGGAATCCAGCGGCACGGCGAGCCTGGCGACGTCGACATCGAGCTCCTTCGACAGCTCCGCCTCGTAGCCCTTGACGATGGCGGCCACTTCCGGGTCGGGCGTGGCCGAGCGGGAATCGTTGACGCGGAAGGTCGGCGTCCAGCTCACCTGCCGGGCGGCGCCCTCGCCGCGCACCGTGACCGCGATGTCGATCGCCGTGACGTAGTTGCCCTCCTCGTTCGACTCCACCATCACGACCTTGCCGTCATAGGCGATGGCGAGATCGTGGTCGTGGCCGGTGAGCAGAATGTCGACGACGCGCGAGCGCACGATCTCGTTGTCCATCGCCCGGTCGGCATGGACGACGCCGACGAGGATATCGGCCCCCTGGCTCTTCAGGGCCTTGGCCTCGCGGCGAAGCGCCTCCATCGTCGAGGAGAATTTGAGATCGCCGGGGTTCGAGATCTGCGGCGTGGGATCGTAGGCGGTGCCGATGACGCCGACCTTGAAGCCGCCGAGCTCGAAGATCTGCGAATCCTTGTGCCCGGGCAGCGGATTGCCGGCGGCATCGCGCAGATTGGCGGCGAAGGTCGGATAGGTCTGGGCGGCGGTGAGCTTGAGGTAGTTCTCCTTGCCGAAGTCGAACTCGTGATTGCCGGGCACGAAGACGTCGATGCCCATCTTGTTCTGCATCGCGACGATATGCGCGCCCTGGTCGAAACCCGACATCAGCGAGGGCGAATAGCAGTCGCCCGCATGGCAGAAGAGCAGCGGCACGCCCTTGGCACGCTCGGCCCTGGCGATGCCGGCGGCGCGCGCGAAGCCGCCGCGGCCCTTGTCGTCGCTCATCTTGTAGATGTCGTTCAGCAGCAGCAGCGTGAAGGCCGGGGCCGGCTGCTGCGCCAGGGCGACGGGCGCGGTCGCGGCCAGCGTGGCCGGCGCGGCGAGGACACCCAGGGCTTTGCGGCGGGTGAGCTTGGTCATGGAGGGCGACGCCTTCTCTTCGGAATATGTCCAGAGTAGCAAAAGCCACGCCGCACGCCAGAGGGCCCAGACGGCGCATGTCGCAGCCGGCCGAAGTGTCGCACCACGCGATCGACGCTGGACGGAGACGTGAACTCGTCTAAATCACGCTTGAACGAGAGCGCGACGATGACCGACCAGACGATGCAGGCCCCGCCCGCCGTGATCCCCGCCATGCCGGCAGACCATCCGAAGATCCGGCACGGCCGGATCGGCGTGCTGCTGATGAATCTCGGCACGCCGGAGGACACGAGCTACTGGCCCATGCGGGCCTATCTCAAGGAGTTCCTCTCCGACGAGCGCGTGATCGAGGAGCCGCGCTGGAAATGGTGGCTGATCCTCAACCTCATCATCCTGACCTTCCGGCCGGGGCGAAAGGGCAAGGACTACGCCACGATCTGGAACAAGGAACGCAACGAGGGGCCGCTGAAGACGATCACGCGCGGCCAGACCGAGCAGCTGTCCGAGCGGCTCGCCGGCCTCGGCGGCGACCGCCTCGTCTTCGACTGGGCGATGCGCTACGGCCTGCCGGACGTGAAGAGCCGGCTGGAGGCCCTGCTGCGCCAGGGCTGCGACCGCATCCTGCTGGTGCCGCTCTATCCGCAATACGCGGCGCCGACCTCCGCCACCGCCTGCGACCAGGCGTTCCGCGCGCTGATGCAGATGCGCTGGCAGCCGAGCGTCAGGGTGGCGCCGCCCTATTACGACGACCCGGCCTATATCGGGGCGCTGGCGCGCTCGATGAGGGCGTCACTGGCGAAGCTCGACTTCGAGCCCGAGGTGATCCTGTGCTCCTTCCACGGCATGCCGAAGGAATATCTGCTCAAGGGCGACCCGTACTACTGCCAGTGCGCCAAGACCTGGCGCCTCCTGCGCACGGAACTCGGCCTCTCCGAGGAGCGCTTCCGCCTGACCTTCCAGTCCCGCTTCGGGCCGGACGAATGGCTCAAGCCCTATACGGACGAGACCGTCGAGGCGCTGGCGAAGTCGGGCACGAAATCCATGGCCATCGTCGCGCCGGGCTTCTCGGCCGACTGCCTGGAGACGCTGGAGGAGCTCGACGGCGAGAACCGCGAGATCTTCACCCATAACGGCGGCGAGCGCTTCGCCTATCTGCCCTGCCTCAACGATTCGGCCGAGGGCGTGGACGCGATCGAGGCCGTCGTCCGGCGCGAGCTGATGGGCTGGCTCTGAGACCGGCGGCCTTTCGGCCCGCGATACGGCGCAACAAAAAGGGCCGCTGCGAACAGCGGCCCCTCCCCCCTGCCAACTCCGGCGAGATCGCGTCTCGCTCGAAATCGGGTCTCGCTCGAAATCACTTCGGCGCGAAGATGCCGACGCTGCTCGCCGTGATGTCGAAGGACAGCGTGCCGACGACCGCCGGGCCGCACCACTTGGAGGTGTTCGAGCCGGTGATGACGCCGCGCGGGTCTGTGGTGTTCAGGAAGCACTCGCGCTTCGACAGGTCGGTGTCGTGATAGCGGACGTCAGCCGTCAGGTTCTTCCAGGTGTAGGAGATACCCGCGTTCCAGTAATTGTAATCAGGCAGGTTGGTCGGCGGGGTGGTCGACCAGATCGCCTGGTTGGTGGTGCCGAGCCAGTAATGACCGAACTCGCCGGAGATCGACAGGCCCTCGAGGAAGGGCAGCATGTATTTCGCGGTGACCGAGGCGTAGGTGCCGGTCGCGCCCGTGCCGAGCCAGTCCCAGGCGTAGAAGACGTTAGCCCCGACCGTGAGCGCCTCGGCATAGGTGTAGGAGACCTTGCCGTAGACTTCGGTGAAGTCGGTGTTCTTCGGCGTCCAGAAAACGCCGGCCGGGAAGATGAACTGCTTCTCACCCGGATAGTAGTACTGCCAGATACCGAAATCGAAGGCGAGGTCGCCGAACTTCGGACGGATACCGCCATAGAAGTCGATCTCGGCGTCGGGCCGCGTCACGAGGTCGACATTCGAGGCCTAGACGCCGGCATAGAACAGGTTGTTGTAGAACTGCAGCTCGGCGCCGCCCTGGATGGCGGGCTTGCGATCCGTCTGCGAGATGCCGCGGAAGTTATAATCCGTCATGCCCTTCACGCTGACGGCGATGTCGAACCAGGTGATGCTGGGGGCGACGGGAACGGGCGGCGCAGCCTTCTTGCTGGGAAGATCCGCAGCCAGCGCCGAACCGGCGACCGCACATGAGAAGCCTAGGCCAGCAACCGAAGAACGAAGAAAACCGAAGGCCATAGACCTGCTCCCGAGCCACCGCGCGTTCGCCGCGCTTCGGCCACAATGAAGCGATCAGCTCGGTTTTTCGGCAAGAACAGGTTTTCGGCAGTTTGCTCAGCTTCTAAGCAAAAACGCAGATTCTGCGGTAATTCCCCGCCCAGCAAACGACCTCGTGCGTCAATGCCGGACCGCTGTGATTTTTGTGCAACGCAGAACGGTGCCGCAAATGCTCAGCGAATGGCCGGCTGGCTGCTGTAAGCGGCCGCCGAATCGTCGAGCTTCGTCGTCTTCAGCGGCACGGCGCGGCGCGGCGGCAGAGGAGCCAGGATGCTGGTCGGCGCGCTCGGGACGACCGAAGCGACCTCCTCCGCAGGCTGGGCGGCCTCGCGCGAGCCACCGATGAGCGGCACGAAGCTCAGGGCGCGCTGGTAGAAGGGACGGGTGTCCTGGGGCGGGGCGCTCCCCGCGATCGGCAACTGGCTGGCTGCGCCGGGCGTCACGGCCTTGGCGACCGGGATGGACGCGGTGGTGAACCCAGCCCCCTGCGCGGCCGGCGCCGGGTTCGCAGCCGCGGTGGCCATCCTGACCGGCTCGGCCTTCACGGGCTCGGCCTTGGCGGGCTCGACTTTCGCCGGTTCCTGCGCGGCCGCGGAGACTGCGGCCAGGACGGCGCTGCCCTCGGCCGACTCGGCACGGGCGATCGCCTTGGTCTTGCCCTTGTCGTCGAGAACGACGACGCGCGGGCCGACGGTCAGCGCATCCGGGCGGCTGACTCCGACATCCCTCGAAGCCCAGGACGCGGCCCGGTTCAGCGATTCGGACCCGGAGGTCATCAGCGCCGTCTTGAACGACTGATGCTGGTCGCCGTCATCGTAGAGCAGCCTGATCGCCGGCGTGCCCTTGGCGACGAGCTCGGCGACCTGCGCCTCGTCACGCTGGCGCTTCGCCACGACCGCGGCCGGCGCCTGGCCGCCGTTGAAGGCGTAGCGCCCGGCGACCACCGAGACCTGCGGCTCGTCCGCCGCGACCTCGAAATAATCGGACCCTTCCTTGAGATTCTTCCAGAAGGCGATGTTCGGGTCGAGCCTGTGCTTGGCGAGGTTCTCCGGCGTCATGCGGAAGGGAAAGGCCTGCATCTGGACGGCCTTCTGGCCGCCGTTCTGCGCCTCGCGTACCAACGCGTAGATCTCGCCGATCTGGTCGTCGGTCATCGAATAGCACCCGGCCGAGGAGCAGGCGCCGTGCACCATCAGATGCGCGCCGGTGCGGCCATGGGCCCGGTCATAGGCGTTGGGATAGCCCATGTTGAACGAGACGTAATAAGAGGAGTTCGGGTTCATCTGCGCCGGGCCGATGGCGTAGAAGCCCTCCGGCGCCATGCGGTCGCCCTCGCGCAGCTTGGGGCCGAGCTGGCCGGACCAGCGGCACATCGGATAGGTCTTCAGCAGCGCGTACTGGCCATTGGCCTTGCGCTTCCAGATTTCGAGCTCCGATTCCTTCTTGAAGGAGCGGATCAGGATCGGCTGATCCTTGCTCATGCCCTTCTCGGACATCAGCGCGTAGGTCGCCGCCGGAATCGGGACATTGTGCCGCGCGGAGCCGCGATAGCGCTCCTCCTCGCAGGCGGCCAGGGACAATGCAACAAAAGCCACGAGCGCGAGTTGCTTGATTGCCACGTCGTCGATCCCACTGAAACACCGCCTCGAGGCGCAGGGCCTTTTGACGGCGCAAGACGGCCGAATTGTGCCGGCAGCACAGTTCTAGAAGCGTTAGCCTTGAAGCTTCCTTACCACAACTCGTCCCGGACTGACCATATCCGGGACCGGACCGGCATGCGCGCCCCTCCGCCGGGGGCCGAGGGCGATCAGAGCCCGCGTCCGATCGCCAGGAATTTTTCGGCGCGCCTGTCGACGATCTGCTCGGGAGCGAGGCCGGCGAAATCGCCGAGCGCCGAGGCGATGGCGTCGCCCGCGCGGGCCATGGCGGCGGCCTTGTCGCGATGCGCGCCACCGACCGGCTCGGCCACGATGGCGTCGATCACGCCGAATTTCAGCAGGTCCTGCGCCGTGATCTTCATGCCGGTCGCGGCGTCCTGCGCGCGGGCCGTGTCGCGCCAGAGGATCGAGGCCGCGCCTTCGGGCGAGATCACCGAATAGATCGCGTGCTCCAGCATCAGGACGCGGCTGGCGGCGGCGATCGCGATCGCGCCACCGGAGCCGCCCTCGCCGATCACCAGCGCCACGCTGGGGCTGCGCAGGCCGAGCCAGGCTTCGGTCGAGCGGGCGATGGCCTCGGCCTGGCCGCGCTCCTCCGCCTCGATGCCCGGATAGGCGCCGGCGGTGTCGACAAAGCTCAGGACGGGCAGGCCGAAACGGTCCGCCAGCTCGATCAGGCGAACCGCCTTGCGATAGCCTTCCGGCTTCGGCATGCCGAAATTGTGCCGGATGCGGGTCTCGGTCGAATCGCCCTTCTCCTGCCCGACGACGCAGACGGGCTCGCCCCGGAAACGGCCGAAGCCGCCGACGATCGCCTCGTCCTCGCCGAAGGCCCGGTCACCGGCGAGCGGGGTGAACTCGTCGATCAGCGCGGCGCAGTAATCCTTGAAATGGGGGCGCTGGGGATGGCGCGCGACGAGCGTCTTCTGCCAGGGCGTCAGCGCGGCATAGACGTCCTTCAGGGCCTGCGCGGCCTTGGCGTCGAGCCGGCCGATCTCCTCCGACAGCGAGTAGCCGTCGCCTTTCGCGTCGAGGGCGCGCAGTTCGTCCGCCTTGGCCTCGAGCTCGGCGACAGGCTTCTCGAAATCCAGATAGCTTCGCATCGTGATCCAGTTCTGGTTCCGCTCCGGAGCCCCGCGCGCATGGCGTCATGGGGTCCTGGCCGCGAAAGCGGCGGACCTTGGCCGCGCCGGGGAAGGAATGTCAACCCGTCGCCTCCGGATCGCCGGGGAGGCGCGAACGCGGAGCGGGCGTCGGCTGCGGCAGCAGGATCGGGCGAAAGGCGAAGCTGCGCCGAGCCGCGCGCAGCGGCACGCGGCGGTAGAACTGCTTGGTGGCGTCGATGACATGGACGCCGGCGAAGGGCAGCGAAAGACCCGCCCCGGCCCGCTCCCACGCCGCCGCGGAGCGCAGCAGGAGCCGCCTCGGCAAAGGCGGCACATAGAGCGCCTCGGCCCAGTTCTCCGGCGAGAACTCGGCCGCGCGCATCAGCGCCGAAAGCTGGGCGCGGCTGAAGGGCCGGCCCTGCCCGAAGGGCGTTCCATCCATGCGGGCCCAGAGGCCGCGACGGTTCGGGACGACGAGGATCATCCGCCCGCCGGGGTTCAGCACGCGGGCGACCTCGTCGAGCAGGTCGTCGGGGCTCTCGGCCTCCTCCAGCGCATGGACCAGCACGACGCGGTCGATCGAGGCCGTCGGCAACGGCAGCAGCGTCGGCTCGACCAGCGCCGAGGCCGACAGCCCGGGCGTCGGCCAGTTCACCACGCCCTGCGCCGCGGGCATGAAGGCGATCACGCGCTCCGCGCCCGCCCCCAGAACCGACAGATAGGGACTCGCGAAGCCGAGCCCCAGAAGCCGCTGCTGCGTGCAGTCCGGCCAGAAGCGCAGCATCGCCTGGGCGACGAAACGCCGGGCGACGCGCCCGAGTGGGCTCGCATAGAAGGCGCGCAGGTCGACGACATCGATCGGCATGATGCCGACAGGATGGGTTGCCCGAGGCAAGGACGCAAGGCCACCCGCCGCGCCCCCGGCTTGATCGGCCGACGGTCATGGCGCATGCAGGGCCGATATCCGATCGCGCCCGCCGGAGCACGCCATGCCGCTCGAACTCCACGTCTTCCGCACCCTCAGCGACAATGCGGGCGCCCTGATCCACGATCCCGCGACGGGCGCCTGCGCCGCGATCGACGTGCCCGACGCCGGCCAGGTGATGGACGCTGCCAGGGCCAAGGGCTGGACCATCGGCGAGGTCTTCGTCACCCATGCCCATAGCGACCACACGCAGGGCGTCGCCGAGCTCAAGGCCGCGACGGGCGCCCGCGTCAGCGGCCCGGCCGATGCCAACGCCTCGACCCCGCTCGACCGGGTGGTCGGCGAAGGCGACCGGGTGACGCTCGGGAGCCACGGCTTCGAGGTGTGGCATACGCCGGGGCACTCCGAGGGCCATCTCTCCTTCATCGGCCGCGAGGCCAAGCTCGGCTTCGTTGGGGACGTCGTCTTCGTGATGGGCTGCGGGCGCGTGCAGCCCGGCCGCATGGACGCGATGTGGACCTCGCTCACGCGCATCATGGGCCTGCCCGACGATGTCAGGCTGCTCGGGGGCCACGACTACACGCTCTCCAACGCCCGCTTCGCGGTGTCGGTCGATCCCGGCAACGAGACGCTCGCCGCCCGGCTCGCCGAGGCGGAGGCCGCGAAGGCCGCCGGTCGCTTCTGGGCGCTGACCAGCGTCGGCGAGGAAAAGGCGACGAATCCGTTCTTCCGCGCCGGAGAGCCGGCGCTCGCCGCCTCCGTCGGCCTCTCCGGCTCCCCCGCCGGCGCGGTCTTCGCCGCCCTGCGCGAAGCCAAGAACCGGTTCTGAGGCGGCGATGCCCCCTGTGCTCGACGGGCTCACCGCGGCCGAGGTGATCCGGCTGCTCGACCTCAAGCCCCATCCCGAAGGCGGCTACTACCGCGAGACCTTCCGCGACCCGGACGGGCCGGAGGGGCGCGGCTTCTCGACGGCGATCTACTACCTGCTCGACACCGGCGAGACCTCGGAATGGCACCGCGTCGACGCCGCCGAGATCTGGCACCATTATGCCGGGGCGCCGCTGGTCATCACCGTCTCTCCGAACGGGCACGACGCCTCGGCGCACCATCTCGGCACCGATCTGGCGGCGGGGCAGCGCCCGCAATTCGTCGTGCCGACCGGCTGGTGGCAGAGCGCGACCTCGCTCGGCGCCTGGACGCTGGTCGGCTGCACCGTCGCCCCCGGCTTCGCCTTCTCGGGCTTCGAAATGGCGCCACCCGGCTGGCGCCCGACACCCCGCAAGCCCGGAGGCGCATCGTGACCGCGGACAAGGACCTCGCACTCGCGCTGGAATGCGAGCGGCGCATCGTCAACGCCTGGCCCTCGCCCGCGACGCTGCTGATCGGCGACTGGGTGGTGCGCTTCGCCAACGGCTATTCCGGGCGGGCGAACTCTGCCTCGCCGCTGAAGCCCGGCGCCGAGCTGAGCGAGGCCGACTTCGCCTTCATCGAGGAGCTCTACCGGGCCGACGGGCTGCCGCCGTCGATCCGGCTGACGCCCTTCGTCGGGGAGCGGACGCGCGCGGCCGCGCTGGCGCGCGGCTACAGCTTCAAGGATTCGTCCTTCGGGCTGATCGCGCCCCTCGCCAGTTTCTCGCCGCCCGGGGAAGGGGAGATCGAGATCGAGGCACGGCCGAGCGCGGACTGGATCGCCGGCGTCGCCGCGCGACAAACCGGCCCGAAGACCAACGCCGCGCATCTCGCCGCCATCGTCGAGACGGTGCGCCTGCCGGCCGCCTTCGCGACGCTGCGGATCGAAGGCGAGCCGGTCGGCTATGGCATGAGCGTCGCCGAGCGCGGCATGGCCGAGATCGGCTCGGTGGTCGTCGACGCCGGCCACCGGGGCAAGGGACTCGGGCGCCGCCTCGTGACCGGGCTGATGGGCTGGGCCCGCGCGCAGGACTGCGCCGACGCCTATCTGCAGGTCGAGCAGAGCAACGCCGTCGCGACCGGGCTCTATGGGAGCCTCGGCTTCCGCCGGCTCTACGCCTACGAGACGCGCATCCTGCTCGACGAGGCCGAGCCGGCTTGATCGGACGTCTTCCCGAGCCCTCATCCTGAGGAGCCGCGGAACGCGGCGTCTCGAAGGATGCTCAAGGAGGCTCGGGAGATCACTGGATCATCCTTCGAGACGGCCCTTTCGGGCCTCCTCAGGATGAGGGCTGCGTGGGATCGCTCTGCCTCAGGCCAGACGGCCCTGCTTCACGAAGGCGCCGCCCTTCATGATGATCGGCATGTGCTTGCCCTGGCGGGTCAGCAGCGACAGATCGGCGAGCGGATCGCCGTCGACGACGATCAGATCGGCATGGGCCCCGGCGGCGACCGTGCCGATCTTGCCTTCGAGCTTCAAGAGCTTCGCCGCGACATGGGTGGCCGCGCCGATGACCTCGTGCGCCGGCAGCGCACGGCCGCGGATGACGAATTCCTCGGACTGGTAGCGATGCATGTCGCCGAGCAGGTCGCTGCCATAGGCCATCGGCAGGCCCGCCTTCTTCATGATGGCGAGCGAGTCCATGCCGGCCGAGCGGACGACGTCGACCTTGGCGACCGAATCCGGCGGGAAGCCGAGCTTGGGGCCGTCGCTGACGAGCTTGTCGTAGGTCACCAGCGTCGGCACGGCGACGGCGCCCTTCTTGGCGGCGAGCTTCGCCGTCTCGGCCTCGATGAGGTTGCAGTGCTCGAGCGAATGGACGCCGGCCTCGACGCAGCGGCGGATCGCGTCGTCGGTGTAGACATGGGCCGAGACATAGGTGCCGGCCATCTTCGCTTCCTCGACGATGGCTTCCAGCTCGCTGACCGAGAAGCCGAGGAAATGGATCGGGTCCGTCGGCGAGGCGCAGCCGCCATTGGCCATGATCTTGATGAAGTCGGCCCCGCCCTTGAGCTCCTCGCGCGCGGCGCGGCGAACCTGGTCGAGCCCGTCGCAGACGCGACCGAGCGCCCCGAGGCGATGGCGGATGACCGGCGTCGTGGCGTCGTCGTAGCGGCCGCGGAAATCGGCATGGCCGCCGGTCTGGCTCAGCGCCTTGCCGGAAATGACGAGGCGCGGCGTCGGGAAATGACCTTCCTCGGTCGCCTGCTTCAGGCCGAAATCGGCGCCGCCGACATCCCGCACGGTGGTGAAGCCGCGCATCAGCATCTCGCGCATGATGACGAGGGAGCGCACGGCGACGAGGGAGTCCGGCAGCGCGCCGTTGCGGCCGAGATCGGCGACGCCGGCAACGACATGGACATGGGCGTCGATCAGCCCGGGCATGAGCGTGCGGCCCTTGAGATCGACGACGCGCGCCTTGGCCGAGGTGACGCTCTTACCGACCTCGCGGATGCTGCCGCCCTCGACGAGGACCGAGACCGGCGCGCCGCGCTCGGGCGCGGTCCCGTCCACGATGCGGGCATTGGTGAAGAGGATGCTGGCCATGGTGATGTCTCTCGGCAGGCGGGAGGAGGGTGAAGGGCGGGCCGCTCAGCGGAACAGCAGGGCGGTTCCGTAGAGGCCGATGGCGAAGACAGTGTGGCCGAGGATGTTGAGCAGGCGGATTTGCCCGGCATTGGGGCGTTTCGAGGCGGCGATGCCCGCCCCCATGCCGGGCTGGAGGATGAACCAGCCGCAACCGACCGTGGCGAGGCCGACGACCAGCGCCGGCAGGAAGCGCGGCTGCGCCGCCCAGCCCATGCCCCAGATCGCCAGCAGGATGGCCGCGAAGGCGATGCCGACGAGGTAGTGCATGATCCAGCCGATCGCGAGCTCGCCGGCGACGGGCTCGCTGCGGGCGATGTCGGCATGCAGCACACGGCCCTTCGGCAGATGCGCGAACCAGCGGCCGGTGAAGGCCCAGTTCGGCAGCGGGATGCCGAAGACGCGCTTCAGGAACAGCGTCCAGAGGTCGAACAGCAGCGTTGCCCCGATGCCGATGACGACGGCGCTCACCAACGGATTCGACATCGCTGCTTCCAGGCGCGGACGCCTGTCCCCTCAAGCCGGCTTCTTCTGCGTCTCCTTGGACGGCGATCCGGCCGACGGGTCAACCACCGGCGCCCGCGCATTGGCGGCGCCGGGCGCAACCGCGCCATGCGCGAGGCGCGGCAGGAACCTCGCCGCCGCGAGACCGTTGCCCTCACGGGACCGGACGAGACGGAGGCATCGGCCATGGGCACGGCAATGACGGGCGCGGCGACGGCGGACAAGACCAGGAGCGGCGTCGCGGGGCCGCATGGGCCGGCCGAACTGCCCTCGGTCGTCGTCACGAGCTACAATCTGGAGGTGCGGGACGAGGACGGCTTCATCGGCGACAAGGCGAGCCGCGGCGCCTTCCTCGCGCATCTCGACACGCTGCGCGGCCATTTGCGCAAGTCCGGCGCCGACCCGCTCGACGGGGACACCATGGCGATCGGCAAGAAGGAACTGGACGCTCTGCTCCAGGACGGCGATCCGCACGAGGCCGCGCTGGTGCTGAGCGCGATCGAGGGTTTCGCCCAATCGCTCGCCTTCGTCATCAAACGCTTCATGCGCCTCAAGAGCTGGACCGGCGTGGAACGGATCGTCGTCGGCGGCGGCTTCCGCGACAGCCGCGTCGGCGAACTCGCCATCGGGCGGGCGGGCATCATCCTCGGAACGGACGGACGCGCGGTGAACCTCGTCCCGATCCGCCACCACCCCGACGAGGCCGGTCTGATCGGCAGCGCGCATCTCGCGCCGGCATGGATCTTCGGCGCCTATGACAGCATCGTCGCGGTCGATATCGGCGGCTCGAACATCCGGGCGGGCATCGTGGAGCTGCGCCAGGACAAGGCGGCCGATCTCGGCAAGGCGCGGGTCTGGCAATCCGAGCTGTGGCGGCACGCGGACGACGAGCCGAGCCGCGACGAGGCGATCAAGCGGCTGGGGAAGATGCTCAAGACCCAGATCGGCCAGGCGGAGAAGGAGGGGCTGAAGCTCGCCCCCTTCATCGGCGTGGGCTGCCCGGGCCTGATCGAGCCGGACGGCGCGATCGAGCGCGGAGCGCAGAACCTGCCCGGCAACTGGGAAAGCAGCCGGTTCAACCTCGTGGACAGCGTCCGCGAGCTGGTGCCGGAGATCGGCGGGCACGAGACGCAGGTGATGATGCACAACGACGCGGTCATCCAGGGCCTCTCCGCGATGTCCACGATGCAGGACGTGTCCGACTGGGCCGTGCTGACGATCGGGACCGGGCTGGGCAATGCCAGCTACCGCAACCGCAAGCGGCAAGCTCCCGAAAGCTGAGACGACCGGCCTGCCATGTTCCGGTCGCGGTTTGGGGCGATGACGCGCCGCGTCGTCCGATGGCGGCGCCAGGCGCCGCGCCTTATCGCGAGAGTTCTCTTGTCAGCAGCCGGGACACCCCCTCAATCGCCTTGCCTTGGCGGCAGGACTGTGGCGACGGTCGCATCAGTCCCGAATCACGCTTGCCAGGAAGGTCGCCCCGCCATGGCCGCCCGCCCCGTGAGAGCCCCCGCCCGTCGCCGGCGGGGCGTGCTGGCCTCGTTCGCGGGGCTCGCGATCGGCCTCTGCGTGATGGCGGCCGCGGGCTGGGCGCAGACGCCCGGCCCCGCCCCCGCGCCGGCCCCCGCTCCGGCGGCCAGCGCAGCCCCGACGCCGCGCGCCAAGCTCGACGCGATCCGGACCGAACTCAGCCAGATCGAGGCGATCATCATCGCGCCCGAGGTCACGGATGTCGAGCTGCAGCGGCAACGGACGCGGCTGCCACCCCTGTTCGAGCAGCTGCGCGCGATGATCGAGGAGCAAGGCCCGCGCGTCGAGCAGGCCAAGCTTCGGCTCGACCAGCTCGGCCCCAAGCCCGACGCATCCGCTCCGCCGGAAAGTGCCGATATCGCCCGCGAACGGGAGGCCCGCACGAAGGCCTTCTCGGATGCCGACGAGACGCTCAAGATCGCCAGGGCGACGGCGCTTCAGGCCGAGCAGATTCAGGCGGGGATCAGCGACCGCCGGCGCGAGCTCTTCGCCAAGGCGCTGTTCGCGCCGGGCCCTTCCCTGGTCAATCCCGAAGTCTGGACGACCGCCGCGGCGAGCCTGCCGTCCGATTTGCGCGCCTCGGGCTACATCTTCGGAGGCTGGCTCGGCGGCTTCACCGAGGCCTTCGCCGGCCCCCGGGGCATGCTGGTGGGCCTGTCCCTGCTCGGCGCCATCGCGCTCTATGTCGCGCGAGCGCGCTATCTGCCCCGTTTCAAGCAGCGTTTCGTCGGAGCCCAGGACGGAAACGAGCTGCACTGCCTCTACATCGCCTTCGGCCATCTCGTCGCCGGCGCCCTGCCCCCGGCTCTGGCGAGCTGGCTGATCTACGCGGCGCTCAACACGGGCGGCATGCTGCCGATGCGCGTGCAGCCGGTCGTCGCCGCGACCGTCGCCGGCCTCGCCATCGTCGCCTTCGTGCAGGCGCTGGCCGACGCGGTCTTCGCGCCGGCGCAGCCGCAGCGCCGGCTGGTCAGCGTGATGGACACGACGGCCCGCACGGCGGTGTGGATCGCGTCGTCGCTCGCCGTCGTCCTGTCGGTCGGCAAGGTGGCGGAAGCCTGGCTCCAGGCCATCGCGGCCGGGCTGGCGAGCTCCATTATCCTGCGCGGCGTCGTCGTCTTCGCCTTCGCGCTCACGCTCATCGCCGGCCTCTACCGCATCCGCGACGACGAGGATATCGAGCAGGAGGCCTGCCTCGGGCCCTATGTGCCGGTGGACGGCGCGAGCCTCGGCCCCCTGCGTCTGATCGGGTGGCTGGCGGGCGTCACGATGATCGTCGCCGCTCTCGCGGGCTACGGCATCTTCGCCTCGTTCCTGACCGGGCAGGTGCTATGGCTCGCCGTGCTCGCCTGCCTGTTCCTGCTGGCGCATCAGTTCGTCGAGCTCGGCATTCCGCGCGCGCTGACGGGCAATGGCCGCTTCGCGCTGATGCTGAAGGCGAGCCTTGGATTGCGGGCCGCGACGCTCGACAAGATCGCGGTGATCACGACCGGCCTCCTCAAGCTCGTGCTGATCGTGGTGGCTCTGCTGCTGGCGCTCGCGCCATGGGGGCTGGAATCGACCGATTTCCTGTCCTCGCTGCGGGCCGTCTTCTTCGGCGTGCAGATCGGCGGCGTCACGATCTCGCTGTCCTCGATCGTCATCGCGGGCGCCGTCTTCGCGCTCTGCCTGACGGCGACGCGCTCCCTGCAGGGCTGGCTCGACGGCAAGTTCCTGCCGACCACGACGCTCGACACGGGCCTGCGCAACTCGATCACCACCGCCGTGGGCTATGTCGGCTACATCGCCTCGACCGCGCTCGCGATCTCGGCCGTCGGCCTCAGCCTGGAACGGCTGACGCTCGTCGCCAGCGCGCTCTCCGTCGGTATCGGTTTCGGCCTGCAGTCGGTGGTGTCGAACTTCGTGTCGGGCCTGATCCTGCTCTGGGAACGGCCGATCCGCGTCGGCGACCAGGTCGTGGTCGGCGACACGGAGGGCATCGTCAAGCGCATCAACGTGCGCTCGACCGAGATCGCCACCTTCGACCGCTCCTCGGTGATCGTGCCGAACTCCAACCTGATCTCGGGCGTGGTGCGCAACCGCGTTCGCACCGACCGCACCGGGCGCGTGCTGATCAGCCTCTCCGTCCCGCGGGCGCTCGACGCCGGCGAGGTCCGGAGCATGCTGGCCGAGATCGCCGCATCGCATGGCGACGTGCTTCAGAAGCCGCCGCCGACCGTGCTCTTCAAGAAGATCGGGACCGGGACGATCGATTTCGACCTGATCTGCATCGTCGCCGAGGTGGACATCGTCGGGCGCGTCAACAGCGACCTCAACTTCGCGATCCACAAGCGCCTTCTCCAGATGGACCCGCCGGCGGGTGCGGCCGAGCTGGTCGTCAAGGGGCTGGACGGCGTGGAGCGCTCGCTCGGCGATATCGCGACCGCGGTGGCCAAGGGGGGCAACGGCGGCAAGAGCATCAAGCCGCCCGCCCGCCCGGAGCGCGAGGCGAAGCCGGCGCGGCCGGCGCGCCGCGCCGCGGAGGCCGAGCAGGAGACCGAGGACGCCCCTCCCGCCGAGCCGGCCGGGGCGGAACCTCCGAAGGACGACAGCAAGGAATGACCCGATGCCCAGCCCGTTCCCGGTCGCGGAGACCCGCTCCATGACCTGCGCCGCCCTCCTGGCCGGCGCACTCGCCGTGCTCGGCATCGCCGGCTGCACCGAGCCCCAGCGCAGCGGCCAGCCCGCCTTCTACCGGGATCTGGGCTCGTCCTCGGCGCAGGTCGACGCCGCGGAGGCGCGCGCCATGATCTCCGCCTACCGGATGAACGCCGGGCTCGGCGCCCTCACCCTCGACCCCGAGTTGACGGAGGCCGCGCGCCGCGAGGCCAGCGCCATGGCAACGGCAGACAAGCCGGCACAGGCGGAAGCGGTGAAGGCCCGCCTCACCCGCGAGGGCCAGAAGGGCGCGGAGGCCAATCTCTCGGCCGGCTACCGCCGGCTGGCGGAGGCCTTCTCCGGATGGCGCGACTCGCCGCAGCACGACCGCGTGATGAAGGACCCCGCGGCGAAGCGCATGGGCATCGCCACCGCCTATGCGCCGGGCTCGAAATATCAGGTCTACTGGGCGCTGATCGTCGCGCCCTGAGCCAAGGCTTAGGACTTCAGCCCGTCGGGCCGGGCCGGCGCGTCGGCCTCGAGCGTGCTGTCCACGCGGGGGGCGAAGGCGAGATGGGCGAACGCCAGGGGTGAGACCTTGTCCGGCGCGCCGTCTCGGCTATTGCTGTGTGCATGTCTCTGCTCGCTCTCTACGCCCGCGTCCTCGGCGCGCTCGGTCCGGAACGCCGCCTCGGCGTGGTGCTGGCGATCGCCAACATTCTGCTGGCGATCGCCTCCTTCGCGGAGCCGATGCTGTTCGGCGCGCTGATCGACCGGCTGACGACGATCCAGACCGCGGGCGGCCAGGTGACCTGGGCGAGCATCGGCTCGCTGATCGGAGCCTGGGTCGGGTTCGGGCTGGCCAATATCGCCATCGGCGTCTTCGTCGCGCTCCATGCCGACAGGCTGGCGCATCGCCGGCGCCTCGCGGTCATGGCGCAGTATTTCGAGCACGCGCTGACGCTGCCGCTCGCCTACCACACGCAGACGCATTCCGGCCGCGTGCTGAAGGTGATGCTCGACGGCACGAACGCGATGTGGGCGCTGTGGCTCTCCTTCTTCCGGGAGCACTGCGCCTCCATCGTCGCGCTGTTCGTGCTGCTGCCGTTCACGCTGTGGAAGAACTGGCAGCTCGGCCTGCTGCTGATCTCGCTCGTGCTGCTCTTCGGGGCGCTGACCGCCTATGTGCTGCGCAAGACCGACAGGCTGCAGAGCAATGTCGAGAACTACCATTCGAACCTCGCCGAGCGCGCCTCCGACGCGCTCGGCAACGTGCCGGTGATCCAGAGCTTCACCCGCATCGAGGCCGAGGTTCGCGGCCTGCGCTCGACCATCACCAATCTGCTCGACGCCCAGTTGCCCGTCCTGTCGTGGTGGGCGGTGGCCAATGTCGCGACGCGGGCCTCGGCGACGCTGACGGTGCTGCTGATCTTCGTGGTCGGCACCTGGCTGCTGATGCAGGGAAAGACCACGGTCGGCGAGATCGTGACCTTCATGGGCTTCGCCACGATGCTGGTCGGGCGGCTGGAGCAGATCGTCTCCTTCGTGAACTTCATCTTCATGCAGGCGCCGAAGATGCGCGAGTTCTTCGAGGTTCTCGACACGATGCCCTCGGTCCGCGACCCGTCGAACGCCCGGGATATCGGCCGGCCGGCCGGCGCGGTCGCCTTCGAGGACGTGTCCTTCTCCTATGACGGCAAGCGCACGGCGGTCCGCGACGTCTCGTTCGCGGTCAGTCCCGGCGAGACCGTCGCGATCGTCGGCTCGACCGGCTCCGGCAAGTCGACGACGCTCGGCCTGCTGCACCGCGCCTTCGATCCGCAATCCGGTCGCATCACCGTCGACGGCACCGACATCCGCGAGATCAGCCTCGTCTCGCTCCGGCGCAATATCGGCGTCGTCTTCCAGGAGCCGATGCTGTTCGCGCGTTCGATCCGCGAGAACCTCTCGGTCGGCAAGCCGGATGCGACCGACGAGGAGATGATGCAGGCGCTCGACCGCGCGCAGGCGACCGAGGTGATGGCGCGCCAGCCCGACGGGCTCGACACGCTGGTCGGCGAGCGCGGCCGCACGCTCTCCGGCGGCGAGCGCCAGCGGCTCTCGATCGCGCGCGCGCTGCTCAAGGACCCGCCGATCCTGATCCTCGACGAGGCGACCTCCGCGCTCGACGCCTCGACCGAGGTCAAGCTTCAGAAGGCCCTGGAGGAGGTGATGAAGGGCCGCACCACCTTCGTCATCGCCCACCGTCTCGCCACGATCCGCAACGCCGACCGCATCCTCGTCTTCGAGCAGGGCGAGGTGGTCGAGATGGGCTCCTTCGAGGAGCTGGTCGCCAAGGGCGGGCGCTTCGCCGCGCTGGCACGGGCGCAGTATCTCGTCACCGACAAGCCCGCCGCGCTGGCGGAGGGCGCCGCGAGCCCGCTGGCTGGCAAGCTCGCGGGGGATTGAGCCCGGCTGCGACGCAGGCCCGGCCGGTCCTGCCGGGCCGCCGCCGGCGTTGCGCGACTCGCCCCGTTCTTGCATCACCTTCCGGCAGCGTCGGCGGGGTCTCGTTCGCCGCGCGGGACCGCCTGGAGGATCGCTCATGCGTCATGCTTTCATCGCCCTCGTCGCGCTCGGCCTGGCGCTGCACGGGGCACAGCCCGCCACGGCGCAGACCGTCTGGGAGATGCCCACCGAATATCCCGCCAGCGCCATTCCCGGAGAAGGCGTCGCGACCTTCGCGAAGCTGGTCAACGAGCGCTCCGGCGGCCGGCTCACGATCCAGCCCAGCTTCGACGCCGCCAAGGGCATCAAATCGGCCGGGATGATCGCGGCCGTGCAGGAGGGCAAGGTCGCTGCCGGCGACGCCTTCGCCGGCGCGCTCGGCAGCGTGCATCCGCTGTTCGGCCTGTCGTCCCTGCCCTTCCTCGCGACCTCGATCGAGGACGCGAAGCGGCTGACCGACCTCGCCCGCCCGGCCTATGAGAAGGTTCTCGCCAGCTACGGCCAGCGCATCCTCTACACCACGCCCTGGCCGGCCTCGGGCATCTGGTCGAAGGATGCCGTGACCTCCGCGAAGGACCTCGCCGGCCTCTCCATCCGGACCTATGACGCGACCTCGACGGCGGTGCTGAACGGGGCCGGCGCCAAGGCCACCAATCTCTCCTTCGCCGACGCGATGCCGAAGCTGAAGGAGGGCAGCGTGAACGCCGTGCTGTCGTCCGGCGATGGCGGCGCGGGCCGCAATCTCTGGCAGTTCCTGCCGCATTTCACCGAGGTCAACTACGCGCTGCCGATCTCGCTGGCGACGATGAACCTCGCGGCCTATGAGGCGCTGCCGGCCGATCTGAAGGCGATCGTCGACACCGCCGCCGCCGAGACCGACCAGCGGCAGTGGAGCGCGATCCGCACCCGGCTGGCCGAAAACTACAAGCGCATGCGCGACAACGGCGTCGTCATCCGTACGGAGGTCTCGCCCGATGTCGCACAGGCGCTCGCGGCGGCGGGCAAGACGGCGGTCGAGGACTGGCGCGGCAAGGTCGGCCCGGACGGCTCGGCGGTGCTCGACAGCTTCCTGAAGCGCTGAAATCCCGGAGAGGAGCCCCCTGCCCGACGGGACAGGGGGCAGGCCCGGTCAGGCGCCCGGATAGGGATGCGTCTTCAACCAGTGCCTGGCGATGTCGAGCCGGCCGGTCACCCAGACGCCCTCGTGCTTCTGGACATAGTCCAGAAAGCGCGCGAGGCCGGCGGCGCGGGCCGGATGGCCGATCAGGCGCATGTGCAGGCCCACCGACATCATCTTGGGCTGGGTCGCGCCCTCGGCATAGAGCATGTCGAAGGCGTCCTTGTGCCAGTCGAAATAGTCGTTCGAGGTGGCGAAGAAGCCGGAGCCGAACTTGCCGTCATTGTTGACGAGCGAATAGGGCACGACGAGATGCGGTTTGCCGTCGACGGTCTTCCAATAGGGCAGCTCGTCGTCATAGGCGTCGGAATCGTAGAGGAAGCCGCCCTCCTCCACCACGAGCCTGCGGGTGTTCACGCTGGGTCCATAGCGGCAGTACCAGCCGAGCGGGCGCTCGCCGACCGTCGCTTCCAAAGACTTGATCGCCCGGGCGATGTGCTCGCGCTCCTCGGCCTCGGTCAGGTCGTAATGCTTGATCCAGCGCCAGCCATGGCAGCAGACGTCGAAGCCCGAGGCCCTGATCGCGGCGGCGGCCTCCGGATTGCGCTCGATGGCGAGCGCGCAGCCGAAGACCGTCATCGGCAAGCCGCGCTCCTGGAAGAGCCGCATCAGCCGCCAGAAGCCGACGCGGCTGCCATAGGCGAACATGCCCTCGCCCGCGAGGTCGCGGCCCTTCACGCCGGTCGGCAGGCCGTTCGCCTCGGTGAGGCCGAGCTCGGTAAAGCCCTCGCCGTCCTGCACGGAGGGCTCGGAGCCTTCCTCGTAGTTCATCACGAAGTTGATCGCGATGCGGGCGCCGCCCGGCCATTTCGGGTCCGGCGGGTTGGCGCCGTAGCCGATGAGGTCGCGGTCATAGGGGATGGTCATCGAGAGGCTCCCAATGTTGTCATTCCGGGGCGGGCCGAGAGGCACGAACCCGGAACCCACGACCGGGTGAGCCCGGCCGTCTTGATCACGATGCACCCAGTCGTGGGTTCCGGGTTCATCGCTGCGCGATGCCCCGGAATGACGGGGTCGCTTGGCTCACCCGCTCATGCGCTTCGTCAGGCCGGTCAGGCGGTCCATGACGATCATCAGGATCAGGGTGGCGAGGATCAGGAGCCCGGCGATGGCGGCGATGCGGACGTCCAGCGTCGACTCCATCATGCCCCACATGCGGATCGGCAGCATGCCCGTGCGCGCATTCGAGAGAAACAGCGAGACCGGGACATTGTCCATCGAGGAGATGAAGGCGAGGAAGCAGCCCGCCGCGATGCCCGGCGCGATCAGCGGCAGGGTGATGCGGCGGAAGCCGTAGAAGGGGCTGGCGCCGAGATTGGCGGATGCCTCCAGCAGGGTCGGATCGAGCTGGCCGAGGCTCGCCAGCGTGGTGCGGAAGATGAAGGGCGCGATCACGACGAGATGGCCCGCCACCAGCAGGTTGAGCGACGGCCGGATGCCGAGCACCGAAAAGAACATCAGCGCCGCGAGCCCGTAGGACAGCGAGGGCAGCACCAGCGGCGACAGGAAGCCGGCCTCAAGGAAGCGCGCCGAGGGCCGCGTCACGCGGGCGATCGCCAGCGCGGCCATGACCGAGAGCACGGCGCCGATCGCGGTCGCGACGCCGGCGACCCAGACGCTGTTCCAGGCGGCGGTGTGAATCGGGGCCGAGCGCACCGGATCGAGCAGTTCCTGATACCAGCGCAGCGAGAAGCCGGGTGGCGGGAAGCGCAGCGTCTGCGAGGTGGTGAAGCTCGTGACGATGACGATCGCAACCGGCGCGACCAGGATCAGGATACCGAGCCCGGCGAGCAGGCCGACGACCCAGCGATAGGTCACGTCGCCGAAGGTGTTCCTCTGCATCGCCGCCTCCTCAAGCTGTCCGGGCGAAGCGGCCAAGCCAGCTCAGCGCCATGATGCCCGCGAGCACCGTGAACAGCAGCGTCAGCGAGGCCACCGCCGCGAAGGGCCAGTTGTAGACTACGGTCGACTGCTGCCAGATCAGCGACGGCAGATAGACCAGCCGCGCCCCGCCGATGACCGATTGCGAGATGAAGGCGGTGGTGGCCGAGGCGAAGACCAGCGTCGCGCCCGCGATCCAGCCCGGCAGCGTCAGCGGCAGCACCACCTTGAAGAAGGTGCGCCATTGCGAGGCGCCGAGCGCGCGCGAGGCATCGACCAGATTCTGGTCCATCTGGCTCATGATCGTCAGCAGCGGCAGCAGCATCAGCGGCATCTCGATCTGGGTCAGCGCGATGACGAGGCCGAGCTCCGTCTGAAGCAGGTTGAGGGGCGCCGCCGTCAGGCCCAGCCCCATCAGCGTCTGGTTGACGACGCCCTCCCGCGCCAGGATGACGATCCAGGCGAAGGTGCGGATGACCACCGAGGTCAGCAGCGGCATCAGGATGATGAAGATCAGCAGGCGCTGCGCGCGCGGGCCCGAGGCGCGGAAGACCAGCGCCAGCGGATAGGCGAGCAGCGTCGTGGCGACGACCGCGAAGACACCGAGCTTCAGCGTGTCGAAGATGACCTTCAGATAGAAGGCGTCGCCGTAGAACTTGGCCCAGGAATCGAGGCCAAGCCGCGTCTGGTCGGCATCGGCGTAGAGGCTGATGCCGAGCAGGATCGCGAAGGGCGCCGCGAAGAAGACGAGATAGGTCAGGCCGAGAGGCGCCGCGAGGCGCCAGTCGACTTTTCCGCCCGACGCAGGGGCGGCCGTCATCGCCACTGCCGCCATCAGTCGTACACCTTCTTCGACCCTTCGGCGTCATTCCGGGCGACCGCAGGGAGACCCGGAATCCATCGCGGAGCGCATCGCTCTATGATGGATTCCGGCGCTGCACCGCGTGCGCGGCTTGGCCGAAATGACGGCGTGGGGCTGTCGACCGCGAGCACGAATTGGCGTCCTACTTGGTGATCTCCTTGTTGAAGCGCTCGATCCAGGCGGCGCGGACCGGATTGATCTTGGTCCAGTCATGCGTGACCATCTTCGAGAGCTCGTCGAGCGACTTGATGTCGAGCGAGGGGTCGAGCGGCGTCTCGGTGTTGATCGGCACCATGTTGTAGGGCGCCTTCTGCAGGGCGTTCTGCACGTCGGGGGAGATCGCCGTGTCGATGTATTTGTAGGCCGCGTCGACGTTCTCGGCGCCCTTCACGATGTGCAGCGTGGTCTGGAAGGTGATCGAGCCGGATTCAGGCGCGACATAGGCGATGTCGACGCCACGGCCCTTCAGGATCGCGACCGTGTTGGTGTTTCCGTACATGACGTCGACCTGGCCCTGCTGGAACAGGCCGGGCAGCGCCGCCGGCGAGGCGATGGCGGCGACCTTGGGCAGTGCCTTCTTCAGCTCGGCGAAGACCGGCTCCATGTTGTCGACCGAGCCGCCGAACGCCTTGGCGATCTCGATCAGCGAGACGGTGCCGAAGGTCGTCTGGAAGCCGGTGAGGCCGAGCCGCTCGACATAGGGGCTCTTGAAGAGGTCGGCCCAGCTCTTCGGCGGGGTCGCGAACTTCTTCGGGTTGTAGGCGATGCCGACGACCTGCGCGTTGCAGGTGACCGCATGGGAGGTGATCAGACCCTTCGGCACCTTGGCGGCGTTGCTCAGCTTGGAGGCGTCGATCGGCTCGAACAGACCCGCCTGCATCGCCGCCGCGGCCGGGCCGGGATCGAGCACGAAGCAGTCGAAGGGCGGCACGCCGCGCGCGGCGCGGACCTTGGCGACCTGATCGACGGCGAAGAGCGCATCGAAGGACACGTCGACGCCGGCGTTCTTCTTCAGCGTCGGGGCGACGACGTTGCGATAGGCCTCCTCCCAGGTGCCGGGATAGATCGCGGCGGTGAGGCTGCCGGCGGCACGGGCAGGCAGGCCGAGGCCCGAGGCGAGGCCAAGGGCGCCGGCCCCGGCGAGCAGGTCACGACGGCTCAGGCTGGTCATGGGGCAATCTCCATCGGTTCGTCGCTGTCAGGATTTCGGGAAGAGCGAGGGGCGGGCGTGCTCGGCCAGCCCGCAGAAGGCCGGCCCGCCGGAGGCGACCGCCGCTCCGGGCCGGCGCGGCAGCGCCACCTTGAACGAGGCGCCGTCGGCCGCCGTGACGTCGTGAATGAGTTCGCCGCCGATCGGCAGGCTGAGCTTCAGCGTGACGGGAAAGCGCTCCTCGCCGCCCTCGTCCGCGAGGATCATCTGCTCGGGCCGGACAGACACGATGACGGGCGCGCCCGGTTCGAGACGCTGGCGCGACGGCACCGTCCAGCGCGCGCCGGTGGCGAGCGCGACGCGATAGCCGCCCTCCACCGCCGCCTCGACGGAGCCGTCCACGAGATTGCTGGAGCCGATGAAGCCGTTGACGAAGAGGCTCGCCGGCTCGTCATAGATCTGTACCGGCGTGCCGAGCTGCTCGATGCGCCCGCGATTCATCACGGCGATGCGGTCGGCGATCGCCATCGCCTCGTCCTGGTCGTGCGTGACCATGATCGCGGTGAGCGCGAACTGCCGCTGCAGCCGCTTGATCTCGATCTGCATGTCGAGGCGCAGGTTCTTGTCGAGCGCCGCGAACGGCTCGTCCAGCAGCAGGATGCGCGGCCGGATGGCGAGCGCGCGCGCCAGCGCCACGCGCTGCTGCTGGCCGCCGGAGAGCTGCTTCGGCTTGCGGTCGGCGAAGCCCGTCATCTGCACGATGGCGAGCATCTCCTCGACGCGGGCCGCCTGCACCGCCCGGCTCTCGCCACGCGCGGCGAGACCGTAGGCGATGTTCTGCGCCACCGTCATATGCGGAAAGAGCGCGTAGTTCTGGAAGACGATGCCGATCTCGCGCCGGCTCGGCGGCAGCGTGTCGATCGGCCGGTCGCCGATGACGACCTTGCCGTTGCCCTGCTCGATGAAGCCGGCGACGATGCGCAGCAGCGTGGTCTTGCCGCAGCCGGAGGGGCCGAGCAGTGCGAGCAGTTCGCCGCCCTTGATCTCCAGCGTGACATTGTCGAGCGCGAGCGCGCCGCCATAGCTGTGCGTGATGCCGTCGAGCGTCAGAGGCTGGGCGGCGGGCACGCCGGACATCCCGCGATCGTCGGTTCCTCGATGAGCGACCGCGACACCCACGACTCGACCCTCCTCCCGGTCAGGGCGCCCGATTCGACACCCTTCGCAACGAAGCCCTGGTACGCAAGATGCGTGCCGACTGGTCGAGCGGCGCGAGCGCCTGCCGCAGTCGCGCGAGCTCGTCGCCGTCTTCCGGCAGCCTGAGCTTGTCCTCCCAGGAGCCGAGATGAGCCGCCATCAGGCGCTCGGCCTCCGCCATGTCGCCCGCCGCGAGCGCCTCGACAATGCCGGCATGCTCGCGGAAGGAGCGCTCGGCGTCCTCGGCGCTCTGATGGTTCATGGCACTGAGCGTGGTGCGGACCGTGAGATCGCGCACCATTCCGGCGAGCAGCGCGTTGCCGAGCGCCTGCGCCAGGCAGACATGGAAATCGCCGAGCAGGAAGCTGCGCAGGCCCGGATTGTCTCCGCCGAGCGCCAAGGCCTGACGCCGCAGATGATCCTGGAGTCTGGCCAGCCCGCTGCCGTCGATGCCCGCCGCCTGCCGAAGCAGCCCGGTCTCGACGACGCGCCGCGCCTCGAAGGCCTCGCGCGCATCCTCGCGCCGGGGCTCGACGATAAACCAGCCCTGACGCGGGCTGACCTCGACGATGCCCTTCGCCGCAAGCCGGAACAGCGCCTCCCGCACTATGGTCCGGCTGCAGCCGAACAGCTCGGCGAGCTGGCCCTCGCCAAGCCGGCCGCCGGGCGCCAGCCGCTGCGCCAGGATGGATTCGAGAATGCGGTCGCCGATCTCGGAAGCGATGGTCATGACGTGTTCACTTCGCGCGTCGCGGTGCCGATTTTCTGAGCGCTTGTATACAAGGGAGACCAATTCACCGGCAGGGCTGGCCGCCCGGCATGACCGGGAGCATATTTCGGGCCGACCTTCTCCAGCGGAGCGCAGCATGACCTATCCCAACGGCCCGGGCGGCGTTTCCATCCACGCCGTCGACATCGCCGCGGGCGAGGCAGCGGCCGGGTTGTCGGTCGCCCTGCTGCGAGTCGAGGGGGCGGAGGCGATTCCGGTCGCGGAGGGGGTCATCGCCCCGGACGGCCATTTCGACCACGCGATCCGGACGGGGGCCGGCCTGTCGCCCGGCCTCTACGAGGCGCGTTTCGCGATCGGCGCCTATTACGGCCGCTCCGGCACGGCGACCTTTCTCGACACGGCCCCCTTCCGATTCCGGCTCGCGGGCGGGGCAGAGCACCTGCATCTGCCGCTGAAGTTCACGCCTTTCGGCCTGATGCTGTTTCGCGGCGTGTAGAGCATCGGCCCGAAAAGTGGAATGCGGTTTTCGGAAAAGCCGATGCAGAATCAAAGGCGTAGAGCATCGGACCGAACGCGATATTCGGTCCGATGCTCTAGGATCGAACGGTGTGCGGGCGGCCCGCGCGTCTACGGGCAGACATCCCAGAAGCCGTTGCTGCGGCCGATATCCGTGTGGAACCAGCAATAGCCGGGGCCGGGCGGCGGCCCGGCCCAGCGCTCGGCGATCGACGCCGCCACCACGCCCATGGCCACGCCGGCCGCGATGGCCGCGCCCGGACGCCACCAGTAGGAGCGCGGCCGGGCCCAGCCGCCGGGCGGCGGCGGCCGCCCCGCCGGCGGCGTCGCCCATGTGCCGGGCGGGAGCGGCCGGCCGGGAGCGTATGCGCCCGCAACGGGCGGCCGGCCCGGACGGTTCATGCCCGATGCCGAGGACGGACCGGCGCGGTAGACACCACGCGGTGTCGGAACGGGCCGGTCGACGCTGACGGAAGGGCTCGGCGGCCCGGCCTGGAAGACGCCCTGCTGAGCGAACAGGATCCGTGGCGAGGCTCCGTCCTCCCCATACCGGCCGGCCGGAGGCTGCCCACCCCCCGCCGCGACGGCGAGTTGCGGCGCCGCCAGGAGCAGCGACATCGTCAGCGCGAGAACGGATTTCATTCGACCATGTCCCCCCGGACCCGCGACGGAGCCGGCCCGTCACGATGTCCATGCTTCACGGCGTCCCCTGAAAATCCATCGCCTGCACCCGTCAAATGCGACGGATCTCCGTCAAAAGCTGCGCTCGATGAAAGCCTGGAGCGAGCTTTGCCGGCCGGCGAGCGCCAGGGCCCCGGTGCGTCCCGCGAGATTCGCACGCTGGAGTGCCACGGAGAGCTCGATGCCGGTCTTGAGCCCATCGAGCGGCTGCCAGAGCAGATTGGCGGCGAAGCGGTCGATCGCGACCGTGGCGGACTGCCCGTTTCCCGTCAGAGACAGGCGATAGCGGCTGACATAGGCGTTGCTCGACCAGAGCTCGCTCCAGTCCCACCCGACCGAGGCGACCGCGGACCATCCGCGCGTCCCCTCGTCCGGCAGCAGCAGCGGCAGGCTCGTGCGGCGGTCGAGCTGCGAGCCGATATAGGGCGCGGCGTCGACCGCGCCCGCGACCTGGCCCGAGAGGCGCAGCTCGTGCCCGACGATCTCCGTCGTCCAGCTCAGCCCGAGGAGGGCGGCGCGGCCCAGCCGCGTCCCGGCGCCGTTCGCGCCCGGAACCTCGCGGAGCGCCAGCGCGCCGTGGACGGTCAGCGCATCCGTCTCGTAGACGAGCCGGGCCACGCCGTCGGGATAGCGCCGCCCCAGGCTCGGAACAGAGCCCTGCGGCTGATCCTGGCGGGTGTCCTCGAGAGATAGCGACAGGCGGAGCGGATCACTGAGCGCCCCCTCGAAAGCGAACAGGTTGACGGTCCGGCTGGGGATGCGCGCCACGAAGACGAAATCCTCGCCGGTCCAGAAATCGAAGCGGGAATCGGTGAAGCCGAAGGTCCAGGGGCCGATCGTCGCGCTCGCCTCGGTCAGCGTGGTGCTCTGGCTGCCGCTGGTGTCGGTGGTCGTCTCGAACTCGAAGGCGGTCAGAAGCGCATCGCCGTTCCCCAGCACGGAGCCGCTCTCGATCCTGAAGCTCGCCGTCAGGGGAAAGCTGGTCACGGGTTTCGGCACCTGCCCGGTCGCCTTCGCCTGGACGCCGGCCCGGTACCAGTCGCGCTGCAGCCCCTGGTTGACCGTTCCCGAGATCCTGACGCAGGCGTCCAGCCCCGGCGGCCGGATGCCGCCCGAATCCGCGTCGTCGTCATCGTCGTCATCATCGTCGTCACTGTCGGAGGCCGCGGCCCCGCCGCCCTGTCTGGCCGATGGCAGGAGCGGGAGGGGTGTCGAGTCCGGCAGCTGGCAGGCCAGCACGAAGCGCGGCGGGCGCGGCGCGCCCGCCGCCTCCGCCGCGACGAGCAGCGGCAGAAGCCCCGCCAAAAGCGCCGGCGCCCACGCCTCCCGCGCCGCAGGCACGCGAGCGGGATGGCCGCCGCGACGCGACATGACGGAAGCCCGGATGGTGGCAAGCGGAGCGAGGTGGCTGAACATCAGGTCGTCAGGCTAGGGCGAGGACCGCGCGGACGCCATCCAGGAAATCGGAACCGCTCCCGGCTCGCCCGAATGGCGCAATCGGTCAAGCCGCCGCCGCCGGGGCACGGTAGGCGAGAAGCCGATGTGCGACCCGCGCGGCGGCATCGGCGATGCCCGCCGAGGCAGGCGGGACGGAGACGGGGCGATGAGGACACCCAGAGACCGGCACGCCCTGACCGCCCATGTCGTGATCGACATCACGCTGCGGCTGGGTCTCGTCGCGATCCTCGCCTATGCCTGCTACCGCATCGCGCGCCCCTTCATGGGGATGCTGCTGTGGACCGTCCTGATCGCCGTCATGCTGAATCCGCTGCATGTCTGGCTGAGGCGCCATCGCGGCATCGGCAACGTGACCTCTGCGCTCGTCATCGGCGTCGCGGGGACCCTGCTCGTGCTGGGGCCGATCCTGTACGCTACCGATTCCCTCGTCCGTTCGGCCCTGCGCGTCGTCGCCTATGTCAGCGAGCACGGCCTGACGCTGCCCGAGCCGCCCGGCTGGATCGACCGAATCCCGCTGATCGGGAAGGGCCTGCGCGAACGCTGGACCGCGGCGATGATCGACATGCCGGCCGCGATCCAGCAATACCGCCCACAGATCATCCATGGCGCGGACTGGCTGCGGAGCTTCGCGTCCGGGCTGGCCGGCGGCCTCGCCACGGCGCTGGCCTCGCTGATCCTGGCCTCGGTGCTGCTCGCCCATAGCGCCCAGGCCCAGCGCTTCGCCTCCGCGCTGACGCTGCGCGTCACCGGAGACAGGCCGCGCGCCAGGCTGCTCGTCAGCCTGACCGCCTCGACCGTCCGAGCCGTCGTGCAGGGCATCGTCGGCGTCGCCTTCGTCCAGGCGGTGCTGGTCGGCATCGGCTTCTTCGCGGTGGGGCTCTCCTTCGCGGGCGCGCTCTCCCTCCTCGCGCTCGTGATGGGCATCCTCCAGATCCCCGTCCTGCTGCTGACCCTGCCGGCGATCGTCTACGTCTTCCTGCACGAGCCGACCGCGACGGCCGTCACCTTCGCGATCTGGACGGGGCTCGCGGGCATGAGCGACAACCTGCTCCGGCCGTTCATGCTCGCGCGAGGGCTGGATGTGCCGATGCCGCTGATCCTGATCGGCGTGATCGGGGGCCTGGTCGTCGACGGGATGGTCGGCCTCTTCACGGGGCCGGTGATCCTCGCGGTCGGTCATGTTCTCTTCACCGAATGGCTGCGCGAGGACGAGGAGCCGTAAATCCCCCCGCGCGGCTCAGCGCCGGGGCGGAGCGGCCCCCTGCTGCCATGCCCGGTATTCCTGCTCGCGCCGGAGCAGCTCACGGAAGGCCGCGATATTGTCCTGCCCGGTGCGCATCGCGTCGTCCATGCGTCCGCTCGCCATCATGTCCCGGTTCTGGTTGATCGTTTCCCAGTTGCAGCCGTCGATGCGGTTGCAGGCCTCGGCCGGCGCACCGCCCAGGCCAGGCAAGCCGGCCGCCGCGGCGAAGATCGCAGCAGCCAGTCGAAGAGCCGTTTTGCGCAACATGGGACGCTCCTTTCGGGAAACCGCATCTCCCGGCCGGCCTGGGACTGCCCGGCCACGCACGGCGTCATCCTGCACGGCGGCCATCGGCGACGCTTGGCATTTCGCGCCACGCGCCCGCCTCCCTCGTGCCCCGGGCGCGACCGTCAGTAGATCTCCGGCACGACATGGGCCGCCTCGAGCCTGGCATCGGCGCCCTTCGGCCGGGGTTGGGCGTCCGGCACGTCGGGGAGATCGATCTTGACCTTCTTGTACGGGATCTGCTCGAGCATATGCGCGATGAGGTTCAGCCGCGCCTGCCGCTTGTTGTCGGCGCGGACGAGATACCAGGGACATTCGGGCGTGTCGGTATCGCGCAGCATGTCCTGATAGGCCTTCGTGTAGTCCCACCACAGGCGCACCGATTCGGTGTCCATCGGGCTCAGCTTCCAGTGCTTGACCGGGTCCTCGATGCGCGCGGTGAACCTGCGGCGCTGCTCGTCCTGACTGACGTCGAGGAAATACTTCAGCAGGATGAAGCCATTGCGGACCAGTTCACGCTCGACCGGGCAGACGAGGCGTATGAAGCGCTCATATTGCTCCTTGGTGCAGAAGCCCATGATCCGCTCGACGCCGGCCCGGTTGTACCAGGAGCGATCGAACAGGGCGATCTCGCCGCCGGCCGGGAAATGCGCCATGTAGCGCTGGATGTAGAGCTGCGTCTTTTCCCGCTCCGTCGGGGCGGGCAAGGCGATGTGCCGGAAGACGCGCGGGCTCACGCGCTGGGTGATCCGACTGATGACACCGCCCTTGCCGGCCGTGTCGCGCCCCTCGAACACGACGACGACCTTGGCGCCGGTCGCCTGGACCCAGGTCTGCATGCGGACGAGCTCGACCTGGAGCTTGGCCAGCTCGCGCTCGAAGTCCTTGCGCTTCATCTTTTTCGGCTTCGTCGCCTCGGAGGCATCGTCCTCGCGCGACTTGCCCTTGGCGTCGTGTCGTGAGCCCACCTGCCTGTCCTCCGGTTCGGCACCTGCATCGAAAACCAACGGCGGGAAAGAGCCGAAACCTCAGGGCTTCTTCCCGCCCCAGGCGAGGAAGAAGCCGACATCGCCCGGCATGCCGCCCGGCCACTCGATGATCATCGCCTTCAGCCGGTAGCCCGCGGGCCGCAGCCGATCGCGCCAGAGCTCGTAGGCCTGGCGCGGGCGGCCCGTCAGCGTCTCCGGCCAATCCTCGTCGCCGTTGTTGATCGCCCGGCCGTGATCGGAGCAGAGCGCCACGGGAAAGCGCATCACCAGAATCTCGGTCTCGCCGCCCTGCGCCGCCGTCCGCAATTTGCTCATCAGGCGCTCGGCGATCTCCTTCAGCCGATCCGGCGTCAGGTCCAGCGGGGCCGACAGCGCCTTGACGAGGTCCTGCCGCGCCTTGTCGGCGCTGCTCATGGCGCCGAGTTCCTTCGAGGCGCGCGCCATCTGCATCTCGGTCATGTATTCGCGCAGATCGTCGGCCGTCATGAAGGTCTCGTCGCCGAGCTTCGTCACCGAGGCCGCGCCGGCCTTGTCCTTCGTCGTTTCCATGCCGGACTCTCCATGGGCTTCGAGACCGATCGGCGACGATTCGTCATCGTGCCACCATCGGTCCGAATCTGCCCCTTCGAGGGACGGCGCGCTTGATGATTACGGACAGCCGGCCGGCGGTCTCAGTCCTTGGCCGCCGGCGCCGTCTCCGCCTCGCCATGCCCGGGCTGCGCAGACCCGGCCCCCGCGCCGCCCCCCGGCTTTCCGCCGCCGAGGAACCCCTTCACCCGCTCGCGAATGGCCTGGAACACGACATAGAGCGGCGGGATGGCGAAGATGCCGATGAAGGACGCCAGGATCATGCCGCCGAAGACCGGGGTGCCGACATTGCGCCGCGCGAGTTCCGACGCACCCGTGGCCACGACGAGCGGATAGAGCCCGAGGATGAAGGCCAGCGAGGTCATCATCACCGGACGGAAACGCAGGCGCGAGCCTTCCGTCGCCGCCTCGAGCAGCGGCACGCCCCTCTCCCTCTGCTCCTTGGCGAACTCGACGATCAGGATGCCGTTCTTCGCGGCCAGTCCGATCAGCACGATCATGCCGATCTGGCCGTAGAGATCGAGCGTCAGCCCACCCAATTGAATGCCCGCGAAGGCTCCGAGCACGCCGATCGAGACCGACAGGAGGACCGGCACGGGGATGGTCCAGCTTTCGTAGAGCGCGACCAGGAAGAGGAAGGCGAACAGCACCGCGAAGGCGAGGATGATGCCGGTCTTGCCCTCGGCGCGCTTCTCCTGGAAGGCGGTATCCGTCCACTCGCCCGCGAAGCCGGCCGGCAGGGTGCGGGCGGCGACCTCCTCCATCGCCAGAAGGGCCTGTCCGGACGACACGCCGGGCGCCGGCCCGCCCTGGATCGTGACGGCGCGGCGGTTGTTGTAGCGGATCAGGGCCGGCGGGCCGACGACGAGCCTGACCTCGAGCAGGCTGCGCAGCGGCACCATCTGGCCGTCCGCGTTGCGGACATTGATCCGGTAGATGTCGTCGACGCTGGCGCGATCCGCAGCCTCCGCCTGGACCTGCACCTGCCAGGTCCGGCCGAACAGATTCATGTCGTTGACGTAGAAGCCGCCGAGCGCGGCCTGCAGGCTCTGGAAGACGTCGCTGAGCTTGACGCCGAGCACCTGCACCTTGCTGCGGTCGATATCGAGATAGATCGACGGGCTGGTGGCCGAGAAGGTGCTGAAGACGCGCGACAGCCGGGGCTCCTGATTGGCCGCCACCATCAGCCCGCGCAGGGTCTGGGCGAGCTCCTTCGGGTCGCCACCGCGCAGGTCCTTGAGCACATAGGTGAAGCCGCCGCCGGTCCCGAGGCCGATGATCGGCGGCGGCGCGATCGGCACCACCGTGCCGCCCTCGACCTGCCGCAGCTTGGCGCCGAGCCGCGCGATGACCGCGTCGGCGCCCATCGCGCGGTCCTTGCGCTCCTCGAAGGGCTTCAGGGTGACGACCACGAAGGCGGCGTTGGCCTGGGAATAGTTGTCGATGAAGTTCAGGCCGATGACCGAGGTGTAGTCGGCGACGGCCTCCTCCGCCTGCAGCACCTTCTCGGCGCGCCCGATGACGTCGGCGGTGCGCGCGACGGAAGCGCCGTCCGGCAGCTGGACCACGACGAAGAAGGCGCCCTGGTCGTCCTCCGGCAGGAAGCCCGTCGGCGTGGTCTTGCCCAGGCCGAAAATGCCGGCGCTCGCGGCGGCGACCATCACGAGCCCGATGATCGAGATGCGCACGATGCGGGCGACGACATTGCCATAGGCGTCGCGCACCCGGTCGATGCCGCGCATCACCGCGCCGATGGGACCGCGGCGCGGGCCGTGATGAGGCTTCAGCAGGACGCCGCACAAGGCCGGGGAGAGCGTCAGCGCATTGATCGCGGACAGGAACATGGCGACGGCGACCGTCACCGCGAACTGGCGGAACAATTCGCCCGAGATGCCGGGGATGAAGGCGACCGGCACGAAGACCGAGAGCAGGACGAGCGTGATCGCGATGATGGGCGCGGTGATCTCCGCCATCGCCTTCTTGGTCGCCTCGCCGGGCGTGAGCTCGGGATGCTCCTCCATCACCCGCTCGACGTTCTCCACGACCACGATGGCGTCGTCGACGACGATGCCGATCGCGAGCACGACGGCGAGCAACGAGACGGAGTTGGCGGAATAGCCGACGGCGTTGAGGACAATGAAGGCGCCGATCAGGCTGACCGGCACGGCGAGCGTCGGGATGAGCGTCGCCCGCGCGCTGCCGAGGAAGAGGAAGACGACGATGACGACGAGGACGAAGGCCTCGATCAGCGTCTTCCGCACCTCGTGGATCGTGTCGGTGACGAAGACCGTGGGGTCATAGGTGACCTTCCATTCGAGGTCCTCCGGGAAGGTCTTGGAGAGGTCGGCCAGTTGCTGCTTGATCGCGTTCAGCGTCGTGATCGCGTTCGCGCCGGGCGACTGATAGATCGCCATCACCGTCGACGGGCCGCCGTTGAAGCGTGTCTCACGGTCGAGATTGGCCGCGCCCAGCTCGAGCCGCGCGACATCCCCCAATTGCAGCACGGAGCCGTCGGGGTTGGTGCGCAGGATGATCTTCTCGAACTCGGCGACGGAGGTCAGCCGCCCCTTGGTCTGGATGTTGAGCTGGAGCTGCTGGTCGTCCGAGATCGGGCGCGCGCCGATGCGCCCGACCGCGGCCTGGACGTTCTGCGCCTGGATGGCGGCGATGATGTCCCCCGTCGTCAGGTTCAGGCCGGTCAGCCTGTCGACCTGCACCCAGGCGCGCATCGCGTAGTCCTGCGGGCCCCAGAGGGCCGCATCGCCGACACCCGGCGTGCTCCTGACCTGGTCGAGGATGTTGATCGTCGCATAGTTCGAGATGAACAGCGGGTCGTGGGTGCGTTTCGGGGAATACAGCGCGATCACGCCCAGCAGCGCCGAGGACTTCTTCTTGACCGTCACGCCCTGGCGCTGAACGTCCTGGGGCAGTTTCGACAGCGCGACCTGGACCCGGTTGTTGACGTTGACGGTGTTGATGTCGGGGTCGGTGCCGAGCTCGAAGGAGGCCGTCAGCGTGTAGCTGCCGTCGCCGCCGCTGACGCTCTTCATGTAGATCAGCTTGTCGACGCCGACGACCTGGGACTCGATCGGCTGCGCGATGGTCGCATCCACGACATCGGCCGAGGCCCCCGGATAGAAGGTCGAGACCGAGACCTGGGGCGGCACGATGTCGGGATACTGCGCCACCGGAATCGCAAACAGCGACAGGAGCCCCGCGATCGTCGTGACGATGGCGATGACGATGGCGAGGCGCGGACGATCGACGAAGACGGCGGACAGCATGGGCTCAGATCCCGCTCGCCGATTTCGCGATCGGCGTGGCGCGGACCGCCGAACCGGGACGCACGCCCTGCAACCCCTCCACGATCACCTGTTCGCCACCCGAGAGCCCCTCGTCGACGATGCTCCCGGGCCCGATCTGCCCGCCGACCTTGAGGCGCCGCACCGCCGCCTTGCCGTCCTCGACGATGAAGACGTAGACGCCGGCCTGGTCGGCGATGAGGGCGGCCTGCGGCACCACGACCCTGCTGTCCGACTTGCCGCTCTCCAGCAGCACGCGCGCGAACTGCCCGTCGGTCAGCCCGCCCTTCGGATTGGGGATGTCGGCGCGCACGATCTGGGTGTCCGTCGTGCGATCGACGGAGATGTCGACGAAGTTGATGCGGCCGACCTGATCGTAGGTCGTGCCGTTGGCGAAGAGGACCTTCACGGCGATGCTGCGCGGATCGACCTTGGCGGCGCCCGACGTGTACTGCAGGAGATCGCGCTGGCTGACCGGGAAGACGACATACATCGGGTCCTGGCTGACCATCGTCGTCAGGGCGCCGCTGTCGGGGCCGACGACATTGCCCTTGGTCACGACGGTGCGGCCGATCAGCCCGGTGATCGGCGCCAGAATCTCCGTGTAGCCGAGATTGATCCTGGCGGTCGTCAGGTTGGCCTGAGCCACCTCCACCGCGCCCTGCGACTGCTGGGCGAGGGCACGGGCCTGGTCACGCGCGACGACGGTTCCGGCGTTCCTGTCGAGCAGGTCCTGAGCGCGCTGGAGCTGAATCTGCGCGAGTTCGAGCGCCGCCTGGCTCTGGATCAGAGCGCCTTCGGCCTGCTTGACGTCCGCCTCGAACAGCCCTTTCTCGATCCTGTAGAGCGGGGCTCCGGCCTGGACGACGTCGCCCTCCTTGAACAGCACCTCCTCGAGGAAGCCCTTGACGCGCGCGCGGATCTCGACGCGCTGCGGCGCCTCGATGCGGCCGACGAACTCGCGGCTCTCCGAGATGTCCCGGCGCTCGGCGGCGACCGTCCCGACCGGAACGGCCGGCGCAGCCGGGCCTGTCTGCGCCTGCGCAGGCAGCGCCATCCCCAGAAGCGTCAGGATGACTGCGATCACGCGCATGAAGGCCTCCTCCGGCAGAAGCACAGGCCCGTCGCGAGCCTGGAAACGTCGATCGCGGCAGCGGAAGCGTGCTGCGCCGCAGGACTGCGATGGCTATCGGGCATGCGCGGCACGTCACGGACCGCGACGCCCCCGCTTCGCGCTGCCGAGGCGCGGCCTGGAGGCCGAGCGGCGACGCCGGCGGATGGCCGGGGCCTCGTTCGGACCGGACGGACTACGACGGATACCATCGGCGCCCCCCCAAGAACGGCCCGGCAGATCGCTACGTCAACTCAAGTCGGCAACGACCATAGAATGCAAACGATACCCGTCAAAACCAATTCGTGCAGGAGAAAGCCCCCGAGCCGCGAAGACATCGCGAGCATCGGGTACCGCCTCCCGTTCCGGCATCGCGCGTCAGCGCAGCTGAACGTGCAGGATATCGGCACTGCCGGCGAGCATCCGGCCCTCATGCCGCGCCGCAAGGCGCCAGACGACGCCCTTCTCGTTCTCGAGCCACAAATGGCCGTCGCCCAGGCGCTCGAGCGCCCAACCGGCCCGCACCTGGCCATAGGTGCCCTCGAGATCCGCCGGACTGGCGAGATTGTACACGTCGCCGGCGGCATCGACCGCCGTCACGCCGAGGCCGCCGAAGCCCAGACCCGTGATCCAGAAGGCGTAGGATCGTCCCTTGAAGGCGAGCGTGCCCTCGCCGCTCGTCAGGCTGCCGATGACGGCGAACTGCGTCTGGCGGATGGCGACGCGCCCCGAGGGACGCGGGGCAGGCAGGATGGACTGGCCGCTCCAGCCCTGCCCCGGCAGGCCCGCGAGTCCCCCGAACGCGGCGGTGCAGGCGAGGACGGCCTGCCGTCGACTGAGCTGCTTCATCACGGTCTCCGGAGCGCATGGCGCATGGCGATGGAACCGCGCGGCGCGCATGCGCCGTCGCGACGGCCCGGCTGCCGGCATGGTGCGCCGGAACGGGTTCCCGGCGCTTGATCTTTTGCGACGCCAGCCATGACGGGCCTATGGCGCGCAGCGCTCATAGCGAGTTCCGATCGTGTCTTCCTCGTTGAAGTAGCGTTTCAGCGAACCGTCGGGGCTGCGCGCGAGCAGGACCGAGGTCGCATCGGTCGAGATCGAGTTCGAGCAGGTGAGCTTGAGCAGATCGCGATCGCCGACCGGCTTGACCGTACTGACGCGGCAATTCGCCTGGGCCGTCCTGATGCTGTTGCCCGAGACGATGAAGGCGGAGACGAAGATGTTCACCGGCTTGCGGAAGGAAGCCCCCTTCTGGCCCATCACGAACATCTTGTCGCAGGACAGGCTCTGTTCGACCCAGGCCCCCTGATAGGCGGCGAGGCCCTGCTGCGCGGCCGCCGGTGCCCAGGCGCCTCCCGCGACCGCGAGAGCCAGACCCAGCCCGGCACCCCGGGCATATGCAGACATTCCCATTCCAATCTCCCCCTCTGAACCGGCGCGACGCCGTCTTTCCTGCGGTTGCCCGAAGCCGAGCCTGCTCATGACGCAGCGTTCGCGGGCTCCCGCTCAGCCCGACGAGCGAAGGCCGTCGCCACGTCTTCGAGATCCTCGAAGATCATCGACGCCCCCACCTTTTGGAGCACGCCCGCTCGCTCAAGGATAGCCATGGGTTCCTTGTGCAGTTCGGCGATTCCGAGCGCGATGCCCCGCTCCGCGAAATCGGCCCGCAACTCCTCCAGCATCGCCGCCGCCGTGGAATCGACCTGGGCGACGGCGCTGGCGTCGAGCACGAACCAGCGCGTATCGGGCGGCAGCTCCCGGGCGATGCTCTCGAGCCGTTCCCGGACATAGTCGACGTTGAAGAACAGCAGGCTGCCTTGGACGAGGCAGACGGCGAGGCCCGGGACGGGCTGCGCCGCCTCGGACCGGTGAAGCTTGTAGAAGCCGTTGCGCCCGGGAATGCGGCCGAGAAGCGCATCGCGCGGGCGCATTTCCTTGAGCAGCACGTAGAGCAGCGTCGCCGCGACGGCCACCACCACCCCGCTCAGCACGCCGAGGCTGACCGCGCCCCACATCCCGATCAGCGCGAAGGCGAACTCCATCTTGCTGATGCGCCAGAGTTCGCGGAAGCCGGCGGGGTCGATCAGGGTCAGCGCCGCCGAGGCGAGGATCGCCCCCAGCGCGGGAGCCGGGAGGATGCGCACCGCGTCGTTGAGGTAGAGCAGCATCGCGGTCAGGGTGAGGGCCGCGACCAGCCCGGCGAGTTGCGAGCGGCCGCCGACCGACATGTTGATGGCGGTCCGGGAGTCCGACACCGTCACCGGAAAGCCGCTGAACAAGCCCGAGGCGATGTTGGCCGCGCCGAAGCCGACGAGCTCGGCATTGGCATCGACCTCGAACTTGCCGCGCGCCCCGAAGCTGCGCGCCGCGACGAGGCCCGAGGCGAAGCTGACGAGCCAGACCGCGCCGGCGCCCAGCAGCACCTCCCTGACCGGCAGGCCGGCAACGCGCGGAAAGGACAGGGTGGGAAAAGCCTCCGGCAGGCTTCCGACCAGCCTGATGCCCATCGCCCCGAAATCGAAGGCCGCCGAGGCCAGGACCGCCACGACGACGACCACCAGGGGGCCGGGAATCGGCGAGCGCCATCGGCGCAGCAGGACAAGCAGGACGAACATGGCGGTCCCAAGCGCGACCGAGGGCCAGTGAATCTCGTCCGCCTTCCCCAGAAGCTCCCAGAGCGGCGGCAGGAGCCCGTCGGACTCGATCTTCAGGCCGGTGAAACGTCCGATCTGACCGACGAGAATGGAGATCGAGATGCCGCTGATGAAGCCGAGCAGAATCGGCCGCGACAGGAAGGCCGCGATCACGCCGAGCCGCAGCCAGTTCGCCGCCAGGCAGAGCAGGCCCACGGCGAGCGCCAGCATCGAGGCCGCGGCGACCCGCTCGGCCGGCGTCGCGACGGGCAGGGTCGCGAGAACGGCCGCGAGCACCGTCATCGTCGCCGCATCGGGGCCGACGACGAGTTGGCGAGACGGACCGAACAGCGCGTAACCGACCAGCGGCACGATGCTCGAATAGATGCCGACTTCCGGCGGCAGGCCGGCGAGCGCGGGATAGGCGATCGCGCTCGGCACGGCGACCGCCGCGATGGCGAGCCCCGCCGTGACGTCGCTGCGCAGCCAGGCAGCCTTGAATCCCGAGAAGCCCTTCAGGATCGGAAGGGACGCGAACATCGGCGCTCCTCCCCTATCCGAATGCGAGCGCCGGGCTCCGGAGCAGTTTCCGGCGGGCGGCCGCCACCGCCTGGTTTCCGCCAGGGCGGCGCTCCCGGCAGATCGCGACGATGAGGCCCGCCGCGAAGAGCGAGGCGGGCGCCGGGTCGTCGTCCGCCTGCGGCGGACCGGCATGGGCCCGGGCATGGGCCAGCGCGAGCGCGCAGTTGACCCTGTCGTCGTTGATGTCGCCGAGCTCGTCCTGAATGGCCTGCAGCGCGGCGACGATGGCGCGGAAGCGCCGAGGCGGAACGAGGTCGGCGAAGGGCTCGAGCATGTAGCGGAGCTTCTTCGCGCGTATCCGGATCCCATGCTGCTTCTCCGCAGAGAGCTCCTCGAGGGCGTCCGCGTCCCTCACCAGCGACTTCAGCCGCCGCCGCAGCTCCTTTTCGAGGCGTCGCCATGCGGCCTCGCCGCCTGCGCCCGCCGTCTTGCCGGGCTCGAAGTCGCCCGGCGCGAGGGTGTCGAAGCGCGCGAGCATGTCGAGGTTCAGCCCGAGCAGGCGGGGTGAACGAAGCGCCTGCCCGACCCCGGCGGCCGCCTCGTCCTGGCGCCTTCGAAACGCCGCCCGCAAGGCCTCGAAGCCCGGAGCATCCGGATGGGCGGCCTCCGCCCGCGCCAGGGCGGATTTGACGAACACGTCGTATTCCCGAGCCTGGCCGAGGCAATCGGACAGCCATTTCAGCTCGCCGCGGACCGCCTCGCCCCCTCGCCAGCCGAGCGCCGCGCCGAGCAGGGTCAGCGAGGCTCGCAGCCGCCTGACGCAGACGCGCGCCTGATGCAGGACCTCGCTGGTCCCGCCGGCCATGAGCATGGCGAGATTGTCGAACAAGGCAGCCAGGCACGGCCGCACCAGCGCCCGTGCGATCGCGGCGGCATCCATATCGCGTGTCGGGGCGTAGTCGACCCGCGTGATGGGCCGGCCGCTGGTTCCCAGCTCGATGCGATAGCCCCGCTCGGCCTTGGTGGTCAGCGACGGAACCGCGGGCACGGCCGCGCCAACCTCGCGGACCAGGGCGAACAGATCCTGCCGCGAGCCCTGTTTCAACTCGAACTCGACCTCGCTGAAGCTCTCCTGCGTGTAGAGATGACGGACCACGCCCTTGTCGAGAACGATCTCGACGACCGTCTCGCCCTGCGTGAACATATAGGTGTCGCGCTCGACATCGACCGTGAAGGCGGGCCGGAGCTTGTCGATGTCCTTCGCGCGCAGCACCTTGGCGAGCGGCGCGTTCGGGCCGGCGACGGCAACCGGCGTGTTGCCGTGGATCGGCGTCTGCCATTCTCCCCGTCCGATCATGGAATGCCGGCCTGCGCCCGACTTGATCGTCTGGACATGGGCCTCGCCATCGGAGCGGATGCGCAGCACGAAGCCGTTTCGGCGCAGCCGGCCGTCCTGTGTATCGAAGTAGATGGAGCGCAGCGCCCGCGAGGGGCCCGCATGTCTGCCTCCGGCGCGCAGGACGGCACCGGCGAGTTCGGGCCACGCCGTCTCGGGCACGGCGAGCTTCAGCTCGATTTCGGTGTCGGCGTTCATCGGAAGCCCGTTCGCCTGATCGGCATCGTGGCCGAGCCTCGGACAATGCGGGCCATCCGCATTGACCCTCATCAATTCGGCGGACCCCGGCCCCGGCCCGTCAGGGCGAGGCATGGACTGTCGGCGTACCTCTTGATGGCCGTCAAAGAAGCCCGGCGAGGCCCTGCCATAGTTCAGGATCGCTGCCGCGGGCCGGGGCGCGCGGCCGGTGCGTCCGCTGCGGGACGGAGCGTGGCATGAACGACAGGCAATTGCGGCTCATCGTCATCGACGAACTCGATTTCGAGCCGAGCATCGATGCGACGCGGATCGATGTCTGGGTCGAGCAGGGCATGGTCGCCCTGACCGGATATGCACGCAGCTTCGCCGAGAAGCGCGAGGCGGAAAGGGTGGCTTGCCGCGTGAGGGGCGTGCGCGCCGTCTCGGAACGGATCGCGGTCGCGACCCCGGCCGGAAAGCCGATGGACGATGCGGAACTCGCCCGCCGGGCGCTGGATATCCTGACATGGGACGCCGCCGTTCCGGACACGGTCCGGGTGAAAGTCCGGAACGGCCATGCCAGGCTCAGCGGCACCGTCGACTGGCACTACCAGAGGCTCGCCGCCGAGCACGCCGTCAGCCGGCTCGCCGGAATCATCGGCATCTCGAACCTGATCGGCATCAGGCATAACAGCCATGCCTACGACATCGGTCGAGCCATCGCGGACGCGCTGGGGCGTAGCGCCGAGCTCGATGCCTGCCGGATCCGCGTCCTGGTCGCGGAGGACGACACGGTCACGCTCGAAGGCGAAGTGCATGCCTGGTTCGAACGCGCTATCGCCGAGCGCGCCGCATGGTCCGCGCCGGGGGTGAAGAGGGTCGAGGACCACCTGCTCGTCGTCTGAGCCGCCGGGCCGGATACTCCCTTAGCGCCGGCGGACGCAGCGATCGCCCACTCCTCGATTTGATCGGGGTCAATATCTTTCGGCACGCCCAACGTGTAGGTTGCCCGCCTAGATCGCGCTTCCGTACTTGCCAGCCACGTCGAGGAGCCGCCATGTCGGGGGAATGCCAATCAACGCTGGACCAGGCCCTGCATTGGCCCGTCCGCTTCCACAAGGGCCAGACGATCTACGATGAGGGAGAGCTTTCCGAGGCGATCTATCGTGTCCGGAAAGGTTGCGTCCGCCTTCAGGTCAATGGAGCCAGCGGTTCCCGGCAGATCGTGCGTTTCGCTTTCCCTGGCGACATCTTCGGCATCTGCCTGGACCGGCGCGACACGGCCGCCGAAGCCGTCACGAACGTCGACCTGATCCGCCTGTCCCTGAGCTCCGTCCTGGAATTATGCGCCGCCAACGCGGCTGCGGCGCTCGAGCTGATGGACCAGTCGACCCAGGCCTATAGCGATCTCGCCCACCACATGGAACGCGTCGCGCACCTGCCGGCGACCGCGCGCGTCGCCTGGTTCTTCGACCTGATGCGCAAGCGCGGCGTCGACGAGCGTGCCTGCTCGCCGCACAAAATGTTGATGAGCCACAAGGACGTAGCCGACTATCTCGCGATCACGCCCGAGACGTTGTCGCGTTCCTTGAGGGTCATCAAGGATCGCGACATGGCAGCGAGGCGGGCCGTGCCTGCCACGCCCGTGGAGCATGACGACGCCGCGTGATCCTGCCGCCCTGCGGGAGCCCGGCCGCCTCAGGCTCTCGACGGCACCAACGCCTGAAGCCGATCGCCGGCACACGGGAGAATGCGCGCGCACGGCGCTGCTGCCGTCGGCCTGCGAAGGAGCCGGTTGCTGGCGCGCCATTCGGACGGGCAGGTGCCGGCCCAGCGCGTGAAGGCGCGCGTCAGAACCGAGGCATCGGCATAGCCCAAAGCCAGCGCGATCTCCGTCACCGGCATGTCCGTATCCTGCAGCAGGCGCCTGGCCATGCCGAAGCGGACATCGTCGGACAGGGAGCGGTAGCTCGTCCGCGCCTTCGTCAATTCGCGCTGAAGCGTTCGCCCGCACATGCCGAAGAGCCGGGCGACCTTGCCCGCGGAGACCGCCGCGCCCGACGCGATGCTGCGCGCCAGCTGCTGGGTGACGCATTCGACCATGTCGGGCGCGCCCGAGGCCTGCAGGGGCGGCGGCGCCTTGGCACAGCCGACGTTCCCGCCGGCCGCGAGCGGCGCGTCGAGCCACGCCGCCCTGAAGTGGATCGCGACCATCGTCGCATTGAAGGCGATCGGACATTTGAAGAGCCGGCGATAGGGGCGGAGATCGCGGGGTGGGCGCCGCGGCAGCTCCACCAGTTCCGGAGACCAGCGGGACCCGCACAGCTCCGACAGAACGCGCAGCGCGGCGGCGCCCGCCACGTCCGAGACGACCGCAGCGCTGTCCACGGCGGGATCGACGACGATGTAGCTCAGGCAAGCCATGTCGCCCGTGGTGAACTCGACGATCGCCCCCCGCTCCTGCGAGCTGAACTGGGAGCGTATCGCCATCAGGGCCGCCCCTACCGTCGGAGCCCGCGCGACGCCGGGGCCGAGGCCCTCCACCAGGGAGTGATGGCCGGCCTGCCCCAGCAGGAGGCCCAGATGCTCGCAATCGGCGAACTCGGCCGCTCTCCGCAGCAGATCCGCCATGCGGGGATACCCACACTCAGCACCGCATGCGAGGGGACTGCCCGCGCCTCGGCCAAGCGAAGCGAGAAAGCGCGAAGAGCTTACCCCATAGTCGTCCAAGACATCCGGCAGGAAATTCCTGATCAGCTCCCGAACAGGAGAAATATTGGAACGCACAGCCATGCCGACAACGCCCATTTCTCTCTCCAGTTTCTCTTCCCGGAGAAGATCGCAATCACAAGCACCCCCGCATTGACCTTTCTCAAGATTCACGACGACAATAAAGTCTACCCGATCGGGCGCAGGTCTCCGATCTCCCGCTACGGACCGCTCGGCTCGCGGGCGATACGTCGGCCTTCAGGGAACGACCGCACCGCGCACCCGGCCTCCCTGCACGCGACAGGAGCAACCGCCGCCGACCTCCGCCGGATCGATCAGCCGGCACGTCCGGACCGGCGTCCGGCAGTAGGCGCCGATCGGGCCGAGCGTGTAGACCTCGCGATAGACCGGCGCCGAGTAGCGCTCGACGACATAGGGGTACGCATAAGGGTAGCCGTCATAGCCGTAGCCGCGGGGATACGTCGCCGCGAGGCCACCGAGCACGAGCCCGCCGATGAACGGCGCCCCCGCGTAAGGCCAGTAGCCGTAGCGGCGATAACCGTAGCCGCCCCAGTAACGCCCGGGGGCCCGCCAGGCCGCGCCGCGCCAGGCCGTTCCACGCCAGCCGCCGCCATACCACCCGGCACCACGCCAGCCAGCGCCGCGCCAGGCGCCACCATACCACCGGCCGGGACCCGCGACGGGACGGCCATAGAAGCCGCGCCCGGCGAAGCCGCCGCCACGGAAGCCGCCACCATAGCCGCGGAAGCCGTGGCCGCCCCCGTAGCGCTGCGCCTCGGCCGGCGTCCCCGCCGCGACCACCGCGAGAAAGCCGACGGCCAGGGCCAGTTTGAAGAGGAGAGAATGTCGCATCGCCTGCGTCTCCCATCTGCGGCGAGCCTGTGCCGGAGCGCATGCGCACCGAAAGCGGGGCCGGCCCGCATGACGGTCCGGCCCTCCCCGCCCTTGTACGCCTCGGCCACTGCGCAGGATTGACCGCGGTCAATCTCGCCGGTGGGACAGCCGGTCGGATCGCCACGCGCCCCTGCGGATGTTTGGCGATCCGAGTCCTCGTCGTCGCATGGGAGCGCCCCGGAGAGCGGGCTCCATCGTCCCGTTCGATGCCTAGTGCGTGCGGACCTGCCCGGCGCCGCGGACGAGGCCGACGAACTGGAGCGCCGTCGCGACGAGGCCCAGGGCCAACCCGAGGGCGACCACGCCGGCCCAGCCGCCGAACTGCCAGGCCGCCGTGCCGGCGGCGGAGCCGAAGGCGCCGCCGAGGAACATCGCGCCCATCAGGATGGTGTTGAGCCGGGCACGCGCCTGGGGGCGCAGCGCGAAGACGATGTGCTGATTGGAGACGAGCGCCGACTGCATGGCGAAATCGAGCAGGATCACGCCCACGACGAGGCCCGCCAGCGAGGTCCAGAGGCCGAAAACGACCCAGGAGAGCAGCGTGATCGCCGCCCCCATCGCGACCACGGGGCCGGCGCCCCGCGCATCGGCGAAGCGCCCGGCAAGGGGCGCCGCGAAGATCCCGACCGCGCCGACGATGCCGAACAGACCCGCCACATCCGCGCCCAGCCCGAAGGGCGGCGCCTGCAGCCGGAAGGCCAGCACCGTCCAGAAGACCGTGAAGGCGGCGAAAATCAGGGCCTGCGTCGCGGCGGCGAGGCGCAGCGCCGGAAACTCGCGCCAGAGATGGACGAGCGAGTGCATGAGCCGGCCATAGCCCAGCCGGGTGTCGGGCGGCGTGTGCGGCAAGATCGCCATCATCAGGCCGCCCGCCGCCAGCGCCATCGGCACGCCGAGCCAGAACATCTCGCGCCAGCCCGCATGGGTCGCCACGAATCCGGCCAGCGTCCGGCTCAGCAGGATGCCGGTCAGGATGCCGGCGAGCACCGTGCCGACCGTCGCGCCCCGCCGCTCCGGCGCCGAGAGGTGGGACGAGAGCGGAACGATCTGCTGCGCGACCGTCGCCGCGAGGCCGACCACCAGCGAGGCCAGCACGACCAGAAGCGCGCTCGGCGCCAGCGCCGCGAGCACGAGCGCAACGGCCAGCAGACCGAACTGCGCGACGATCAGCCGGCGCCGCTCGACGATGTCGCCGAGCGGCACGAGCAGGAAGAGGCCGGCGGCGTAGCCGAGCTGCGTCGCGGTCGGGATCAGGCCGGTCAGGGGCCCGGGCAGATCGTCCTCGATCAACCCCAGCATCGGCTGGTTGTAATAGATGTTCGCGACGGCGATGCCGGCCGCGCTGGCCATGGCGTAGATCGCCATCCGGCTCAGAACGAACGGCATCGGGCCGTTCCCGCTCTGTTGCGTCATTGTCCTCTTCTCCAAGGGTTCGACGCATCGCGTGCGCCGAGACGACCGTCCGGACCTGCCAGGACGCCGATCTGGCCGCAGAATAGGCCCTCCCCCGGCAAGAGGCTTTAGCGCTCGCGGCTAGCCCGCTGACACCTGCGTATGATTGTGCGCCGCGGCGGCATGCCGTTTCCGTAGCCGTGCGGAGACGGAGCCGGACAGGCACCCGCCGCGCCATGCCGGGGATGGGAGACACCTCATGAGGCCGCTTCGGATCAGGATCGTCGGCGGATCGCTGGCGGGCCTCTTCGCCGCGATCCTGCTCCAGCGGGACGGGCACGACGTGCGGATCCACGAGCGTTCGCGCCATGGGCTCGCGGGCCGCGGCGCCGGGCTCGTGGCCCAGCAGGAGGTCTTTCGCATGCTCCGGCTGATCGGCCACGAGCACGTCGCCCGCGTCGACGTGGTGGCCTGGGAGCGCATCTATCTCGACCGCGACGGACGGGTGACCCAGACCCTCGCGACCCCGCAGACTCAGGTGTCCTGGGATGTCCTCTACGAGACCGTAGCCTCGCATCTCGCCGGCGGACGCTATGAGCTCGGCCGCCCCGTCGCCAGCGCCGGTCCAGCGGGAGACGGCGCCAGCCTCCTGTTCGAGGACGGCTCGACGGAGGAGGCCGATCTCGTGATCGGCGCCGACGGCATCGGCTCGGTGGTGCGCAGGGCGGTCGCGCCCGAGGCCCACGCCAACAGCTTCGCGGGCTATGTCGCCTGGCGCGGCCTGATTCCCGAGACGGCGCTTCCCGAGGACGCCTCGCTCCTGCTGGACCGTTTCGCCTTCTATGTGGCGCCGGGCGCGCATGCGCTCGGCTATCTCGTGCCCGGCCCGGGAGGCGAGACGACGAAGGGCGAGCGGCGCTACAACTGGGTCTGGTATCGGCGGGTGGCGGCCTCCGCCCTCGCCGAGCTCTTCACCGACCGCGACGGCCGGACGCACGACGTCTCCCTGCCGCGTGGCGGCCTCTCCGAGGTTCGGCGCGACGCGCTGAGGCGCGAGGCGGCCGACATCCTGCCGCCGCAGTTCGCGCTCGCCGTCGGCGCGGAGGAGAGCCCGTCGATCCAGGGCATCTTCGACTACGAGGCCCCGCGCATGGCCGGGCCGGGGATGGCTCTGATCGGCGATGCGGCCTTCGTGGTTCGGCCGCATACCGCGATGGGCGTCTCGAAGGCCGCCGGCGACGTCATGGCCCTGCAGCGGCACCTCGCGGCGGAGAGCGACCTCGCCACGGCGCTCGCCCGTTACGAGCGCGAGCGGCTGCCCGTCGGGCGCGAGATCGCGGCCTATGGCCGCCGCCTCGGCGCCTCCGCCCTCTGAGGGCAGCGGGGCGATCCGACGCCCTCATCCGCACCGCCGGAGACCGGGCAAGATAAGGCCCTGAGCGCGCGGCGCGATGCGCGCAAGCTCAGGCGGCGCGCGCCTGGAGGCGGCCGCGCATTCCGCCTCCGCACCGGCCTCGCGGTGCCCGCCATTCCGGATCGCGCCGACGACGAGAAGCCTCCGAGCCCTCATCCGTCCAGTTCGCTCGGCTCGAAGCTGGCCTGCAAGGGCAATCCCCCGGCGCGTCGGGGCGGTGCCGGCGGACGATACCAGAGGATCCGGCTGCACGCGCAACGCCGGTCGCTCGCCGGACCGGCGGGGGCATATGGAAGTGGCACATATGCAAAAAAGGAGACGGGGTTTCCCCCGCCTCCTTGCCTCGATTGGTGCCTGTGTCCGCTCAGCCCTTCACGAAGGCGAGCAGGTCCGGGTTGATCACGTCGGCATGGGTGGTGAGCATGCCGTGAGGGAAGCCCGGATAGATCTTCAGCGTGCTGTTCTTGATCAGCTTGGCCTGCAGCAGCGCCGCATCCTTGTAGGGAACGACCTGGTCGTCGTCGCCCTGCAGGACCAGCGTCGGCACGGTGATCGCCTTGAGGTCGTCGGTCTGGTCGGTCTCGGAGAAGGCCTTGATGCCTTCATACTGCGCCAGCGCGCCGCCGATCATGCCCTGGCGCCACCAGTTGTTGACGATGCCCTGGGAGACCTTCGCGTCCGGCCGGTTGAAGCCGTAGAAGGGCCCCGACGCCACGTCGAGATAGAACTGCGCCCGGTTGCCGGCGAGAGCCTTGCGGAAGCCGTCGAAGACCTCGATCGGCGTGCCGCCCGGATTCTTCTCGGTCTTGACCATCAGCGGAGGAATGGCGCTGACGAGCACCGCCTTGGCGACGCGGCCCTGCGGCTGGCCGAACTTCGCGACATAGCGGGCCACCTCGCCGCCGCCGGTCGAGTGGCCGATATGCACGGCGTTGCGCAGGTTGAGATGCTCCGCGACCGCCGAGGCGTCCGCGGCATAGTGCTCGATGTCGTTGCCGAAATCGACCTGCGTGGAGCGGCCATGGCCACGGCGGTCATGGGCGACGACGCGATAGCCGTTCGCGAGGAAGAACAGCATCTGCGCGTCCCAGTCGTCGGAGGACAGCGGCCAGCCATGGTGGAACACGATGGGCTGGGCGGTCTTCGGACCCCAGTCCTTGAAGAAGATCTCGACGCCGTCCTTGGTCTTCACGAAACCGCTGCTCATGGGATGGTCTCCTTTCGAATGCTGAACCGATTGGTGGGGTTGGGCGAAAGCCGCAGCCGGCAGAAGAGAGGCTGCCGCAAGGCCTGCGGTGCCGACGACGACGTTGCGCCTGGTGAATGCGCCGCCGCTCGGCCCCTGCTCGTGGCGGGGGCCGAATGCCGCCGCGCGCTCGTCGTTGTCGGTGTTCATGCCGTTGTCTCCGGGCCGTCACTGATTGGCAGAACGAACCTAGGAGGCCGGGGGAAGACCGAGAATCCTACGCTCGGTTCATCGCCTCATACCAAGGTGTGCTGGTCCGGAACGGCGCCGCGCGACGCAGGAAAACGCCCGCCGGCTCGCGCCGGCGGGCATGAAAGCTTCAGAGCCTGTTCGGGAATTCGGCCCCTCGGGACGAGGGCTGAAGGAGCCACAACAGCCTTTCAGGAGACGGTGGCGGTGGCCGAGGCAGCCTGGAACGACGGGCGGCCTGCCGGGGCGGCGCGGTTCAGCGCGACGGCCGGCCGTGCTCGGCGAGAGCCGTGGCCAGGTGATGAGCGATCGCGTCGCCATCGGCCGGCTTGTCGAGGAAGGCGCAGGCGCCGGCAGCCATCACCCGTTGACGGATGGGGTCGGTCGGGAACGCGGTCATGAAGATCATCGGGAACGATCGGCCCGCCGCGAGCAGCTCGGCCTGGAGCTCGTCGCCCGTCATGCGCGGCATCTGGATATCGGTGATCAGGCAGTCCGGCTCGCTCGTCTCCCGGTCGTCCAGGAAATCTGTCGCGGAAGCGTAGCTGCGGACGTCGTAGCCCAGCGAGCGAACCAGGCTGGTCAGAGAGGTGCGAACGCCATCATCGTCGTCGACGATGGCGATGATCGGTGTCTGCTGCATAATCCCTCATCCCTTCGTGCCGTGTCGCACGAGAGGAGCGTCCGATGCGCGGCTTGACCCTGTTATGAAGGAATCTCTCCGCCGCGACCATCATACGGAGGTTTGCGGCAGGCGTCCTTCAGGATCGGGAAATGCCGAGCGCCTCGGCCTTGCGCACGAGATCGGCCAGCGAACGGACGCCCATCTTCCGCATCACATTGCCCCGGTGGATCTTCACGGTGATCTCGCTGAGTCCGATGATGCCGGCGACCTGCTTGTTCATCAGCCCCGAAACGACATGGCCCATGACCTCGCGCTCGCGTGGCGACAGGGTCTCGTATTCGGCGCGCAGATCATCCTTCGCGGCGCTCTCGCTCCTGCTCGTCCTGTCGCGCTCGATCGCCGAGGTGACCGCATCGAGCATGTCCTGATCGCGAAACGGCTTCGACAGGAAATCGATGGCGCCGGCCTTCATCGCCCGCACGGTCATCGGGATATCGCCATGGCCGGTCATGAAGACGATCGGCAGCGCGAGACCGTGCCGCGACAGCTGGTCCTGGAAATCCAGGCCGCTGATGCCGGGAAGCCTGACGTCGAGGACGAGGCAGCCGGGCGCGTCCGGGAGCTTGCCCTGGAGAAGTTCCGCGGGCGAGCCGAACACCCGCGTCGCCAGGCCGACGGAGCGAAACAGGCTGTCGAGCGCGTCCCGGACCGCGGGATCGTCGTCGACCACCGCGACGAAGGGCTGGTCGGCGGCCGGTGCCGACGCGGCTTTGCTGGATCCATGCCTGATCATGACGATGACCCCTCGGCGGACACCGGAAGCGTGAGCCGGAACGTCACGCCCTCGTTCGGCACGCTCTCGACCGAGAGACGGCCGCTATGAGCTTCAGCCGTCGTCCGGCAGATCGCAAGCCCCATGCCCATGCCGTTCGGCTTGGTTGTGAAGAAGGGATCGAAGAGACGCTCGATGTGCTCCTCGGCGATCCCGGGCCCGGTGTCGCGGACCGTGATGGCGATGCTCTCGCCGGACGCGCGCATGGCGCACACGCTGAGCCGACGCGGACCCGACTGCTCCATCATCGCCTGGCCCGCATTGACCATGAGGTTGACCAGCACCTGCTGGAGCTGGATCCTGTCGCCCCGGATTTCGGGCAGGTCGGGCTCGATCTCCGTGCGCAGCTCCACCTTGGCGCGGACGAGTTCACGCTGCACGAGCAGGGTCGCCTCCTCGATGAGCGCGGGAACGGCGAGGGTACCGCGATCCACCGGCGCCTTCTTCAGGAAAGCCCTGATCCGCTTGACGATCTCGCTCGCCCTGCGGCCCTCGGAGATGACCCGGCCGATCGCGGTCTCGACCTCGTGCAGGTCCGGCGGATCGCGCCGGAGCCAGCGCATGCCGGCCTCGCCGTTGGTGACCACCGCCATCAGCGGCTGGTTGACCTCATGGGCGATCGAGGCCGTGAGCTCGCCGAGCGTCGCGACGCGTGCCGCATGCGCGAGCTCGGCCTGGGCGGAATGCAGCGCATCCTGTGCCTGCTTGCGCTCCGAGACGTCCACGACGAAGACGAGGACGTTGTCGTCGCCTTCATCCGGACCCGGAAAGGTGATCGCGAAGAGCACCGGGACCCGGCGGCCATCCAGCCTGACGATCTCCGTCTCGCCCTCGTGAAAGGCGTCGCCCCGCGCGAAAGCCGCCAAGGCGCCCGCGAAGGTCCGGTCCGCGTCGCTCAGCACGTCGTCGACGGTTTCGAGAAGATGCGCCGAGCTGCCGGCGGCGGTCATCGTCAGGAACGCCGGATTGACGTCGACGATTCGAACGAGCCTGCGGGCTCGCTCTACGAATTCGGGATGGGCAGCACCATGAGCCTCCAGCGCGGCGGCGTCGGTCAGGTTCAGCGCCACGAGCTCGGCCCGAACACGTCTCCAATCCTCCTGGATGACGCCGATGCGACTGCCGTCGAACATGCGGCGATAGCGCCGCTCGCTCTGGACGAGGGCCGCATGGGCCGCCTGGCGCGCGGTGATGTCGGTATGCGTCTCGAGGACGCCCACCATCTCCCCCGCCGAATTGCGCTGGACCGCCCAGCGGCTTTCCAGAACGAGGCGGGCCCCGGACTTGGTCCTCTGCTCGAGGATTCCGTCCCAGCGTCCGGTCCCGACGAGGGTCTCCTCGATCGTGGTCCGCTCGGCCGGGTATTTCGTGTCGAGAAGCTCGTCGGCGACGCGGCCGACGGCTTCCGCGGAGGTCCAGCCATAGACCTCCTCCGCGGCACGGTTCCAGAACGTGATGTGGCCGAAGACGTCGCGCACGAAGATCATGTCGTGGGACAGGTTCAGGAGGCGGGCCTGCGCCGCGAGCGTCGCCGTCGCCTTCTGGTTCTGAAGCGCGAGCAGAGCCGCGATGACGACCGCCGACAGGCTGACGAGCGCCCGCAGCGTGGGCGAACCCGCATGCTGAAGGCCATGCGTGTCGGCATAGGCGAAGACGGTGAGCAGCATGCCCGCCGCCGCGGCCACGATGATGTCGATGCGCCGCGAGGTCCGCGCCGCGAGCAGCACGACGAGGACATACAGCACCGCGACCGCACCTTCGACGGGCGACAGCATGTCGAACAGGAAGATGCCGAGCGCCAGAAGCGCCGCCGCAAGGCGAAATGCGTTGCGGCTCATCGGTGGGACCGCTCGCGGCCCGGCGACCCCGGACGACGCAAGGATCGGCCGGGACGGGGGTCGCCGCTTTGCGAACAGACGCGACGACATGACAGGCGACAACCTCGACCCGCGGCCCATCGCCGCGCCGCAACATAGGTCATCGCCATCGCCCGCGATTGAACATTGTCATCATTCCTTGACGGAAATCGCCACACCGTCATTGCGGGCCGTGCGACGCCGAGGCCGGAGCCGGCTCCTCCCCTGCCGTCTCGATGTCCGCTGCCGTCTCGATGTCGACGACACGCGGATAGGGTCTGCTGAGCAGGGGGAGCTCGACTGAGAATGTCGACCCCTCGTTCTCGACGGACCGGACGGAGACAGGGTGGCGCAGCAGCTCGGCCGTCTGGCGCACGATCGTCAGGCCGAGGCCCAGCCCTTCGCTCCGCCCCTGCTGATCGCCGCGTTCGAAGGCGTCGAAGATCCGCGCGAGATTCGCCGCGGGGATGCCGCCGCCATCGTCATGGACATCGACGCTGATCGTGTCGCCCCTCAGCCGCCAGCCGATGTGAACATGGCCTCGCGGCCCGCTGTACTTGATCGCGTTGCCGACGAGATTGCGCAGAATGGTGCGCAGCATGACCGGATCGGTCTCGACGAAGACGGTCGGCCAGCGGATTTCGAGCCTGGTGCCGCAGGCCTCGGCGTAGACGCGCCAGTCGCGCTCCACCTGGGCGAGCACATCGTCGAGCAGGACCGCGCGGGGCTGCGGACGAAGGGCGTCTTCACGCTGGGAGAGCCTGGCGATGTCGTCGAGCTCGGCGCCGAGCCGCTTCATGGCGTCGAGCGCGATGCGCAGGCGCCGCGCCGCCTCGACGGGAAGGCCTTCGCCGACCGCGCGCACCAGCGAGAGCATCGCCACCTGGAGAGGCTGCTTGAGGTCATGACCCGCGACCGCCATCAGCCGCGCCATTCCCTGGCGGGAAGCCTCCGCCAGCGCCGCCACCTCATCGACCGATCCGGCCGCCGACATATTCGCGTTCATCTGCGCCCCCTCTGGCGATGACGGATCAACGATCCACGACAGCCAATGTGACGGAAACGCGGCGCGTGAAAATCATACGGGAGTTTAGGTAACGGCGGTCGCCGGAAAGGTCAGGCGGACGGCGCGGGCCGCATTCCGCAGTGTTTCCGCACGAGCGATCGGGCGGCCAGCCAGTCGAGCCGTGAGATCGCGCCTGCGCGCGCGGCCAGCCGGGGCAGACCAGACACAGGTATGAGACAGGCACTCCTTGAGACGATTCAGCCGGCCCGGAACCCCGCCTAGGGTCACCGGCGTCGGGGTCGAGGCCCCATCGCGGCGAGCCGACTTCCGGTCGGTCGGGCCAAGGCCCGGTCTTCGGCGGGCGGCTCCCCACATCCAGGAGAGGCTGCCATGAACGACCTTCTGCTCCACACGACCCGCGGCGCGGCCCTGCGCACGCCGACCGATCTCGGCACGCAGGCCAGCACGGATATCGCCGCGGCGCTGACCGGCGTGCTCGCGGACATGTTCGCGCTGTACCTCAAGACCAAGAACTTCCACTGGCACCTGTCGGGTCCGCATTTCCGCGACTACCATCTGATGCTCGACGAGCAGGGCGACCAGATCTTCGCGACCACCGACGCTCTCGCCGAACGCGCCCGCAAGGTCGGCGGCACGACGCTGCGGTCGATCGGCCACATCGCCCGCATCCAGCGGCTGGCGGACAACGACGCGGAGTATGTGACGCCGCAGGACATGCTGGCCGAACTCGCCGAGGACAACCGCCGGCTCACCGGCTTCCTGCGCGCGGCCCACGGCGTCTGCGAGACCTACAACGACGTCGCCTCGACCAGCCTGATCGAGGTCTGGATCGACGAGGCCGAGCGGCGCGCCTGGTTCCTCTACGAATCCACCCGCGCTCCGCGCTGAGCGCCGCCCCGGCCGGTCCAGACCGCTTCCAAGGAGGACACTCCATGTCCGAACAGCATTCCGCCAAGGCGTTGCCTCCGGGGACCGCCGCCCCGGCCTTCAGCCTGCCGGCGACACCCGACCAGACCGTCACGCTGGAGGATCTGCGGGGCAAGCCGCTGATCCTCGCCTTCTATCCCGCCGACTGGAGCCCGGTCTGCGGCGACCAGATGGCGCTCTACAACGCGATCCTGCCCGAGTTCCACCGGACAGGGGCACAGCTCGTCGGCATTTCCGTCGATGGCGTCTGGTGCCACGCCGCCTTCGCCGAGCAGCGCAAGCTGCATTTCCCGCTGCTCGCCGATTTCGAACCGAAAGGCGCGGTGGCGCGCAGCTACGGCGTCTACCGGGAGAAGGAGGGCATCTGCGAACGCGCCCTCTTCGTCATCGACGGCGAGGGCGTGATCCGCTGGAGCTACGTTTCGCCGCTCGGCATCAACCCCGGCGCCGACGGCATCCTCGCCGCGCTCGACAAGCTGGCCGCCACGGCCTCCGCCGAAGGAGCCCTGTCATGACCCGCCTGACCATTCCCGTCGACGCGCGGGACCACATGCAGGGCCCCGCAAGCGCGCCCGTGACGCTGGTCGAATACGGCGACTACGAATGCCCCTATTGCGGCGAGGCCTATCCCGTCCTGAAGGCGGTGCAGGAGGTCATGGGCGAGCGGCTGCGCTTCGTCTTCCGCAACTTCCCGATCTCGGAGCTGCATCCCCATGCGGTCCGGGCGGCGGAATTCGCGGAGACGGCCGGCGCGCTCGGCCTGTTCTGGCAGGCGCACGACCTGCTCTACGAGAACCAGGACGCGCTGGACGACCGGCACCTGCTCGCCTATGGCCGCCGCCTCGGTCTCGACGAGGCCGCCCTGGCACAGGGGCTCGACGGGCGCTTCGACGCGAAGATCCGGGCCGATTTCCTCGGCGGGGTCCGCAGCGGCGTCAACGGCACGCCGTCGCTGTTCATCAACGGGCTGCGCTATGACGGCGAACGCGACATCGACAGCCTGGTCGAGGCCCTGAGCCTCGCGGCACGCGGCGCGCACGGCCGGCCGGCGCCTGTCCGGCTCTGAGGGGCGGCCTCCGACGCGATGCTCGACCCCGCGCTCCGCGACCGATAGGGTCCCGGCAGGAGAGCCTGCCGGGCACCCATTGGAGACGAGCGGATGCCCGTGACGGACGAGACGGAGACGACCCTCGAAGGCGGCTTCCTCCCCCACACCTCGCATTGGGGCGTGTTCTCGGCGCGGATGAAGGACGGCGAGCTCCAGGTCAGGCCGCATCCGGGCGACCCCGATCCCAACGAGATCATCCAGAATTTTCCGGCGGCGCTGCGCCACCGCGCCCGGATCGCACGGCCGATGGTGCGCCGGGGCTGGCTCGAGAACGGGCCGGGTCCCGACGACCGCCGCGGCCGGGACGACTACGTTCCGCTGTCGTGGAGCGCCGTGCTCGACCGGCTCGCGGGCGAATTGCGGCGCGTGCGCGACGACCACGGCCCCGGCGCGATCTTCGGCGGCTCCTATGGCTGGGCCAGCGCCGGACGCTTCCACCACGCCCAAAGCCAGATCCACCGCTTCCTCAACACCGCGACCGGCGGCTATGTGAGGTCGGTCAACAGCTATTCCTCGGGCGCCTCCTCCGTCCTCGTGCCGCACATCATCGGCGACTACGAGGATCTGGTGAAGCGCAACGTCTCGTGGGAGCAGATCGCCGAGCACAGCGAGATCGTGCTCGCCTTCGGCGGCATGGCGCTGAAGAACAGCATGGTCGCGGGCGGCGGCACCAGCCGACATGTCGAGCGCGGCGCGATGGACCGTGCGCGGGCGCGGGGCTGCGACTTCGTGCTGGTCGGCCCCCTCAGGGGAGACCTGCCGGAGGAGGCGGGGGCGGAGTGGATCGCCAGCATCCCCGGCAGCGACACCGCGCTCATGATGGCGATCGTCCACACGCTGGTGACGAACGGCCTGCACGACCGCGCCTTTCTGGAGCGCTACACGGTCGGCTGGCCAATCTTCGAGCGCTACCTGCTGGGCGAAAGCGACGGGCAGCCGAAGGACACCGCTTGGGCGGCCGAGCTCTCGGGTGTCCCGGCGCCGGAGATCGAGGCTCTGGCGCGGCGGCTGCACGGCCGGCGCGCCCTCGTCGTCGTGGCGCATGCGCTGCAGCGGGCCGAGCATGGCGAGCAGCCGGTGTGGATGGGCATGGTGCTGGCGGCGGCGCTCGGCCAGATCGGACTGCCCGGCGGGGGCTATGGCTACGGGCTCGGCGCCATCGCCTATTACGGCCGGCGCTACAACGCCGTGCCGATGCCGACCTTCCCGCAGGGGCGCAACCCGGTCGGCGACTTCATCCCGGTCGCGCGCATCTCCGACATGCTGCTCAACCCCGGCGCGAGCTATCGCTACAACGGCCAGACCCGGACCTATCCCGCGATCAAGCTGGTCTACTGGGCCGGCGGCAATCCGTTCCACCACCACCAGGACCTGAACCGCCTGCGCAAGGCCTTCGCCCGGCTCGATACGCTCGTCGTCCACGAGCTCGCCTGGACGGCGACCGCGCGCCATGCCGACATCGTCCTGCCCTGCACGATGACGCTGGAGCGCGAGGATATCGGCGGCAACGCGAACGACCCGCTGCTGGTGCCGATGCATCAGGTGGTCGAACCCTATGGCGAGGCGCGCGACGACTACGCCATCTTCGCCGACCTGGCCGAGCGGCTCGGCGCCTACGACGCCTTCACCGAGGGCCGGAGCGCGCGCCAGTGGCTCGAGCATCTCTATGAGCCGACACGGGCCGGGCTGGCGGCGATGGGGCTGCCCGCTCCCGGCTTCGCCGAGTTCTGGTCGAGCACCGGCTACGAGCTGCCGCAGCAGCCCGACGACGGCGGCAAGCTGCGCGCCTTCCGCGGCGATCCGGAGGGGCACCCGCTGCGCACGCCGAGCGGCAAGCTGGAAATCCATTCAGAGACGATCGCGCGCTTCGGCGAAGCGGATTGCCCAGGACACCCGACATGGCTGGGCGCGACGAACGTGCCGGACGAGACCTCGCCGCTCATGCTCGTGGCCAACCAGCCGCGCACGAGGCTGCACAGCCAGCTCGATTTCGGCGGGCACAGCGGCGGCGCCAAGCATCGCGGCCGCGAGGTCGCGCTCATGCACCCGGCCGACGCCGCGGCACGCGGGATCGCCGATGGCGACATCGTCCGCATCTTCAACGCACGCGGGGCCTGCCTCGCCGGCGTACATGTCGGCGACGGCATCCGGCAGGGCGTGATCCAGCTGCCGACCGGAGCCTGGTACGACCCGGTCGATTCGAGCGAGGACAAGCCGCTCTGCGTGCATGGCAACCCGAACGTCCTGACGCGGGATGTCGGGACCTCGGGGCTGGCGCAGGGCTGCACAGGGCAGCTCACCACCGTGCAGGTCGAGCGTTTCGACGGCAACCTGCCGCCGATCAACGCCTTCGAGCCGCCGAGCGCCGCCTGAGCGGCGGCGTCGACGCCTCTTATCCGCAAGCGCTCGGGCGCTTGCGGCCGGTGCGGCCGGAGCCGGTTCCTACTGCATGAACCAGCCATGGCTGACGACGAGCGACTGGCCCGTCAGGACATTGTTCTTGGCCGCCGCGAAATAGAGCACGGCGTCGGCGACGTCGTCGACGGTGGTGAACACGCCGTCGACCGTGTCCTTGAGCATGATGTTCTTGACCACCTCGTCCTCGGTGATGCCGAACTGCGCCGCCTGCTCGGGGATCTGCTTCTCGACGAGCGGCGTGCGCACGAAGCCGGGGCACACCACATTGGCGGTCACGTTGTATTCCGCGCCTTCCTTGGCGAGGACCTTGGCCAGGCCGATCAGCCCGTGCTTGGCGGTGACGTAGGGCGCCTTGAGCTTGGACGCCTCCTTGGAATGCACCGAGCCCATATAGACGACGCGGCCGTATTTGGCGGCGTACATGTGCTTGAGACAGGCCCGTGTCGTCAGGAAGGCGCCGTCGAGATGGATCGAGAGCAGCTTCTTCCAGTCGGCATAGGGGAAGTCGACCAGCGGCTTGACGATCTGGATGCCGGCATTGCTGACCAGCACGTCGATCTTGCCGTATTTGGCGACGACGTCGGCCGTGGCCTTCTCGACCTGATCCTCGTCGGTCACGTTCATCGCGACGGCGAAGGCATCGCCGCCCGTGCCCTTGATCTCCGCGGCGGCCGCGTTCGCGGCATCGAGGTTGAGATCGGCGATGACGGGAATGCCGCCCTCGGCGGCGAAACGGATCGCGATCTCCTTGCCGATGCCGCTCGCGGCGCCGGTTATGATTCCTACTCTTCCATCGAAACGGGCCATGGTCGGGCTGCCTTTCAGTCTTGGGTGCCGGTCTTGAGGTAATCGAACACGACCTCGCCGAGGCCGAGCGTCAGGTCCGCGATATAGTGGCTCGCCGAGACGACCTCGCGCACGGGAAGCCGCGCCACGTCGCACATCGCATGCTCGAAGAGTTGCAGCGCCGCCGGGCCGGTCCAGGCCCCTTTCAGCGTCACGTCCTCCATGTAGTAGCGCACCAGTTCACAGATGCGCGGCGAGCCGTCGACATGGGGGATGATCTTGACCATGAAGGCGGGCCTGGCCATCGCCTTGGCCAGCGGCGCCAGATCGAGCTCGCGATGCTTGTAGCCCATTGTGGCGGTGACGCAGAGCACCGAGCCGTAATGCAGCGTGCCGACCAGCGTCTCCTGCTCGTGCATCAGCTTCGGTGTCGCGAGCTTCTTCGGAAAGCCCCAGATCTCGCGGCCGCCGGCGATGGGCGAATTGTCGTCGAGATACATGGCATGGACGTAACCGCCTTCCTGCACCTCGCCCGAGGGCGTGGTGAAGCGGACGGGAATGACCTGCCCGGTCTCGGTATAGTCGCCGAAGCCGGTGGAGTCAGGCATGCGGATGAACTCATAGGCCACCGTGTCGCCGACGACCTCCAGCGGCTCCGGCACCAGCGCGCGCAGGATCTCGGGGTCGGTCCGGTAATTGATGACGACGAATTCGCGGTTGTAGAACTTGTAGGGCGGCCTCGGATAGGCGGGGTTGTTCAGCGGCATGGCGAAGGCCTTGGCGCGCACATCGGCGATCTTCATGACTGCTGCCTCGCTGCTCGTCGGTGACGGGATAGGAAAGAGAAACGGTCGTGCGCGCCTATTCGCCGGCCTGCGCCGCCATCTCGGCAAGATCGAAGGTCGAGACGCCGTCGGGCGTCTCGGGACGCCGGAGCACCTGGGGATGCCCGAGCGTGAGCGTGGCGTCCTCGTAGCCCGACGCCCAGTGCTCCTCCATCGTCGCGCGCGAGAACTCGTAGTCCTTCGAGGAGCCCTCATAGCTCCTGGCGCGGTAGATCAGGTGGACGATGTTGTAGACCTTCTCATCGGCCTCGGCGAGCAGCTCCAGCACTTCCGGCTCCACATCGGTGAGCGCGGATTGCGGCACTTTCTCGACGAGGCGCAGCAGCGCGCGGCGCAGGCTCTGGGCCCTGCGGAACTGGTCTGTCGCGGCGCGGGTGCGGCTCGAGAAGCGGATATCCTTCAGCCGGGAATCCTGGGCCGCCAGATCCTCGGGGAAATCGCCCTTGGCGCTCCAGAGATCGACCTGGAAGGCGAGCGTATCCCGGCGCGGCCGGCTCTCCAGCACCCATTGCAGGGGCGTGTTCGAGACGAGCCCGCCGTCCCAGTAGCGCTCGCCGTCGATCTCGATCGCCGGGAAGCCCGGCGGCAGGGCGCCGCTGGCCATGACGTGTTCGGGGCCGATGACATGCGTCGTCGTGTCGAAATAGGCGAAATTGCCGGTCCGGACATTCACCGCGCCGACGCTGAAGCGCATCGGGCCCGCATTGATGCGGTCGAAATCGACCAGGCGCTCCAGCGTCGCCCGGAGCGGGCCGACATCGTAGAAGCTTTCGGCCGCCGCGCCACCGGACGGCGACAGAAAGGGCGGGATCGGGCGCGGGCTGAAGAAATCCGGCGCGCCGCCCATCAGCGTGGCGAAGGCCCGCGTCTGGTTGAGCCAGCCATGGGCGAGATCGGTGCTCCAGTCCATGCCCCCGAGCATGGAGGACACGAGCGCGGGGAAGACCGGCGGCGGAGCCGTGACCGCTTCCCAGAATGTCCGCAGCGCCTCGACCCGGCGCTCCGGCGCATTGCCCGCGATCAGGGCCGAATTGATCGCACCGATCGAGATGCCCGCCACCCAGTCCGGATGGAGATTTGCCTCCGCCAGCGCCTGATAGACACCCGCCTGATACGACCCGAGCGCTCCGCCGCCCTGGAGAAGAAGCGCGATGCGTTCGAATGGCGGGCGCCTGGCCATACGTCTCATCCCATTGCCGGGCGCCGAAGCCCGCCGATCCGCCGACGCCATTCATCGGACTCGCGTCCGGCCGAACCGCAGCGGGATCAACCTAAAGTCTGCCGTCTCCAAAAGAAAGCGAAGGGTCCGACACCCGAAGCCGGGCTCCGCCTCCCATGGTCCCGGAGACGCGACCGCCCTTCAGCACGACCATCCGGACATGACAGCGCCGCGACGGCTCGGAACGACCGCATGCAACGCGACGACGACGATCACGGGGCGATCACGATTTCGGCCTGGTCGAGCGCGGCGGCGATGCCCTCCGGCGGCGGGGCCTCGCTCACGAAGACGTTCACGGACTGCCAGCCGCAGACATGGATCAGACCGTGCCTCGCGTATTTAGAGCTGTCGAGCAGCAGCATGACCCGGTCCGCGAGCGGGATCATCGCGCGCTTGAACTCGGTCTCGAACATGTCGAAGTCCATGCAGCCCCTGGCGGGCGAGGCGGCCGCGACCGACATGACGAACAGGCCCGGCGTGAACTGGCTGGCGAAGTCGATCGCCGAGGCGCCGACGATGGTCCGGTCATCGGCCCTGAGCTCGCCGCCCGGCAGGATGACGCGATGATGCGGGCCGGCGGACGACAGGATGCCGGCGACCTCCACGGAGAAGGTGATCGCGGTGAGACGGCGGCGCTTCGTCGCGAGTTCCCGCGCGAGGAAGCAGGAGCTCGAACTGTTGTCGAGCAGGATGGTGGCTTCGTCCTCGATCAGCTCGGCGGCGGCCGACGCGATGCGGCGCTTGGCAATGGCCTGTTCCTGAAGGCGGCGTTCGAAAGGCGCCTCCCAGGCGACATCGTTCAGCCGGACGCCGCCGTGAAACTTCTCGACGATGCCGCTCTCTGCCAGCGATTTGAGATCGCGGCGGATCGTCTCGTCCGAGACGTGGAAATGGCCGGCGAGATCGAGTACGGTACTCGCCTGAACCTCACGCAGCAGACCGACGATCTGCTGCTGCCGCAACGTCTGGGACATGGGCTGGGCTCTCAGAGGGCTGCGAGCGCGCGGCCGTTGGCCGCGTCGAAAAGGCGGGCCCTGCCGAAATCGAACGAGAGCGAGACCTCCGTCCCGCTCTCGGGCGCCTCGGACACGGGCATGCGGGCCACGACGCGGTCCTGGCCGATGAGGATTTCGGCCAGCGCCTCGGAGCCGATCAGCTCGGTGCGCTCGACGATGCCTCGGGTGAGGCCCTCGCCGGCCGAGCGCGCGAGCGCGATCTCCTCGGGGCGCACGCCGAGGAAGACCTCGGCGGCGCCGGGGCGTCCCGGCAAGGTCGCGGCGAAGCGCTCGTGCTGCAGGACGCTTCCGGCACCCTCGGGCTTCACGGCGCAGCGCAGCAGGCTCATCTCCGGCGTGCCGATGAAGGTCGCGACGAAGGTGTTGGCCGGGCGCATGTAGAGCTCCATCGGCGCGCCCACCTGCTGCAGGCGCCCCTCGGAGAGGATGGCGACGCGCGTGCCGAGCGTCATCGCCTCGATCTGGTCGTGCGTGACGTAGATGACGGTGAGGCCGAGCTCCTTGTGCAGGCGCTTGAGCTCACCGCGCATGCGCGTCCGCAGCTTGGCGTCGAGATTGGAGAGCGGCTCGTCGAAAAGGAAGACCTTGGGCTGGCGCACGAGCGCACGGCCGATCGCGACGCGCTGGCGCTCGCCGCCGGACAATTCGTTGGGCTTGCGCTCGAGCAGATTGCCGATGTGCAGGATCTCTGCCGCCTCGCGGATGCGCCGGTCGACCTCCACCTTGCCGAGATCGGTGGTCTTCAGCAGGCCGAAGGCCATGTTCCGATAGGCGGTCATATGCGGGTAGAGCGCATAGGACTGGAAGACCATCGCGATGTCGCGCTTCTGGGGCGCGGCATGGGTGACGTCGGTACCGTCGATCAGCAGGCGCCCGGAGGTGATGTCCTCGAGGCCCGCGACCATCCGCAGCGTCGTCGACTTGCCGCAGCCGGACGGCCCGACCAGCACCATGAACTCCTTGTCCGCGATGGTGAGATCCACCGCATGCACGGTCGGGCGGCCCGCATAGGCCTTGCTCACGCCCTGAAGAACGACTTCGGCCATGATCTCGATCCTTACTTCAGTCCGGCGTGCATGAAGCTGTCGACGAAGCGACGCTGGAAGATGACGAAGAGCAGCAGCAGCGGCGAGACCACGACGACCGTCGCCGCCATCAGGCGCGTCCAGTCGGCGCCGCTGTCGGATTTGGCGAGCAGGCCGAGGCCGATGGGGAGCGTGCGCACGCCCTCGCTGTTGGTGACGAGCAGCGGCCACATATAGTCGTTCCAGTGCGTGACCACGGTGATGATGCCGAAGGCGATCAGCGTCGGCTTCACCAGCGGCAGATAGACGTGCCAGAGGATGCCGAAATGGCCGCATCCGTCGAGCCGCGCGGCATCGGCCAACTCCGTCGGCACCTGCCGGAAAGCCTGGCGCAGCATGAAGGTGCCGTAGCCGGAGGCGACGAAGGGCACGATCATCGCCGGCAGCGAGTTGAGGATGCCGAACTCGCGCACCGTGACGAAATTGGTGAGGAAGGTCGCGTAGATCGGGAACATGATCTGCAGCAGGAACAGCGTGAAGAGCAGGTTCTTGCCCGGAAAGGTCAGCCGCGCGAAGGCATAGGCCGCCAGCGTGATCGTCACGAGCTGGGCGATCAGGATGCCGCCCGTCACCATGATCGAGTTGACCAGATAAGTGCCGAAGGGCGCGACCGAGAGCGCGGCCGGGTAGTTGCTCCATTGCAGCGCCTGCGGCCAGAAGCCGGCTGCGGGATCGAACACCTCGGTGCGCGCCTTGAGCGAGGTCACGAGAATCCAGATCAGCGGGCTGAGCCAGAGCAGCGTCAGCGGGGCCAGGACCAGATGCAGCCAGCCACGGCGCAGCGCGGCGAGCAGCCCGCCGGCGGGAGGGGCCAGAGGCGGCGCGGCGGCGATCGTCTCGGAGGGCAGGCTCGTCATGGTCAGCGCCCCAGATAATGCACGCGCCGGCCGAACACCGTCGCGATCACGGCGATGAGCCCGCCGACGAAGAGCAGCAGCACATTGGCGAGCGTCGAGGCGTAACCGATGTCCTGATACTGGAAGCCGTTCTGGTAGATGTAGAAGGTCAGCACGTTGGTCGCGTCCGCCGGGCCGCCATGCGTCATGACGTAGACGTAGTCGAAAATCTGGTAGGAGTGCAGCAGACCGATGATGACGACGAAATAGAGCGTCGGCGAGATCAGCGGCAAGGTGATGTGGATCAGCCTGTCCCAGGCCGAGACTCCGTCGAGCCGCGCCGCCTCGTAGAGATCGGACGGAACGAGCTTCAGCGCGGCCAGCAGGATCAGCATGAAGTAGCCGGAGTATTTCCAGATGCTCATCACCATGATCGCCGGCAAGGCCCAGTTGCTGTCGTAGAGCCAGGCCTTGTCGGGCAGGCCGAGGAACGCGAGCCCCTTGTTGATGGGCCCGTAGCTCGCCGAATAGAGAAAAACCCAGACCATGCCGGCCGCGACCGACGGAATCATCACGGGATAGAAGAAGGCCGAGCGATAGATCGCCATGCCGCGCAACTTGCTGTCGAGCGCCACGGCCATCAGAAGGGCGCAGGTGATGGCGAGCGGAATCGTCAGCACCGTATAAAAGACGGTGTTGCCCAGCGACTTCCAGAACAGCCGATCCTCCCAGAGCCGCTGGTAGTTCTCCAGCCCGAGCCAGATGATCTTGCTGTCGCCCAGCACCACGTCGTGGAAGCTGAACCAGATCGAGCGCAGGATCGGCCAATAGGTGAAGGTCGCCAGGAACAGCAGCGACGGCAGCAGCAACATATAGGCGAAGCCGGCCTCGCGGATGCGGGCTTGAAGCGTGGCGCCGAAGACCATCTCGCACGTCTCCAGAAGGGCAAGGTCCCGCCCGTCGCGAGCGACGGGCGGGAAAGGTTCTTCAGCCGCGACGGCGCAGCAGGCGCTGGATCTCGCGGTTGGAGCTGGCGTTGGCCTCCTTCAGCGCGGCGTCCGGCTTGATCTCCCCGGCGAGCGTGCGGTCGAGCGCGCTCTTCAGGAACTCGCGGACCTTGTGATAGCCCGGCACCTGCAGGAAGGCGCCCGCATAGGCGGCCTGGTCGAGCGCCACCTTCGCCTGCGGCACCTCCTTGAGATAGGCCTTCATCTCGGGCGTCTCCCAAGAGGACTTGCGCACGGCCAGATAGCCGGTGTCACGGCCCCATTGCGACTGCACCTCGGTGCTGGTCATCCAGCGCGCGAAGGTCCAGCTCGCGTCGATCGCGGCGTCCGACTGCTTCTTGGCGATCATGATCGGCCCGCCGCCCTGGCAGGCGCCGAAGGTCTTGTTCTTCGGCATGAAGGCGACGTCGACCTCGAAGGACGAGGACTTGCGCAGGTTCGTCAGCGACCCGGTCGAATGGTAGAGCATCGCGGTGCGACCGGCCATGAAGTCGTTGGCCGAGCCTTCCCAGGTCGAAGCCTTGGGCATCACGCCCGCCTGCTCCATCTTGACCCAGAATTCGAGCGCGTCGAGCGCCGCCGGATCGTCGAACAGCACCTTGTCCTTGGTCCAGGGCACGAGCGCGTTCTGGCGGCAGTAGCATTCGAAGACCCAGTCGTGCCAGCCGCCGCCGATGGTCAGGCCCCAGCGCCTCAGCTCACCCTTGTCGCGGATGGTCAGAGCCTTGGCGACATCCATCAGCTCGGTCCAGGTTTCCGGCGCCTTGGCGATGCCGGCTTCCTTCATCGCTGTCCTGTTGAGGTATAGAACCGGCGTCGAGGGCTGGAACGGCAGGCCGTAGAGCTTTCCATCCGAGATGCAGGTCTCGAGGAAGCCCGGCAGGAAGTCGGTGTAGATGTCGTCGGCCTTGGCCTTGGCGGTGACGTCTGCCAGCGAGTCGAGACCGACGAAGGTCTGCAGCGCCGAATTGATCGGCAGCCAGGTCGACGGCGGATCGCCGACGCCAAGCGCCGTGATCACCTTCTGCTCGGTGTTGTCGTAGTTGCCGGCATAGATGGCCTCGACCTCGATGGTCGGGTGCGCGGCGTTGAACTTCGAAATCATGCCAGCGACGAGCTTGTTGATGTCGCCGGAGACACCCACCGGATACATGAACTGCAGCTTGGTCCTGGCCTGGGCCTTAGCGCCGCGCAGAACGGCCGCGCTGGCGACCGCCGTCGCAGCTCCCATCATGACGGAACGCCGCGAAAGACCACGCCCGGCTTGGTCAAATGTGGATTTTCTCGACATAGGAAACCCCCTCTCGGCAACGATTGGCGACGGAACCCGGGTCGTCGCACGAGCCTGCGATCAACCTCGGTTCGCTGATGAACCGCATTGGCACGCCCGATATCGCGGACATGCCGGGTTGCGATCGACCGGACCGCTGTTTGCTGTCTCGGCATGACAGTGCCATGACGAGGCCGAGGGTAGAATTGGAAATGGCGCTTTAAATTTGGACATTTTGCACAAATATCCACACAACTCCGCATCGCGCTTGACGCCATGCGCAAAGCAAGAGCACCGGTACGGCATTCCCCTGGGAACCAGCGCCATGCTCATCCTGCATCTGACGGATTTTCACGTGACCGAGCCCGGGGCCCTGCTGGGCGGCGTCGACACGCGCGCAGCCTTTTCCAGGCTGATGCGGCGCGTCGCCCGGCTGGAGCAGAGGCCGGACGCGATCCTCGTCACCGGCGACGTGGCGGAGACGGCCACGGACGAGGTCTATGCCTGGACCGCCGCGGCCCTGCGCGATCTCGGCCTCCCCCTCGTCGTGGTGCCGGGCAACCACGACATGCGGGAGCCGTTGCGCCGCGCCTTCCGCGCCGAGACAGGCACGGAGCCGGAGCACCTCGCAGTCGCGCGTTCAGTGGCGGGCGTGCGCCTCATCGCGCTCGATACGCTCGTCGAGGGCAGCGCCCATGGCGCCCTCGGCGAGGCTCAGCTCGCCTGGATCGAGAGGGAACTCGGGCAGGCCGGTTCGGAGCCGGTCGTGCTCGCCATGCACCATCCGCCGTTTCAGACAGGGCTTCCGGCGATGGACGGGATCGGCCTGATCTCCGGCGGAACGGAGTTGGCTCGGCTGCTCGAAGGACGCGCGAACGTCGCCGGCATCCTCTGCGGGCATGTGCACCGCGCCATCACCGGGAGCTTCGCGGGGCTCCCGGCGCTGATCGCACCCTCCGCGAGCCATCAGTTCGCGCTCGACTTCGAGAATGCGGGCGCCTTCGCGGTCGTGCAGGAACCGCCCCAGCTCGCGCTGCATCGCACGGGCGTTCCCGGCGCCCCGCTAACGAGCTACCTCCTCGGCGTCTGAGGGCGGCGGGTCGGACGCCTGCCGCGCGACAGGCACGCCGGGAGGGCAGCCTGTCGTGCCGCCACCCGGAGGGCTGGAAGACGGCTCTCAGGCCGCCTTCTTCTCGGCACCGAACGGGATTTCGATGTCGACGGCGAGCGTCGAAACCTGCGCACCGCGCTCGATGGTGACCCGGACCTTGTCGTCGTCGATCTGCACATGCCTGGAGATGACGGCCAGAATCTCGTCCCGGAGCTTGGTCACGAGGTCGGAGCCGCCGGTCGCGATGCGCTCATGGGCGAGCAGCAGCTGCAGGCGCTCGCGCGCCGCGGGAGCCGACTGCGGGCGGGAGAAGAAGCGACGGAAATTCATGCCGCCTTCCTTCCGAAGATCTTGCCGAAGAAGCCCCGCTTCTCGCCGGGAATGGTGATCGGCAGCTCTTCCCCGTTCAGCCGGCGGGCTGCGTCGAAGTAAGCGAGCGCCGGGGCGCTGCGGTCGTCCGCCAGGGTGACCGGCGTGCCGAGATTGGAGGCGCGCAGCACGTCCATGCTCTCCGGGATGATGCCGAGCAGCGGGATCGACAGGATCTCGAGGACGTCGTCCACCTTCAGCATGTCGCCACGCTCGGCGCGGACGGGGTCGTAGCGGGTGAGCAGCAGATGCTTCTCCATGCGCTCGCCGTTCTCGGCCTTGAGCGTCTTGGAATCGAGCAGGCCGATGATGCGGTCCGAATCGCGGACCGAGGAGACCTCCGGATTGGTCACGACGATCGCCACATCCGCATGGCGCATGGCCAGCGTCGCGCCGCGCTCGATGCCGGCCGGGCTGTCGCAGATCACCCAGTCGAAGACGCCCTTGAGGGCGGTCACGACCTTCTCGACGCCTTCGGCCGTAAGATTGTCCTTGTCGCGCGTCTGCGAGGCGGGCAGCAGGTAGAGGGTCTCGAGCCGCTTGTCGCGGATCAGCGCCTGCGTCAGCTTGGCCTCGCCCTGGATCACGTTGACGAGGTCGTAGACCACCCGCCTTTCGGCGCCCATCACCAGGTCGAGATTCCGCAGTCCGACATCGAAGTCCACGACCACGACCTTGTCGCCGTTCTGCGCCAGAGCCGCGCCCAGCGCGGCCGAGGATGTCGTCTTGCCGACGCCCCCCTTGCCCGATGTGACCACGATGACCTTGCCCATAGACCTCTCCTGTTGGTGTCGGATGCCGTCGGCTCAGGCGAGTGAGCCGGCCATGAATGTGTCGCCGTCGAGCCAGAACTGGACGGCCTTCCCGCGCAGGTCGGGCTCGAGATCCTCGGCGGTCTTGTAGTAGCCGTCGATGGCGACCAGCTCCGCCTCGAGCTTGCGGCAGAAGATGCGTGCGGAGGCATTGCCCATCGTGCCCGCCATCGCCCTGCCCCGCAGCGTCCCGTAGACATGGATCGACCCGCCGGCGACGACCTCAGCCCCCGACGCGACCGACCCGACGATGGTCACGTCGCCCTCGGGGAAGATGATCGACTGCCCCGAGCGCACCGGCTGCGAGACGACGATCGAGGGCGCCGCCTTGGGGGCGCGCACGACGGCCGCGGCCGCCTCCTCGCCCGCCCGGGCCTCGCCCTCCTCGCCCGGCTCCGGCGCGGCGATATCCGCCGTCGGCCGACCATCCGCCATGGCGGGCGGCAGGTTCGCGTCGAGCAGGGACGGACGGGCGTTCTCGATGCCCATGATCCGGACGTTTCGGGCGCGGAGCCTGTCGATCAGGTCGTGGAGCTGAGCGCGGTCGATCTCGAGGCCGGCGACGTCGAGCACCACCGGCCGCCGCATGAAGAATCCGGTCGAGCGCGACGCCAGATCGTCGAGCCGCACGAGCCAGTCCTCGAAGGGAAGCTCGGGGGTCAAGGCCAGGGCGAGAAAGCTGCGCCCCTTGAGGCGAATAGGCCGGGGTTGAGTTAACACGCTGGTCATCTTGGTAAATTTTCGGTTTCCAGGATGTACCCAGCGAATGGTTAACGAGCCGTAAATCACTTCGCCGGCCGGACGCCCCGGCGGCGGCGCGGGCACCGAGCAGATCGAGCGAAAACCATTTTCAATCAATGATTTAGGAATTTTCCGACCGGGGCGCGAAACCGTTACCGCGGCGAGAGAGAGCAAAGACGCCGTGTGCTTTCGGCAACATCCCGCTGGCGCGACCGTCTCGTGCGAGGCAATGCCGAAACCGTGCCGGTCGGCGCCGGCCAGAAGCGCCGATCGCGCGCTCTCGGCCTGGCACTCGCCCCCCGAAAGCGGCTGCCGCCGGCCCTGGCGCAGACGACAGCGCTCGCGGCGAGGGAGGCACGCGGGAGCACGCGCGCATGAGGCGCCGCGCGAATCGCCGGCGCGCTCTTCAATGTGACCGGCGCGCGAATCGCGTCTGCATCACCCTCCGGCCCGATGAGTCGCCGGCGCGTCTCGGTGGCCCCACAAAAAACGTCGGGCGGCCGCGAGGAAGCGGCCGCCCGACGCGATGACTGCCCGAATCAGACCAGGTCGAAGCGATCGAGATTCATGACCTTGGTCCAGGCCGCGACGAAGTCCGTCACGAATTTCGCGTCGGCGTCGGCGCTGGCATAGACCTCGGCCAGGGCGCGCAGGATCGCGTTCGATCCGAAGACGAGGTCGGCGCGGGTCGCGGTCCATTTCGGGGCGCCGCTCTTGCGGTCGGTGCCTTCGAACACGTCCTTGGCCTCGGACACCGCCTTCCACTGCGTCCCCATGTCCAGCAGGTTGACGAAGACGTCGTTGGTCAGCGTGCCGGGCCGGTCGGTCAGGACGCCGTCGGTGGTGCCGTCGGCATTGATGTTGATCGCCCGCAGGCCGCCGATCAGCACGGTCAGCTCGGGGGCGGTCAGCGTCAGCAGCTGGGCCTTGTCGATCAGGGCGACCTCGGCCGGCACCTTGAGAGACGCCTTCTGGTAGTTGCGGAAGCCGTCCGCGACCGGCTCCATCACGTCGAAGGCGTGGATGTCCGTCTGCTCCTGCGAGGCGTCGGCGCGCCCGGGCGAGAACGGCACGGTGACGTCGTGACCGGCGGCCTTCGCCGCCTGCTCGACGCCGGCATTGCCGGCAAGCACGATCAGATCGGCGAGCGAGAGCGCCTTGCCGCCGGTCGCGGCAGCGTTGAACTCGGCGCGGATACCCTCCAGCACCGACAGCACCTTGGCGAGCTGCAGCGGCTGGTTGACCTCCCAGTCCTTCTGGGGAGCGAGGCGGATGCGCGCGCCATTGGCGCCGCCGCGCTTGTCGCCGCCGCGGAAGGTCGAGGCCGAGGCCCAGGCCGTGCCGACCAGCTCGGACACCGTCAGGCCCGACGCCAGCACCTTGGCCTTGAGCGCGGCGATATCCGCCTCGTCCACCAGCGGATGATCGACGGCCGGGATCGGATCCTGCCAGATCAGCTCTTCCTTCGGCACTTCCGGCCCGAGATAGCGCGAACGCGGACCGAGATCGCGATGGGTCAGCTTGAACCAGGCGCGGGCGAAAGCCTCGGCGAAAGCCTGCGGATTCTGCATGAAGCGGCGCGAGATCTTCTCATAGGCCGGATCGAAACGCAGCGACAGGTCCGTCGTCAGCATGGTCGGCTTGTGCTTCTTCGACGGGTCGTGCGCGTCCGGAATCACGGCCTCGGCGTCCTTGGCCTCCCACTGGATCGCGCCGGCGGGGCTGCGCGTCTGCACCCATTCGTATTTGAACAGGTTCTCGAAGAAGTGGTTGCTCCACTGCGCCGGCGTCTGCGTCCAGGTGACTTCGAGGCCGCTGCCGATGGTGTCGCCGCCATGGCCGGTGCCGTAGTCGCTGGCCCAGCCGAGGCCCTGCGCCTCGATGCCGGCGGCCTCCGGCTCCGGGCCCTTGTGCGATTCAGCCGCAGCGCCGTGGGTCTTGCCGAAGGTGTGGCCTCCGCCGATCAGCGCCACCGTCTCCTCGTCGTTCATCGCCATGCGGGCGAAGGTCTCGCGGATGAAGTGGGCGGCCGAGATCGGATCACCATTGGCACCGGGGCCTTCCGGGTTGACGTAGATCAGGCCCATCTCGGTGGCGCTGAGCGGGGCGTCGAACTTGTCGAGCGGGCGATGCGTCAGCCAGGCGGTCTCCGAGCCCCAGTTGACGTCGAGATCGGGCTCCCAGACGTCGGCGCGTCCGGCGGCGAAGCCGAAGGTGCGGAAGCCCATGGTCTCCAGCGCGACGTTGCCGGTCAGGATCAGCAGGTCGGCCCAGGAGATGGCCTGGCCGTATTTCTGCTTGATCGGCCAGAGCAGGCGGCGCGACTTGTCGATGTTGACGTTGTCCGGCCAGCTGTTGAGCGGGGCGAAGCGCTGCTGGCCACGGCCGCCGCCGCCGCGTCCGTCGGCGAGACGATAGGTTCCGGCAGAGTGCCAGGACATGCGGATGAACTGCGGGCCGTAATGGCCGAAGTCGGCGGGCCACCAGTCCTGCGAGTCGGTCATCAGCTTGCGCAGATCGTTCTTCAGCTCCTCATAGTCGAGCTTCCCGAACGCCTCGCGATAATCGAAGGCCGGATCAAGCGGATCGGACTTGGCCGAATGCTGACTGAGCAGGTCGACGCGCAGCTGATTGGGCCACCAGTCGCGATTCTGGGTCCCGCCGGTGCCATGGGCGACCGGGCACTTGCCCGCGCTTCCCTCGTTGTTCGCGCTCATGGTTCTCTCCGATCTCGAGTTCGCTGCCGGCCGGCTCGACCGCCTGCGGAGCGGGCGATGCGCGCGACCGGGATGCCGCCTGCATTCATGGAACGAGGCCATTCCGACATCGACCGTTCCCCGCCTTCGCTGCAGGCGTCTTATCAAAGGGATTTCATTATTTTAATTCCGATTTTCTGATTGCTGCGATAAGTTTTCATTATGGCCAACCTGACATTCAAACAGCTGCGCTATTTCGAGGCTCTGGCGCGGCACGGGCACTTCGGGCGCGCGGCGGAAGACTGCGCGATTTCGCAACCGGCGCTCTCGATGCAGATCAAGGCGCTCGAGGACGAGCTCGGCGCGGAGCTCTTCGAAAGGGGTGGCCGCCAGGTCCGCCTGACGAGCTTCGGCGAAGAGGTGATGCTGCGCAGCAGCGGCATCCTGCGCGCGGTCGACGAGCTGGAGGACTATGCCCGCGCCTCGCGGGACGGCCTTGCCGGAAGGCTGCGGATCGGCGTGATCCCGACCGTCGCGCCCTATCTGCTGCCGACCCTGATCGGCGACCTGACGCGCCTTCATGGCGGGCTCGACCTCCACCTGCGCGAAACATTGACGCCGAAGCTCGTCCAGGAGCTGATCGAGGGCAGGCTCGACATGGCGATCGTGGCCCTGCCGGTCTCGGAGCCCTCCCTGACCGAGGTCGCGCTGTTCACGGAGAGCTTCGTGCTCGTGCGGCCGCGCGAGGACGAGGGAAAGCCCACACCCGATCGCGAGGACCTGCGCGAGATGCGGCTGCTGCTGCTGGAAGAGGGGCACTGCTTTCGCGATCAGGCGCTCTCCTTTTGCAGCACGAAGCCCACGGCGGCGCAGCCCCGCGACCTGCTGGACGCGAGCTCGCTCACCACGCTGGTTCGGATGGTGGATGCGGGGCTGGGCGTCACCCTGCTGCCGGAAATGGCGGTCAGGACGGAGACCCGCTCGGTGTCGGTCTCCGTCGCGCGCTTCGACGATCCACAGCCGTCGCGGACCATCGGCATGGTCTGGCGAAAGACGAACCCGCTCGCGAAGCAGTTCGCCCAGATCTCGGAGGTGGTGCGCCTGTCGACCTCGGCCTGCCGTTCCTAGAGGAGCGTCTACGATCGCAGCTAGGGATTGTTTAGCAAATTTCGCATCCGATTTTTCAGACGCCCCGTATTGTGACACATAACATGGGCAGTAGAAGCCGATCACACGAACGGGGAAAAGTTCGATGGCGAGAGGAACGGAACCTCTCCTGATCTGGGAGATCATATCGTCACCGGCCGGGCAGGCCGCGCTGCAATACGCGGCGGAAAGCGGAGCGCCCCCGCTGGAGCCCCTGGTCGCGCTGATCGAGGAGTGGTGGGGCCAGTGGCTCGACGACGACCGCGAGGAGCATCTCGAGCGCCTGCACGAGATGGTGGCACGGCTGATGGCGGCGGATGGCTGGCAGGAAGCGGGCTTCCAGCCCGTCCGCAGCGGCCGCGTCATCACCGAGGCGATGACCTTCCGGCGGGCGGGATACACCACGCTCCAATAAGCAACGCTTTGCGACATCGCGGCGCCTGTCCGGGCCGAGGCGCCACTCCGGAGCAGGCCGAGCCGCCCCGGCGCTACAGGGCGACGGCGTCGTCCTGCGGGGCGAGCCGCGCGATCCAGCCGAGCTGGCGGTCGAGGCAGCGTTCGCGCTCATAGCCCGCGAGGATGGTTTCCCGGGCCGCCCGGCGCAGGGCGCCGAGCATCGTGCCCCGCCGCAGCGCATCCTCGATGCGCCCGGCCAATGCCGCCGTGTCGTGGAAGGGCGCCAGCAGGCCGTTGACGCCGTCGCGGACCACCTCGCGAACCGGCGGGGTGTCCGAGCCCACGACGAGACAGCCGCAGGCCATCGCCTCCAGCAGAGACCAGGACAGGACGAAGGGCACGCTCAGATAGACATGGGCGGCCGAGACCTGGAACAGCGCGACCAGTTGGTCATGGGGCAGCCAGGGAATGTGGACGACGCGGTCCGCCAGCCCGGTCTCCGCGAGCATGGCCTCGCGCCAGCGGCGCCCGTCGGGACGCGGCCGGCCGTAGCCCGGCCCATCGCCGCCGACGGCCACGAACACGACCTCCGGATGCCGCTCGGCGAGCCTCGCGGCGGCGCGCATGAATTGCGGGTAACCGCGATAGGGGTCGAGATCGCGCGCGGCGAAGGTCACGACCGGATCGCCCGGCCGCAGCAGGCGCCCGTCCGGCAGGCGGAAGACGGCGGCCGGGTCGGGACGGCAGGCATTCACGTCGATGCCGTCATGGCAGACCGCGATGCGCGGGCGCAGGGACGGCGGATACTGGCGCTGCTGCCAATGCGTGGGAGCGTAGGCGGCGTCGAGCGTATCGAGCGTCAGGAGCTGCGCCGCGTTGCGCATGCGGATGCGCTGTCGCTCGGCCGCCGAAACCACCGTTCCCGGCTCGAAATCGAGATCCGAGCCGGAGCTGTTGTAGAAATACTCGCAGTAGCCGATCAGAGGCACGTCCGGCAGCGTGTCGCGGGCGAAGAGCAGGCCGCCCCAGCCGATATGGCCGATGACGAGATCCGGCGGATCGCTCGCCTTGAGACGAGCCAGAACGCCCGCCACGGCCTCGCCGGTGCGCATGTGATAGTCGGTCGCCGCCAGCGCGGCATGGCTCGTCGCGGGCGGGCCGACGGCATAGGCCAGCTGCCGGACCCCCGGCGCACCCCGCGCCGGGCGTTCCGTCACGAGCGTGACCTCGGCGCCCTCGGCGACGAGGCGCGCGATCAGGTGAGCGAACTGGCCAGACCCTGAACGATGAACGAATAGGACGTGCATGACGCGAGCAGGACGCCTCCAAAGCGCAGCGAGTCGCTCCACCATTGTTCGAGCCGGCGCAGCGTGTCGTGGGTCGTCCGGAGATCGGCGTCGATATCGGCGCCGTGACCGAAGCGGCTGGCGTCGTCGAGCAGCCTCAGCCTCTCGCAGAGCATCCGCCCCTTGAGCGAGAGCGAAATCCGCGCGAGCCGCCGGTCGCGCGGCGAGGCGCCGCGCTCGAGATAGCCGGTCTCGACAAGCTGCTTGAGATTGTAGGAGGCATTCGAGCCGACATAGTTGCCGCGGTCGAGCACGTCGCGCACCGCGATCTCCCCCTGCCCTATCGTCAACAGCACCATCACCTGCGGCGGCGAGATGTCGTCGACGCCGAGCTTGGTCAACTCCAGCCGCATATAGTCGAGGAAGCGCCGGCTGACGCGCTCGATCACGCGCGCCAGGTCGAGCGGCGAGATATGCAGGCGCGGCGACACGCTCTCCACGTCGCCGCCCGGCTGGATATCACCGTGCGCACCGCTCGGCGCTCGGCCTGGCACGTGGTCGCCGCTTTGCGGTTTGGCCTGCATTCCTCGCTCCGCCTGCTTTCAAGATCGCACCCTGCCCGCTCGAATCCCTTTCCCCGGACCGAGCTTACACGCAAAGCACATGCCGCCGTCAACGAAGATCGATTAAGACTTTATCGATCTCTACATGGTCACAAACTGTTTCTATTTTCGAAATATCTCATCATTCGTCTAAATTTTCGAAACAATTCGAATGCAATTGATGTTCAAACGGCCATTTCCTTGACATGATCAGCAATTCGATCTGACAATTGCATCATCGCGCTCCCCGTTTCTGCGGAAACCTCGCCCGACCGACGCCTCTGTTCACCTGGAGATATGCATGAAGGCGGAGACTCCGGCGCATGACGCGCTGATCCGGGATCTGCAGCGCTCCTTCGTGGGCGGGCTGAGCTATGCCGGCTTCCTGAGCTTCTGCGTGAATCTCCTGCTGCTCACCGTGCCGCTGTTCATGCTGCAGGTGCAGGACCGCGTGATCGTCAGCCGGAGCTTCGACACGCTGACGATGCTGCTCGTCATCGCCTTCGGCGGGCTCGCCCTCTATGGCGCCATCGAATTCATCCGCTCGCTGACCTTCCAGGCGATGGCGAGCATCTTCGCCCGCAGGCTGAACCTGCCGGCGCTCCAGGCCGCGGTCAGCTCCTCGCTGGAACGCGGCTCGGGACAGGCCACGCAGGCCATCCGCGACCTCAACGACATCCGCTACTTCATCGCGAGCTCGGCGATCGCGACGCCGCTGGAGGCGGCCTGGTCGCCGATCTTCCTTACCGTCCTCTTCGCCTTTCATCCGGTCTACGGCCTCGTCGGCATCGTCTCGCTCGTCGTGCTGCTCGTCCTCGGCGTGCTGTCCGACGTGCTGACCCGGCGGGTGCTGAAGGAGGCGAACGAGGAGGGCGTCGCCAGCATCAACGAGGTCGGCGCGAGCCTGCGCCATGCCGAGACGATCGAGGCCATGGGCATGCTGCCGGCGCTCGCACAGCGCTGGCGCCGCCAGCAGATCGCGATGATCGAGCATCTCGACATGGGCACGCGACGCGGCAAGTTCATCGCGGCGCTGACGCGCTCGTCGCGGATGACGATGCAGCTCGCGATCTATGCCACGGGCGCCGTTCTGATCATCCGCAACGAGGTCACGGCGGGCACGCTGATGGCGGCGAGCATCCTGCTCGGCCGGCTGCTCGCCCCGTTCGACTCGATGATCTCGGACTGGCGGCAATGGGTGCTGGCGGCGACCGCCTGGAAGCGTGTCAGGGACCTGCTGCAGGCGCGCACCTCGCTGCGCCAGACGGTGCCCACCCCGCCGACCCAGGGAGATCTCGTCATCGACCGCATCGTCTTCGCGCCGCAGGGCTCGGAGCAGACGGTGATCAAGGGCATTTCCTTCACGCTCGAACCGGGCGAGGTCCTCGGCATCGTGGGACCGTCCGGGGCGGGCAAATCGACCCTGGCGCGGCTGCTGGTCGGCGTGCTCAAGCCCAATGTCGGCGGGGTCTATCTCGATGGGCACAACGTCTTCCTGTGGGAGCGCGGCTCCTTCGGCGCGATGGTCGGCTACCTGCCGCAGTCGGTCTCGCTGCTGAACGGCACGATCGCCGAGAACATCGCCCGCATGAGCAAACCCGATCCGCATGCGATCCTGGAGGCGGCCCGCATCGCCGGCGTCCATGAGCTGATCGGACGCCTGCCGCTCGGCTACGACACGCAGGTCAGCGACGGAGACTTCAAGCTCTCCGGCGGCCAGCGCCAGCGCATCGGGCTGGCGCGCGCGCTCTACGGCATGCCCCGGCTGATCGTGCTCGACGAGCCCAACGCCAATCTCGACGCCGAAGGCGAGCAGAGCCTGATCCGGGCGATCCATGCGGCGCGGCAGAGCGGCGCGATCGTGGTGCTGATCGCCCATCGCCCATCCGTGATGCAGGTGGTCGACAAGATCCTCGTCCTGCGCGAGGGCCGCATCCAGCAATTCGGTCCGCGCTCGGCGGTCGTCGGCATGATCACCCCCGGCGGCCTCGTCGAGATCGAGCCCGGCCCGCAGCCGGCCCAGCCGGCCATCAGCCCGGTTCGCGAGGTGACGGCATGACCGATGGCGCCCTGATCAAGCAGCCCGGCCGGGCGCACATCCCGGCGGCGCTTCCGCACGCGGACGACGAGCGCGTCCCGTCGCTGCGCAGCCTGGTTCTGGCCGGGGTCGCCGCGATCGGGCTCGGCTTCGGGGGCTTCGGCGCCTGGGCGATGACGGCCCATCTCGACAACGCCGCCGTCGCGGCCGGGATCATCGCGGTCGACAGCAAGCGCAAGACGGTGAGCCATCTCGAAGGCGGCGTGCTCAAGATGCTGCTCAAGGCCGAGGGCGAGCGCGTCGCCAAGGACGAGCCCCTGCTTAGGCTGGAGGATGCGCGGCAGCGCGCCGAGCTGCAGCAATTGCAGGGCAAGCGCGTCGGGCTCGAGGCCAAGCTGGCGCGCCTCAGGGCCGAGCAGGCCGACGCGACCGAGATCGACTTCCCCGATGATATCGAGCATGCGAGGACCCCCATCGCCAGCGAGGTGGTGCGGGCCGAGCGGGCGCTCTTCCGGGCTCGCGCGCAGGTCTATGACGGCAAGATCCGCATCCAGCAGCGCGTCATCGAGCAGTTTCAGGCCGAGGCCGAGGCGCTCCAGGCGCAGATCGACGCGACGCGCTTCCAGCGCACGCTGATCGACGAGGAGACGCGCACCGTCGGCGAGCTCTACGAGAAACGCTACGCCAAGCGCGCCCAGCTCGTCGATCTCCAGACGAAGCAGAGCGAGCTCGCCGGACGGGCCGGCGAAGGTGCCGCCCGCAAGGCGAAGGCCGAGCAGGCCGTGGCCGGGGCCAATCTCGAAATTCTCTCGATCAGCCTCGAGCGCCAGAACGAGATCGCGCGCGACATCCAGGACGCACAGCTCGCCCTGTCCGAAGTCGCGGAGCGCATCGTGCAGGCCGAGGACGTGCTCAGGCGCCTCGTGGTGGTGTCTCCGCAGGAGGGGATCGTCGCCAATATCCGCATGCGCACCGCCGGCAGCGCCATCGCGGCCGGCGAGGCCATTCTCGACATCGTGCCCGAGCGGGAGCCGCTGGTCGTCGAGGCGCGTGTCGACCCCCGCGACATCGACGTGGTGCGCGTCGGCGCGGAGACCCGCATCCGGCTGACCGCCTTCAATTCGCGGCTGCTGCCGCCGCTGCTGGCAAAGGTCACCTATGTCGCGCCGGACCAGCTCGTCGACGACAAGACCGGCGCGGCCTTCTTCATCGTGCGCGCGGAGATCACCCCGGAGAGCCTGCGTGAAAATAAAATCACGCTGCATGCGGGCATGGCGGCCGAGGTGCTGATCGTGAACGGCTCGCGCCGCGCGATCGACTACCTGCTCTCGCCCTTCACCGACAGCTTCCATCGCGCTTTCCGCGAGGACTGATTTCCAAAACTTGTCAGATACTTAGCTGGTAAATTTCGCCTTTACGGACTATTCGACTCAAATTCGTTCAAGAATATATTTCGATATTGGAAATTCATTCCCCAAAAGCTCAAAGCTTCATCCAAGTAAAAAACAGTTTAAATCATATTGCATCGCAAAATTCTCAAAATAACATCTTGCTGCGCCGCACATATTCGGTACTCTCCCAATCGTCGAGCGACGACGCTGCTGATGTACGTCGTCGGAACGGTGCCGCAATTGGGAGAGCTCGTGCGTCACGAGCCCTTCGAGGCGCCCTGAGATCGCCGAGGAGGTGACGAATGGCTACGATCGAAGGAAGTGCTTTCGACGATTTTCTGGTGGGGACCCGGTTCAGCGATGCGATCTTCGCAGGCGCCGGGCATGACGTGGTTCATGGCGGCAGCGGCGCGGACGCCATCTTCGGCGCGCAGGGTAACGACGTGCTCTTCGGGGACGGCGGCGACGATTCGCTGTTCGGCGGCTCCGGCGACGATGTCCTCTTCGGCGGCTCGAGCGACGATTTCCTGAGCGGTGACGCGGGCGACGATTTCCTGAGCGGCGATGCCGGCAACGACACGCTGATGGGTGGCGCCGGCGACGACATCCTGATGGGCGGCGCGGGGAACGACATCCTGATCGGCGGCGCCGGGAACGACGTGCTGGTCGGCGGAACCGGCAACGACATCCTGCAAGGCGGGGCCGGCAACGACATTCTCCAGGGAGGAACCGGCGACGACATCCTCCAGGGCGGTGCCGGCGACGACATCCTTCAGGGCGGCGCTGGCGACGACATCTTGCAGGGCGGCGCGGGTGACGACATCCTGTTCGGCGGCGCGGGCGACGACATCCTGTCGGGCGGCGCCGGCCATGACGTGTTCGTCTTCGCCGGCGGCGGCGGCAACGACGTCGTGCTCGATTTCCAGGCCGGCAGCGACATGCTGCAGATCGCCTCGAACATCAACGGCACGGGCATCCATTCCGCCGAGGACGTGGCGGCGCGCGCCACGACCGTGGGCGGCAACACCGTCATCGACCTCGGGCATGGCGACACGCTGACGCTCGTCGGCGTGACGGCCGAAGACATCCAGGCCGATCCGCACTCCTACTTCTCGATCGCCTGACGCATGCCCTGGCGGCGCCGGCCCCCGCGGCCGGCGCCGCCCCATCGAGCTGCAGGATCTGACCTCATGCTTACGCTGGCTCCCGCCGCCGTGGCCGACACGGCCCCGGCGCATCTCGACCTGTTCCGGCTCGGCGGCTCGGTCTACATGCTGTGCTGGACGCTCGATGCCTCGCCCTTCGGAAAGCCGACCCTCGCCCTGGCGGGCCATGGCCGGCGGCTCGCCTCGGCATCCGTCATGCTGAACCTGCGGGACGGACGCGAGCGCCTCGCCGTGGCGTTCCGCCATACCGGCCACGACGACATCGTGGCCACGCTGTCGGACCACGGCCCTCGCGGCGACGTCACCGCGACATTCGACCCGGCGCTGGTGCATGGCCTGGCCGACCCGGCCGAGATCCTGCGCGATCTGGCACCGGGCTCCAGGCTCGCCCTCGCAGGCACGCTCGCCGGACCCTGGCCGGCCCTGTTCCGCCTCGGCACGACCACCCCCTATCTCTCCTTTCTGCGCCAGTTCCTGCTGACCCTGTTCGAGAAGACCGCGCCCGTCCTGCCGGTCGCCTCGCTGGTCGAAGGGCGGTTGCTGTGCGAGACCGTGCTGCCGCCGGATTTCGGCCCGCTGCGCTCCGCCGCGCGGCTCGACGGGGCGGGGCTGACGCGCCTCGACCTGCGCTCGCGCCTGGGCCGGACCGACCGCAAGGGCCGGCGCGGCTTCGACTTCATCCTCGATGCGCCACCGGCGCGCGGCGGCGCCCTCCTGGTCCTCCAGGGCGACGGCGCCCTGGCGGTGCGCGTGCTTCCCTCGCAGCAGGCGGTGCCGACGCTCGGGCACTGGTGGGCGAGCAAGGCCGGCAGCCGGGACGGACTGCGCAACTGGCTCGTCGAGCAGCTCGCCGGCCTGTCCGAGCAGGGCCGCCTTCTTGCAATCGAGATGCAAAGGCGATTGCCGCTTCCGGTGCAGAATGTCCGCCGCAACGACGATCTGCCCTCGGCGGAGCTCGACCTCGCGGTCTGCAACGAGGCGGGCCTCCTGATCGGCGGCTGGCTGCGCGATCCCGATGGCTTGCTCGACGAGATCATGCTGCACCGTGGCGAGGGTGCGCCGATCCCGATGCTGCAGCATCTCCGGCGTTTCCCCGCGCGATTGCCCGCGGCCGCCGGCGGCGAGCCACGGCCGGCCACCGGCTTTGCGGCGCTCGCCGCGGGCTTCGCCGGCGGCGCCCCGGTCCTCCAGCCGCGCTGCGAGGTCAAGCTGCGCTCCGGCACCACGCTCGTGCTCCGCCCGCCCGTCCAGCCGGCCGACGCGACGACGATCCGGGCACGGGCGCTGGCGGCGATCCCGCCCCAGCATCTCAGCGCAGAGATCATGGAGACGACGCTCGCGCCGGTTCTGGCCGCCTGCCAGAAGGATCTGCGCGAGAGCCTGCCCGAGCCGCAGGTCAGGCCGTTCGGGCGCGCGCCGTCGCGCCCGGCGGTGTCGGTCGTGATCCCGCTCTACCGCGTCTACGACTTCCTGAAGGTGCAGATCGCCGCTTTCGCGGGCGACCCGTCCTTCGTTTCAACCGCGGAGCTGATCTATGTGCTGGATTCGCCCGAGCATGCGGCGGAGGTCGCGCATCTGCTCGGCGGGCTGCATCTCGCCTACGGCCTGCCGTTCCAGCTCGTCGTGATGGGCCGCAATGGCGGCTTCTCCGCCGCCTGCAATACCGGCGCGAAGGTCGCGCGCGGCGAGGCGCTGGCGATGGTCAACTCCGATGTGATCCCCAGCGCGAACGGCTGGCTGCCGGCGCTCGTCGCCAGGCTGGACCGCCGCAATCGCGTCGGCGCCGTCGGCCCGAAGCTGCTCTACGACGACGGGTCCCTGCAGCACGCCGGGCTCTACTTCAAGCGCGACAGCAAAGGCACCTGGCTCAACCATCATTACTTCAAGGGCATGCCGGGCAGCTACGCCCCGGCCAATATCGAGCGGCCGGTGCCCGGCGTCACCGGCGCCTGCATCGTCATGCCCCACGCCCTGTTCACGGAAATCGGCGGCTTCGACGACGGCTATGTCATCGGCGACTACGAGGACAGCGATCTCTGCCTGAAGCTCAGGCGGGCCGGCTTCGCGATCGTCTATGCGCCGTCCGTCGCGCTCTACCACCTCGAACGGCAATCGATCGCCCGCAGCGTCGACTATGTGCGCGGCGTCGCCTCTCAGCACAACGCCTGGCTCCAGACGAAGCGCTGGGATGCGCAGATCGCGGCCCTGATGTCCGAGATCGACGCTCCCGCGAGGCGGCCCGCCCCCCGCGACTTGGCACCGCGCGACCTCGACATCCTCCCCGGCGTCCATCTCAGGAGAGCGACGGCAGCATGACCGCGATGATGGCCTTGAGAGAGATCGCGCCCGGTCAGGCGCTGCCGGCCGGCCCGACCGGACCCGAGCTCGACTGGTTGATGGCCGCGGTCCAGACGAACCGCTTCCTGCCGCACCCTCCGCCGGACAGCATCTTCGTCGGCGACGGCGACTATCGCGCGATCGGCGCGGAGTTCCTCGGCCATTTCGTCAGGCTCGGGCGGCTGCTCCCGCATGAGCGCGTCTTCGACATCGGCTGCGGCATCGGCCGCATGGCGGTCCCGCTGACGCAGTATCTCGACCCCGAGCGCGGCAGCTATGACGGCGTCGACCCGGTCATGGAGGGCATCCTCTGGTGCGCCCGGACGATCACGCCGGCCTATCCGCGCTTCCGGTTCCAGCGCCTCGACATCGCCCATCCGCTCTACAACCCGCAGGGTTCCCTGCCCGGCACGGAGGTGCGGTTCGGCTTCGCCAATGGCAGCTTCGACTTCGTCACCATGATCTCGGTCGCGACGCATCTGCCGCCCGAGGAACTCGCGGTCTATCTCGACGAGGCCTCGCGGCTTCTCGCGCCCGGCGGGCGGCTGTTCCTGACCGCCTTCGCGATCGACGACCAGCGCAGCGGCCAGGAGCGCCTGAGCTTCAGGCGCTGGCAGGAGGGGCCGGGCTGGTATGCGATCGAGGAGGCGCCGCTCGCGGCGGCCGGCATCGATGCGGGCTTCCTGACGGAGGCTGCCGGTAAGTCCGGCCTCGCCGTCGAGAGCCTGCGGCGCGGCCATTGGCGCGGCATCAGCGCCGCGCATTACCAGGACGTGCTGATCGCGACCAAGCCGGGGAACGCCCGATGACGCGCCGCATCCTCGTCGTCGCGCACAACCATCCGGACCTCCACCCCGGCGGCACCGAGATCTTCGCCCATGACCTCGCGCAGGCCTATCGCGAGCAGGGCTGCGAGGTGCTGTTCCTCGGCGCGACCAACGCGATCCATCGCCAGCCGCATCCCGGCACCGCGCTTCAGGCGACGGGCGAGGCCGGCGACGTGCTGCTGTGGAGCGGCCATTTCGACCGCTTCCATCTCAGCCAGATCGACCACTACGGCACGCTCCAGGACCTGGCGACGCTGCTCGGCGAATTCCGGCCCGACGTCATCCATGTCCATCACCTCGTCCTGATCGGGGCCGAGTTCCTGGCGCTGGCGCGCAGGCTTTTGCCCAAGACCTCGATCGTCATGACGCTGCACGACTACTACCCGATCTGCCACCATGACGGGCTGATGGTGCGGCCGGGCGACGGGCAACGCTGCAAGGGCGCTTCGCCCTCGGCCTGCCATGGCTGCTTTCCCGAGATCGGCTCCGACCGCTTCCTGCTGCGCGAGCGTTTCCTGAAGACGCATCTCGCCGCGGTCGACCGCTTCGTCGCGCCGAGCCGCTTCCTGCGGCAGCGCTATGTCGAATGGGGCCTCCCGCCCGAGAAGATCGAGATCATCGCCAATGCGCGCCCCGCAGTCGCAACGGTCCAGCACCGCGACGTCACGGGGCGGCGCACGAGCTTCGGTTATTTCGGCAACCTCAATCCCTGGAAGGGCATCCTGCCGCTTCTGCAGGCGGCGAAGCTTCTGGAAGCCTCCGGCGATACGGGCTTCACGCTGCATGTCCATGGCGGCGCGCCCTTCCAGAGCGAGGCCTTCACCACGAAGCTGGATCAGGCGCTCGCCACGGCCGGCGACGCGGTCCGGCATTGCGGCCCCTATAGCCGCGAGGATGTTCCCGCCCTGATGGAGGAGATCGACTGGGTGGTGATGCCCTCGGTCTGGTGGGAAAACGCGCCGCTGGTCATCCAGGAGGCTTTCCAGCACCGCCGGCCGCTGATCGTCAGCAATATCGGCGGCATGGCCGAGATGGTCCGCGACGGCATCGACGGACTTCATGCCCGGCCCGGCGACCCCGCCGATCTCGCCCGCGTGATGCGTCGGGCGATGGAGGAAGGCGGTCTCTGGCAGCGGCTCGTCGCCGGGATCGTCGACCAGCCTTCGCTGTCCGCCTGCGCAGGCCGTCACCTCGCGCTCTTCGACGATCTCCGGCTCGGGGCGGCGGCATGACGACGGCGCAGGCGCATGACGAGGTCCCCGATCTGCCGAGCGTCACGCCGGCGCGACTGAACGGGCGCGTCGACGCGCTCGACGGCAACAGGCTGCATGGCTGGATCTGGGACGAGGCGCGGCCGGAGCAGAGCCTGATCGTGCGGGTGCTGCGCGACGGCGAGGCGATCCAGGAGACCAGGGCCGATCAGGCCCGCGTCGACCTGCGCCGGAACGGCATCGGCGACGGCAAGCATGCGTTCTCGATGGAACTCGACGAGGCCGTCCTGGCCGACCGCGACAGTCTCACGATCGTCGGCGTGTCCGAGGCGACCGGGGCCGAGCTCGCGCTGCGCCTGCCACCGCCGGCCGAACTCGCGGCGGAGGCCGCCGTCGCCGTGCCGCTCGCGCGCTTCTTCGACCGCGTCGAGGCGCTGATCGCGCTGAACCGGCGTTCGCAGCTCGCGCAGAAGGAGCTGAGCGAGCGGCTCGACCGGATCGCGACGCAGCTCTCCGAGGCGAGGGAACGGATGCGCGACCCCGCCGAGGACGCAGCCGCGCAGGAGCACATCACCCGGCGGCTCGCGGAACTCGACGTGTTTCAGCTTCGCTTCGACGCGACGCTCGGCAGCTTCGACGAGCGCCTGATCGCCCTGCGCAAGGAGGCGCGTGCGCCGCTGCGGCAGGTCACCGTCATTCTCGGCTTCCTGTCGGGGCTCGCCGCCCTGACCTCCTTCGTCACGCTCGCCGTGATGCTGATCCGCAGGTGACATCATGAGCGAGGTGATCATCCCCGAACGCATGCGGGTCGCGCCGGCCCCGACCGTCGCCTGGACGCCGCTGGGCGAAAACGCGATCCTGATCATGAGCGTCTGCGACGCGATCCCGGGCAAGGTGCCGGTCGCGGTCGACGGCAATCCGCGCAACCGGGCGGAGACGATGCCGCTGACCTGGCGCCGCCCGCAGGCGGAGGCTTCGGCAGCCCTCGGCTTCATCTGCCTGGCGCCGGCGCCGGCGCCCGATGGTGCCGGGTCCGGCGCGATCCTGCTCGGCCGGCCCGGCCGGCCGCTGCGCCTGATCCTGACGCCCAGGCCCCTGCCGATGCAGGCCTTCCTCGCCGCGCTCGCCGACGAGGCCGGGCAGGCTTTCCCTTCTGTGGTCGACGGGCTGCTCGAACTGCTGCTGGCGGGCAAAGCCAACCAGCGGCGGCTGCGGGCCGTGGGCATGCTGCTGCAATCGGTCGCCAAGCCCGGCGGCTTCGTCGAGGTGATGGGCGCACTCGACGAGACCGTCTTCCTGCAGGGCTGGTCCTCCAATTTCGCCGGCGGACGCACGAAGCTGCTGGTCGCGCATGGCGGTCTCTCGCCGGCGGCGCTCGAGGCCGGCACCTTCGAGCGCGACGATCTCGGCGAGGGCGCGCGCGGCTTCTTCGGCCTGCTGGAAGACTGCGCCATTCGTCATCCCGGAGAGATCGAGCGGCTTTATTTCCGCGGCAATGACGGCTGGCGGGCGCTCGAGGTCTATGAGCGCCATGTCTTGCTGGAGCCGATCACGGTTCCGGGCCATCTGCGTGACGGCCTGCAGCGGGGCGCGGCTCCGCAGGCGACCACCGACAAGCTCCGGCGCGCCTCGCAGCGCTTCGACGGGCGCGACACCGTCTGCCTGCTCGACGTACCGGTGCGCGCCGGGATCGACGACGCCACGGTCGTCGAGGACACGGGCGTGCTGGTCATCGGCTGGCTGTTCGACCCCGAGCACAAGGTCAGTGCGGCGACGCTGCGCAGCGGGACGCGATCCTGCGTCGTCGACCGGCTCTGGACGCGCGTGCAGAGGCCCGACGTCACCGCCGCCTTCACGGAGGACCCGCGCTTCGGGCCGGCCCTGGCGGCGCGGCGCAATAGCCACGGCTTCATCGTTTTCGCGCCGAAATTCGTGCCGGAGCCCGGGCAGCCGCTCTATCTCGAATTCGAGATCGAGGGCGTGGGCCCGGCCTTCCTGCCGCTTTCCCCCGGCCGAGGCCAGGCACGCCGAACTCTGGAGCGGATCTTCGGCCTGCTCGATCCGCGTTCGTCGACCGCGAGTGCCGTCGTCGAGCGGCAGGTCGCGCCGGCCCTCCAGGCGGCGGAAATTGCCCCTCCCCGCGTGGTGGAGACTTTCGATGTCGGGGCCTTCGCGCAGGATGCGGCGCTCGGTCTCGTGGTCGGGCTCGACCATCGACACCGCGAACTCTCGGCGCTGTTCGCCTTGCTCGCCATGGACCCGGAGGTCCGCCCGTTGCCGATCGTCATCGCGGCGCCGGCCGAGAGTTTCGATCGAGTCGGCGCCGAGGCGCGAAGGCTCGCCCGCTTCTATGGCCTCGCCGTGCGGCTCGTGCTCGTGGAGGGCGTCGAAGATGCCTGCGACGCACTCGAAGCCGGCGTTCGCGCCTGCCGCTTTCAGACCGTCGCCCTGCTCTCGGGTGCAGCCCAGATCCGCATGCCGGGCTGGCTCGGCCGGCTGGAGCGGGCCTATCGCGCCCGCGGCGGACAATGCGTCGCGAGCCCGACCCTGCTGTTCGAGGACAACTCGATCCGCTGGGCCGGGGCGTGGCTGGAGGGCGAGGGCACGGACCGGCGCGTCGCCAACCGCTTCGTCGGCTACCCGCTGGATGCGATCGGCAATCTCGGCCCCATGGAGGTCGCCGCCGGCGCGAGCGAATGCTGCATCGTCTCGCGCGCCGCCTTCCTCGAGGTCGGGGGGTTCTCGCGCAACTACTTCACGACCGCCGAGAAGGGTCTGGATCTCTGCCTCAAGCTCAGGATGAGCGGCGCGCCCTCGCTCTGGGTGCCGGAGGTGGAGGTCTATGTCGTCGACGACGGCGAGATGGCCCGTCCGCATGTCGGAGCGCTCGCCGAACTCGCGGACCGGACCAGTTTCGACCGCCGCTGGGCGCTCGCCATTTCCAACATGAGAGGATGATGATGCGGGTTCTCGTCGTGTCCCATGCCCACCCGTCGCTGTCGCTCGGTGGCGCCGAAATCGCGTCCTACAACCTTCACAAGGGCCTGCAGGCTCAGGAGGGCATCGACACCCACTATCTCGCCCGGACCGGCGCGCCGACGCCGCGCCATGCCGGCACGGCCCTGATGAGCCTGCGCCAGCGCGGCAACGAACTGCTCTACTACGCCGAGGACTACGACCACTTCCTGGTCTCGAACCGGGCGACCGACGAGATCGAGCGCGACTTCGCCCGCGTCCTGCGCGATCTCAAGCCCGACGTCGTGCATTTCCACCATTTCATCGGGCTCGGGCTCGAATGCCTGTTTGCCGTGCGCGACACGCTGCCCGATGCGCTGATCGTCGTGACCTTCCACGAATATCTCAGCATCTGCCACCACCACGGGCAGATGGTGAAGACCGGGGCGTTCAAGCTCTGCTACCGGGCCTCGCCGACCGACTGCAACGGCTGCTTTCCCGACATCTCGCCCGCCCGCTTCCTGGCGCGCGAGACCTTCATCAAGGGCATGCTCGGCCTCGCCGACCATTTCGTCTCGCCGAGCCAGTTCCTCGCCGACCGCTATATCGACTGGGGGCTGGCGGAAGAGCGCTTCTCGGTGATCGAGAACGGCATCGACGTCGCCACGACCGCGCCGCCGCGGCCGCTGCCCGAGACAGGCGGCCGGCGCTCGCGCTTCGCCTATTTCGGACAGCTCACCCCCTACAAGGGCGCGGATGTGCTGATCGACGCGGTGACGCGGATTCCGGATTCCGTCTGGGGCGACGATGCGATCCTGCTCGTCTACGGCGGCAATCTCGAGCGCCAGCCGCAGGCCTATCAGGACAAGTTCGCCAAGCTCGTCGAGAGCGCCGGCCGGCGCGTGCGCTTCTGCGGCGCGTTCCAGAATCACGAGATGCCGAACCTGATGCGATCCGTCGACTGGGTGGTGATCCCATCGGTCTGGTGGGAGAACTCCCCCATCGTGATCCAGGAGGCGCTCTTCCACGGGCGCCCCGTCCTCGCGAGCAATCTCGGCGGCATGGCCGAGAAGGTCACCGACGAGGTCGATGGGCTGCATTTCCGCTCCGGGAGCCCAGAAGACCTGGTCGACTGCATGGTCCGGGCGCTGACAGAGCCCGATCTGTGGGGCCGCCTGCGCGGCGGCATCACGCCCCGCGTCAGCCATGTCGACTACGCCGCCACCCATGTCGCGCTCTACCAGCGCCTGATCGCCGGGCGCGGCATGCCGGTGCCGGAGAGCCGCGCGGCGGCGCCGATGATCGCCTGACGCCACCAGAACAGGGAGACGCCCAGCATGGCCCGCATCCTCGTGATCAGCCCGTCCGGAGAGGTCTACGACCACGACAACGTGCGCTGGTACGATCATGCCGACCTGGCGAGCCACATCGCGCATTACCACAACATCGGCGACGCCTTCGTCTTCGACTCTTCGCTGAAGCTGCTGAACTTCGAGCAGCTCGACGTCCTGTCGATCTCGGAGGTCGACCAGACCGCGATCGACCGGGTCAACGCCGAATACGACTATGTCTTCCTGCGCGGCTCGAACTACATCCATTCCGAGATGGACTGGGAACGGGCGCCGGACGTCCTGCGTCGGCTCAGGATACCCGTCATCGCCTTCGGCATCGGCGCGCAGGCGCCGGTCAGCGGCAAGCTCGAACTCAGCGAGGCCACCAGAACCGTCCTGCGGCTGATCGCGGATTCGACCGCCTCGGTCGGGGTGCGCGGGACCTATTCCGCCGAGGTGCTCGACGGCCTCGGCATCCGGAACGTCCGCATCATCGGCTGCCCCACCGCGTTCCGCGCCAACGACCCGCACCTCACGATCACGCTGCCCCCGCTGGACCAGGTCGAAACGGCGGGCGTCACGCTGCGGCGCGAGGTCTCGCGCGACTATGCCCAGGACATCGAGCGCTATCTCACCTTCCACCGCGACCTCGTCACGGCGATGGCGCGGCGCTTCGACGTGACGCTCATGGCGCAGGGCGAGGTCGAGGAGAAGAAGCTCGCGCTCGGCACGCCCGCCCAGAAGGACGAGGCGATCGCAGCGCTGCGCGACAATGGCTGGGCGAACGCATGGTATCTCGATGACGAGATGGAGCGGCTCTATCGCAGCCGGATGTTCTATTCCGACGTGGTCGCCGACTATGAACGGCTCGTGCGCCGGCTCGATCTGGTGCTCGGCTACCGGCTGCACGGCAACCTGATGGCCCTCGCCAACGGCACGCCGTCGATCTACTTCACCTATGACAGCCGCACCGTCGAATTCGCCGAAACCTTCCAGATCCCGAGCTTCGACGTCTTCTCCGGAGAGGATTTCCGGCTGGCGGAGTATTGGGAGCAGTCGCGCTTCGACCGCTTCAATGCCACTCATTCCCGCGTCTACGCGGCGATGCGCGATTTCCTGGTCGAGAACGGCGTCGACAACAAGATGCACGGCCACGCGAAGGCGCCGGAGCGGCGCGTCGCATGAGAGCGCACCCGGCCGGCCATGCGTGGCTACTGGCGGCCCTGCTGCTGCCCGCGACATCGCTCGCGGCCGCCCAGGCGCCGGCCTATCGTGTCGAGATCGCGCCCGAGGCCATGGAGGAGGTCGTCTTCGACTGGTCGCGCCAGCGCTGCGAGCCATGGCATATTCCCGACGCGCCGCTGCGGGCCTACCGGAACGACCGCGACGAGGTCGTCGCCTTCGCGAGCCATCACCGCAACCGCGCGATGGTCGGCAGCGGCCTCGACAGCATCGCGGCCACGGGTTGCGCCATCGCCTTCGAGGCGAAGCGCAGCGCGGATCCCAGCGCCTACAGCGATTTCACCTGGATCGCCGCGACCTGGACCGGGAATGGCCGCGAGGTCTTCGCGCTGATGCATGACGAGTACCATGCCAACGAGCATCCCGGCGCCTGTCGCTTCAAGGAGGCAATGAGCTGCTGGTACAACGTGATCTCGGCGGCGAGGTCGCATGACGGCGGGCACAGCTTCGCGACCGACGATCCGCCCTCGCTGGTCGCGGCGCCGGGCTTCCGGCAGGATGTCGGGCAGGGGCGGCATCGCGGCTTCTTCAACCCCTCCAACATCGTCAGCCGGGACGGCGCCTGGTACAGCCTGATCGCGACGACCGGCGGCGAGGGACAGAAGCCCGGCGTCTGCCTGTTCCGGACGACGCAGATCGCCGATCCGACATCCTGGCGCGCCTATGACGGGGCGGATTTCACGCTGCGGGCGGTCGACCCCTATCGCGAGGATGCGAGCCAAGCGAAACCCTGCCAGCCCCTGAGGAACCTGCCGACGACCGTCGGATCGGTGACGCGCCACGAGCCCAGCGGGCAATGGCTGGCGATCACGCATCTCGGCCCCGACCCGGCGCAGGGCATCGCCGGCGGGCGCGTCGCCTATAGCTGGTCAGCCGACCTGATCGACTGGTCGCCGCTGCGCACGCTCGTCACCCATCCGACGCTGTGGAGCAGGGATTGCGGCGATGCCCGGCGCTACGCCTATGGCGCGGTCGCCGACCCCGCCTCGCCCTCGCGCAATTTCGAGACCACCGGAGACGACGCCTTCCTGTTCATGACCAGGAGCCGCGTCTCCGACTGCAAGATCGGACCGCAACGGGACCTCGTCCGGATCAGGATCCGGATCGTGAAGGAGACACCATGAACGCGCCCGTCCTCAACCTCACCGCCGCCGCTTCGACCGGACAGGCCCTGAAGATCATGCGCGCGACCACGAGCGAGGTCGTCGTCTCGGTCGCCCGCCGCGCGGACGGAGGCTGGCCGGCGCTGCGCCTGCTGCTCGACGGGCAGGACTACGCGACGATCAACCCGGGCGCGCTGCTTCCGGGCGAGGCGCAGGTCGCCGACCTGACCATCCCGCTGCCGCGCCTGCCGGAGGGGCGCCTGCGCTCGATCGCGGTCGCGGATGCGGCGACCAGGGCGCTCGCGCCCGGCTCCTTCCTGCGCCCCGTCGCGACGACACGGCCGCTGCGCGCGCTGGTGATCTATCCGGCGGGCGAGGTCTACGACCACGACAAGGTGCGCTGGTACCGCGCGCCGATGGAGAAGTTGCTCTCCGACTATTTCAACATCGGCGACATGATCGTCTACGATTCGACGCTCAAGCTGCTGCGTTACGCGCATCTCGAACCCATGAAGATCATGAATCCGACAGATGCCGACATCGAGCGCTACGCCAGCGAATTCGATTTCGTCTTCGTGCGCGGCTCGAACTTCATCCACGAGAAGATGGAGTGGTTCCGCGCCGTCGAGGTGCTGGAGAAGGTCAAGCTCCCGGTCTACGCGATCGGCGTCGGCGCGCAGGCGAGCCAGAACCGGGCGATCGACCTGCCCGACAGTTCGCGGCGCTTCTGGCAACTGGTCGCCGACCGCTGTGCCGCGATCGGCGTGCGCGGCGCCTTCAGCGCCGAGACGCTGCGCCGGAACGGCGTCGGCAATGTCGAGGTCGTCGGCTGCCCATCGATCTTCCGCACCCGCAATCGCGATCTCGCCATCAAGGTTCCGGACCAGCGCGAGATCCGCAAGGTCGCCTTCAGCCTGCGCCGCGAGTTCGATTCGAGCTACACCGCCGATCCCGAGGCCTATCTGCGCAACCAGCGCCAGGCCCTGCTCAAGGTCGACAGCCAGTGCGACATGGTGATGTCCTCCCATGGCGAGCAGGAGGAGAAGGCGTTCTTCCTGCGCGATGCGGCCGCGAAGGAAAAGGCGGTCGCGGAGTTCGTGCAGAGCGGCTGGTGGACCGGCCCGGACGACGCGCCGATGCGCGAGATCTACGAGCGCAAGCTGTTCAGCTTCTTCGACGTCGAGCGCTATGACGACTTCGCGAAGAGCATCGACCTCGCCGTCGGCTACCGCGTCCATGGCGTGCTGCCGGCCGTGGCGCATGGCGTGCCGGGCGTGCTCGTCGCCTACGACACCCGCAGCCAGGAACTCGCCGAGACGCTGAAAATCCCCGTCGTGCCCGAGGCCGCGCTGGCCGATGGCGGCTGGCGCGCGGTCTATCAGGAAGCGGCGCTGGCCGGCCTCGCGAAGTCATACGCCCAGTCCTACGACCGCATGCGCGGCTTCCTCGACCGGAACGGCATTCCGCATCGGATGTGAGGCGGATCGGACCGACGGGGCGGCCAGCCCCGCCGTCATCACCGAGGGGGACCGCGGCACGGCGCCGGCGGTCATAGCGGCAGGAGAGACCGATGAGGATCGAATACGACGCAGGCACCGCGCTCTCGATCATGCGCGCCAATCCCGTGCGCGGCTGGATGTCCGGCAAGGCCGGCCGCTCGGCCAAGGAGCGCCTGACGACGGGCGGTTTCCTGCAGGTCGAGCACCGCCCCAAATTCCAGATCGACCCGTCCTGGCCGATCTTCACGATGGGGTCGTGCTTCGCCCGCGAGGTCGAGAACGTGCTGATGATGCGCGGCCTGACCCTCGTCACGAAGGGCCACGGCGTCCCCGCCGAGCATTTCGAAAGCTGGAACCCCGCGACCGGGCGCGGCGGCGGCGCGGCCGGAGGCGAGCTCAGCCGCGGTGCGCTGAACAAATATTCCGTGCGCTCGATGGCGCATGAGCTGAAGCGCGTGCTGCTCGACGAGACCTATCCGAATGACGGGCTCGTCGAACTCGGCCCCGACCAGTGGTTCGATCCGCATGCGAGCGGACTCCGGCTGCTCGACCGCAAGACCGCCTTCGCCAATCGCAAGCGCCTGACGGCGGCGACCGCGATGATCCGGCAGTCGCGGATCTGCCTGTTCACACTGGGACTGACCGAGACGTGGCTCGACTCCGAGACCGGGCTTGCGATGAACGCCCATCCGGGGCCGGCCTGGCTCGCGCGCATGCCGGAGCGCTTCCGCTTCATCGACTACGGCTATGACGAGACCCTCGCCGACATGCTCGGGATCATCGACATGATCCGCACGCATTGCCATCCGGAGATGCGCTTCGTCGTCACGGTCTCGCCGGTGCCGCTGGGAGCGACCTTCAAGGAAAACGACGTCATCGTCGCCAACAGCGCCTCGAAATCGGTGCTGCGCGCCGTGGCGGAGGAGCTCTATCGGCGCTTCGATTTCGTCGACTACTTTCCGAGCTACGAGATCGTGCTCAACTCGCCGCGCCCGCTCGCCTATGAGGAGGACCAGCTCCATGTCGCCCGGGACATGGTCGCGGCGGTGATGAGCACCTTCGAGCGCAGCTATTTCAGCGAGCAAACGCAGACGAAGGCAGCCTGAGCGAAGCGGGCGGCGCAGATCGCCCCGCCCGCAGTTCCAAACCCAGCCGGCGGCCACGCGGCCTTCTCGCGGGCGGCCATCGGCATCCTTTTCAACGCATGACGACGACGGATTGCAGGCCGATCAGGGCCGGCACAGCCGTGACAGGGCTCAGCTATGGCTATCTTGGTTTCAGGCGGCGCCGGCTATATCGGCAGTGTCGTGGTGCTGGACAATCTCTCGACGGGGTTCTGGTGGGCGGTGCCGCCCGAGGCGGTGCTGGTCGAGGGCGATGTCGGCGACGGGGAGCTGGTGGCGCGGCTGATCGCCGAGCACGGCATCGACGAGATCGCGCATTTCGCCGCGAAGATCGTGGTGCCGGAATCGGTCTCCGATCCGCTCGGCTACTATCTCAACAACACGGTGAAGACGCGGGCGCTGCTCGAAGCGGCGGTTCGCGGCGGCGTCAAGCGCATGATCTTCTCCTCGACGGCGGCGGTCTATGGCGAGCCCAGGGTCAGTCCGGTGCCGGAGGACATCGCGCTTTCCCCCATCAACCCCTATGGCCGCTCGAAGCTGATGACCGAGTGGATGCTCGCCGACACGGCACGCGCCCATGGGCTCGGCCATGTCGTGCTGCGCTATTTCAACGTCGCCGGCGCCGATCCGCGAGGCCGCTCCGGCCAGTCCGGCACGAACTCGACCCATCTGATCAAGATCGCCGGCCAGGCCGCCACCGGCCAGCGCGACGGCATGACCGTCTTCGGCACGGATTATCCGACGCCGGACGGCACCTGCATCCGCGACTACATCCACGTCACCGACCTCGCCCGCGCCCATCTCGCCGCGCTCGACCATCTGCGCCGCGGCGGCGAGAACCTGACCCTGAACTGCGGCTACGGCCGCGGCTATTCGGTGAAGGAGGTCGTCGAGGTGGTGAAGCGCGTCTCCGGCGTCGACTTCCCCGTGACCTATGCCGGCCGCCGCCCCGGCGACCCGGCCGCCCTCGTCGCCAAGGCCGACCGCATCCGCGCCGAACTCGGCTGGGCCCCCGAGCACGACGACCTCCAAGAGATCGTCGCCCACGCCCTCGCATGGGAAGACAAGCTCAGGACACG
>QFQY01000065.1 GCA_003248805.1 Chelatococcus sp. | reverse complement strand
GTGGCGCTTTCCCTGGGGTCGCCCCCGCCGGACGTTATCCGGCACCGTGTTTCCGTGGAGCCCGGACTTTCCTCCCCCGAAAGAAGCTGAGCTCTTGCGGGAGCGGCCGTCCAGCCGACTGGCAGCGGTGAGATGCGCGCTGGGGCCGCCTGCGTCAAGCGGCCGGCGCTCAGTTCCGCGCCGTGATGGTGCGGACCTTGGCGCAATAGGTGCGGTTGGCGCCGCTCATCCGATCGGTCATGTGGCCGCTCTGGTACTTCATGATGGTGCGGCAGGTATCGCCGCCGGCCAGCCGGTAGGCCTGGGCGAGATACTTCATGCCGTAGCGGGCATTGGTCTCGGCATCGAGCAGGCCGCTCGCGCCCCCGGTGTAACCGACGCCCCGCGCCGTCTGGTGGCGGATCTGCATCAGGCCGAAATTGCCGGCGTGGGCCGCGCGCGGATTGTAGCGGCTCTCGATCCGCACCACGGCGTCGGCGAGCGCGAAGGGCACCCCGTTGGCGGCGGCATGGCGGGCGACGATGGCCTTGAGCCCGTCCGATCCCGCCGGCGCGGCGAGCGCCCGGGCAGCGCGCCCTTCCGATCCGCCCTGCGCGGCCTCGGCCTTCTGCTCGAACGGCGTCGCGGAAGCGGTCTTGCCGCCCTCGCCAGCCTTGGCGCGCATGATCTCTGCGTCTCGTACGATGAACGCCCTGGCGTCGGTTTCGCCGTTGACCATGTCGTTGGCGAGAGCGGCACCGCTCAGGCAAATCAGCGACAGGGCGGCGGCACCAGCAAAGGTAATTTTCATGTCCGGGAGAACCCTCATCATCCATTTCGGTCGTCGAGGGCGAACCGGAGTGGTGACGAATTGTGGAGGGAATCGGACCTCTGAGGAGGCCAAACGATTTCTTCCCTTCATCGACAAAAATTGATCGTTTACTGATCTTCGAAGTTTTCGGCGGCGCGACAAATGCTCTGATTCACGCTTCCGCTTCTTTCGGGAAGTCGTTTGCCGGCGTCGGCATCTCCGCCAGATTTTCGCCACATTCTCAGCCTCGCTTTGGAAAAATTGATGTTTTCCGCGCCGAGTCTGCGTCGGAATGTCGCACTTCACATCGGGAACAAAGTATCCAGCGATGCCCGCGCCCGGCCTGAACGGGGCCAGATCGCGCCTCAGGCCGCCCTGGCGGCCCGCTCGCTGGAAGACGGGCACCGGGTGCGCGAAGCCCTGGCCCCGGATGATTTCGCGGGATCGGAAAGCGCGCTAGCAATGACGGACCGGCCTCGCCGGAACGCTTGGGAGAAGACGGGACGATGGCTTCGACATTCTGGGGAGCGCTCGGCGGCGGCGGACTCGGTCTCGCGCTCGGCGGCCCGCTGGGCGCGCTCGTCGGCGCGCTGGCCGGCCATGTGCTGGTCGACAGGGAAGGCGCGCCCTTCGGCCCTGCCCCGCGCGAACTCGTCTTCACCACCGGCCTCGTCGCGCTGGCGGCGAAGATGGCCCGCTCCGACGGCGTCGTCACCTGCGACGAGGTCACCGCCTTCCGCCGCATCGTCGACGTGCCCCCCGCGGAGCGCGCGCGCATCGAGCGCCTGTTCGATCTCGCCAAGCAGACCAGCGCCGGCTTCGAGGCCTATGCCGGCCAGATCGCGCACGCTTTCCGTGACGAGCCCGCGCTGCTGGAGAACGTGCTCGACGGGCTGTTCCTGATCGCCGCCGCCGACGGCGCGATCCACGAGGCCGAGCATGCCTATCTCAGCGACGTCGCGGCGATTTTCGGGATCTCCGAGCGGGATTTCGCCCGGATCGAGGCCCGCCATATGCGCCGCCGGGACGATCCCTACCTCGTGCTCGGGGCCGACCGCGACATGACCGACGCGGAAATCCGCACGCATTATCGCCGGCTCGTCTCCGAGCACCATCCCGACCGGCAGGTCGCGCGCGGCCTGCCGAGCGAGGCCGTGGCCATCGCGACGCGGCGGCTGGCGGCGATCAACGCCGCCTGGGACAGGATCGAGAAGGAGCGCGGGCTCGCCGCCGGCCTCTCGCCGGAACCGGCATGAACCCGCGAACCCCGAATCCCGCGACCATGACCGGACCAGCCACGACCGAAACCGCGACGCCCGACAGCCGCTTCGCGGCCAAGGTGTTCCCCTCCCCCAACCATGGCGAACGCAAACCCGCCGCACCGGACGGATCGCCGCGCCGCCCCGACATGCTCGTCCTGCACTACACCGGCATGCCGGTGGCCGGCGAGGCGCTGCAATGGCTCTGCAACCCGGTCTCGCAGGTCTCGTCGCATTATTTCGTCTTCGAGAACGGCCACACGCTCCAGCTCGTGCCGGAGAGCCGGCGCGCCTGGCATGCCGGCGCCTCGCACTGGGCCGGCGAGACCGACGTCAACTCCTGCTCGATCGGCATCGAGATCGCCAATCCCGGCCATCCCGGCGGGCTGCCGGATTTCCCGCCCGAACAGGTCGCCGCGACCCTGAACCTCTGCCGCGACATCTGCGAGCGCTGGTCGATTCCGCCCGAGCGGGTGCTGGCCCATTCCGACGTGGCGCCGGGCCGCAAGATCGACCCCGGCGAGAAATTTCCCTGGCGGCATTTCGCGGAAGGCGGCGTCGGCCTCTGGAGCGAGCCGGCACCGATCCGTGGCGGCCGTTATTTCGCGCGCGGCGACGGCGGCCAGCCGGTCGAGGCGCTGCAGGCGATGTTCGCCATGCTGGGCTACGGCATCGCGGTCGACGGGATTTTCGACGAGAGGACGGAAGCGGTCGTCGCCGCCTTCCAGCGCCACTGGCGCCCCGAGCGCGTCGACGGCGTCGCAGACGCCTCGACGATCACGACGCTGCGCGACCTGCTGGCCACGACGCAAGCATCGCGGACGGCGTGACGCGCCGCCGCTTCGCGGCCCGTACGCAACGACCGCCAACGCGCCCAGCCGGGCTCGCATAAAGCCGCTTGAGCCGGCTCCTGCGTCATAGCTTAGACGAGTCGTCGGGAGGCCTGGATGAAACCCAACCGACGGAATGACGACACGCTGCTGGCGGCGAACGAATGCGCCGCCAGCCTCGGCCTGAGCGTGCGGGCCTTGCGTCTCTACGAGCAGCGGGGGCTGATCCGGCCACCGCGGACGGCGAAGGGCTGGCGGCTTTACGGCGCGGCGGAAATCGCTCGGCTGCACGAGATCCTCGCGCTGAAGCTGCTCGGGCTGAGCCTGTCCCGTATCACCGCGCTCTTGCAGGGCAAGGCCGTCGATCTCGACGGGACGCTCGCTGTGCAGCACGCGGCGCTGTCGCAGCAACGGGCGCGCCTCGAGCGCGGGCTTTCGCTGGTCGGGGCCGCGCGGGCCGCGCTTGCGGAAGGCCGCTCCGTCTCGACGAACGACATCATCAAGCTCGCCAGAGAGGCCAACATGACCGAACCGACGACCGACGACATCGCATGGCGCCGCTATGAGCAAGCCAGGCCCAGGACTGCGATCCAGCTGGAGCCGACGCTCTTGGAGAACTATGTCGGCTACTATCGCTACACCGCAGGTCCTGTCTTCGAGGTCACGGCAGAACAGGGAAGATTATTCGTTCGCGGCCCTGGCGAGGATGTCGCGATCGAGGTCTTTGCCGAAAGCGAGCGGACGTTTTTCCGGAAGAGCGCTCCGGTTCAGGTCAGCTTCGCAACAGGCGCGGAGGGGTGCGCGACCGAACTCGTTCTCCACGCCAACGGATACGAGCGCAGGGCCGTGCGCATCGAGGCCGAAGAGGCACGCAAGGCCACAGCGGCCCTAGACGACCGCATCAGGAGCGGGACTCCGAACCCTGAAAGCGAAGAAGCGCTCCGCCATCTCATTTCCGAGTACCAGGCCGGGAGACCATGCGTCGACCGCATGGTGTCGGAATTGTCTCAGGCAGTGCGCGAGCAGTTCGACGTTGTTCGCGCGAAACTGGCGTCCAAGGGGACGTTGAGAACCCTGCAATTCAGAGGAGTTGGAGGGGCCGGTCACGATGTCTATCGAGCCATCTTCGATAAGGGGGCGCTGACATTCCGCATCGCCTGGTCGGACGACGGCAAGATCATCGGCCTGCGCTACAGGCCTTCGATGTGAGCTTTACGCGCAGCGCGGGCGCTCCTCGGACATCGGAGAGGCCGAAGCCCGGCTTCGGGCCCGATGCCGGCCTCGCATCCACTGTCGAGGGTCCGCGATTCGCGCGGTCGGGATGCCGGAAGGCCGCCATTCGCGCCGCAACATTGCGGTAAGTTAACTCGCTGTTCGCACGCCGTTCTGGCATCCTTGAGCAGAAGAATCCGCGCCGATGCGCGGCCGGAATGGGAGACGACGTCCTTGCGCAAATGGCTCATCGCCTCGGGGCTGGCGGTCGCGGCACTCGGCGCCGGCTACTGGACGTTGCGTCCCGCCGGGGGCTCCGCGTCCGAGGCGGCCTACCGGACCGCCGCGCTCGATCGCGGCCGCATCACCGCGGCGGTTCGCGCGACCGGCACCCTGACCCCGGTCACCACCGTGCTGGTCGGCTCGCAGCTCTCGGGCCAGATCGTCGAGATCCTCGCCGACTACAATTCGCAGGTGAAGGCGGGGCAGATCGTCGCGCGGCTCAACAGCGACCAGATCAAGACCAGGCGCGACGCCGCGCAGGCCGACCTCCAGCAGGCCAGGGCCGACCTCCTGGTCAAGCAGGCCCAGCTCGAGCGCGCCCGCGTCGCCCGCAGCAAGGCCGACTCCGTCGTCAAGGACATCGCCGCCCAGCGCGAGCGCGTCGGCGCCCAGCTGGCCGATGCCAAGCGGACCTTCGAGCGACAGAACGAACTCTTCAACCGCAACACGGGCGCCCAGCAGGCGCTCGATACCGCCCGCACGCAGGTCGAGATCCAGACCGCGACGCTCGCCTCCACCGAGGCGCAGCTCGCCTCGGCCAGGGCCGAGCTCGGCGGCCTCGACGCCGATATCCTGCTCGCCCAGGGCCAGGTGAAATCGGCCGAGGCGGCGATCTCCCAGCGCGAGGCCAAGCTCAGGGACATCCTGATCGATCTCGAGCGCACGGACATCCGCTCGCCGGTCGACGGCGTCGTCGTGCAGAGGCAGGTCGATCTCGGCCAGACGGTCGCGGCCTCTCTGTCGGCGCCGGTCCTCTTCCAGATCGCGCAGGACCTGCGCGTCATCGACATCTATGCCAATATCGACGAGGCCGATGTCGGCCGGCTGAAGCCGGGTCAGGACGTCACCTTCTCGGTCAACGCCTATCCGAGCCGCACCTTCGAGGGCCGGGTCGAGATGGTCCGCCTCGGCGCCCAGACCATCCAGAACGTCGTGACCTATACCGGCATCGTGCGCGTCCAGAACCGGGACATGGCCCTGCTGCCGGGCATGACCGCCAATCTCCAGGTCGTCACCGACGACCGCGCCGACGTGCTGCGCGTGCCCAATGCCGCGCTGCGCTTCCGCCCCGCCGGCACCGCGGCGCCGGTGGCCGCCCAGGCACCGGCGGGCGCGCCGACGGCCGGCGCGGGCCGCGGCCCCGCGGCCCTGCGCGAGCGCATCGAGGCGGAGTTGCAGCCGACGCCGGAGCAGAAGGAGGCGATTTCCGCGCTGCTGCGCGAGCGCCGGGCCGGCACGCGCGAGGCCATGGCGGGCCTTTCGGAGCAGGAGCGCCGGGCGGCCTTTCGCGCGGCCCGGACGGAAATGGTCGGCCAGATCGCCGCCGTGCTCGATCCCGAACGGCGCGCGAAATTCGAGGCGATGATGCAGGAGGCCGGCGGCCGCCGCGAGGGCGTGCCGGGCCGGGTCTATGTTCTCGACGACGGCAACCAGCCCAGGGCCGTGCCGGTCACGCTGGGCGCCACCGACGGCGCCTTCACCGAGCTGCTGTCGGGCGATCTCAAGGAGGGGGCGCCCCTGGTCGTGGGCGGCGGCCCGCGCTCGTCCGGCCCGGCGGCGACGGGCGGCTCGCCCGCCCCGCGCGGCCCGAGGCTGTTCTGATGGCCGGATGCCGCGCCCTTCCCGCACTTGCTGCGTCATGGACGGGCCTGTCCCGACCATCCACGTCTTCGCTGATCGGGGCCTGCGTTCAAGGCGTCGATGCCCGACATGAGGACGGGCATGGCGCCGTGAGACTTCAAGCCACGGTCCGGTCCACGCCATGCCCCTGATCGCAACACGCGACCTCACCCGCGTCTACGATCTCGACTCCGGCCGGGTCACCGCGCTCGGCGGCGTGTCGCTTTCGGTCGAGGCCGGCGAACTCGTGGCCGTGATGGGGCCTTCGGGCTCCGGCAAATCGACCTTCATGAACCTGATCGGCTGCCTCGACCGGCCGACCGGCGGCCATTACGTGCTCGACGGCGTCGCCGTCGAGACCCTGTCGAGCGACGGCCTTGCGGAGCTGCGCAACCGCAAGCTCGGCTTCGTCTTCCAGCAGTTCAACCTGCTGCCCCGCATCGACGCCTGCGCCAATGTCGAGCTGCCGATGATCTATGCCGGCGTGCCGGGGAGCGAGCGGCGGCGGCGCGCGCTCGCCGCGCTCGGCCGCGTCGGGCTGGCGGAGCGCGCCCATCACCGCCCGATGCAGCTGTCGGGCGGCCAGCAGCAGCGTGTCGCCATCGCCCGCGCGCTGGTCAACGAGCCGCGCCTCCTGCTGGCCGACGAGCCCACCGGCGCGCTCGACAGCCGCACGGCGGTCGAGATTCTCGCCCTCTTCCAGGACCTGAACGCCGAGGGCGTCACGGTCGTCCTCGTCACGCATGACGGCGAGGTCGCGCGCCATGCCCGCCGCGTCGTGCGCTTCCGCGACGGCCATGTCGTCTCCGACGAGCGCCAGCAGCCGGCCGATGCACGCGCGGCGCTGGCCGCGCTCGACACCGGCCATTCGGAGGCCGCCGCATGAACGCCTATGAGGCCGTCCGCTCCGCGCTCTCCGCCATCGGCGCCAACGCCCTGCGCTCGGCCCTGACCATGCTCGGCATCATCATCGGCGTCGCCGCCGTCATCGCCATGGTCGCGATCGGCTCCGGCGCGCGCGAGCGGGTGACGGGGCAGATCAAGTCGCTCGGCGCCAACCTCGCCATCATCCAGTCCGGCAACGTGACGCAGGGCGGCGTCAGGCTCGGCGCCGGAGCGTCCTCGACGCTCACCGACGAGGACGCCGCCGCCATCGCGCGGGAGGTCGAGGACGTCGTCGCGGCGGCCGCCGTCATCGTCACGCGCGCGCAGGCGGTCTATGCAGGCACCAACTGGTCCACCCAGATCACCGCGACCGACCTCGACTTCTTCGCCGCCCGCGAATGGGAGGTCGCGGACGGCCGGCTCTTCGACCCCGACGAGCTCCGCAAGGGCGAGATCGTCGCGGTCATCGGCCAGACCGTGGCGCGCAACCTCTTCGGCGAGATCAACCCGCTCGACCAGCAGTTCCGCATCCGCAACGTGCCCTTCAAGGTCATCGGCGTCATGGCGCCCAAGGGCCAGTCCGCGCTGGGGCAGGACCAGGACGACGCCATCTTCGTGCCGCTCGACACCGGGCGGCGCCGCATCGTCGGGCGCAACTACGCCCGCGACCGCTCGGTGCAGAGCATCATGGTGAAGTTCGCCGGCGAGGAGGCCATCGCCCCGGGCATCGACCAGATCTCGGCGCTGCTGCGCCAGCGCCACCGCCTGCCCCCGGACCAGGACGACGATTTCATCGTCCGCAACCTGACCGAACTCGCCAACACCGCGACCGCCGCCGCCACCACGCTCTCCTGGCTGCTCGCGGCGGTCGCAGGGGTCTCGCTGCTGGTCGGCGGCATCGGCATCATGAACATCATGCTGGTCTCGGTGACGGAGCGGACGCGCGAGATCGGCCTGCGGCTCGCGGTCGGCGCGCGGCAGCGCGACGTGCTGGCCCAGTTCCTGATCGAGGCGACGACGCTGGCGACGATCGGCGGCGCGGTCGGCATCGCGTTCGGCGTCGGCGCGGCGCTCGCCATCGCCCATGTCGCCGGCTGGCCATCGGTCATCTCGCTGGAAACGATCCTGATCGCCACGGGCGTATCGGGGCTGATCGGCGTCTTCTTCGGGTTCTATCCGGCGCGGCAGGCGGCGCGGCTCGATCCCATCGAGGCATTGCGACGCGAATAGCCGCGCTCTTTGCAGCAACGGCGCAACAAACGCTTAACCGGCTGCCCGTAGCCTGCAAGGATGAGCCCGCTGCGGGATGCGGGAGGAGACCGACGTGGGCAGTGCCTTGCCAGCCGCCGTCACCGCTCGAGACCTTTGGACAAGCGCAGCGGCACCGGGCGTCTTCGGTGCCTGGGAATGCCTTTTGCCCGCGCAGGCGCTGAGCTGGACGGACGGCGTGTACGACCTGTTCGGCCTGGCGCGCGGCTCGACCCTGAGCCGCAGCATGACGCTGGAGCACTACCGCGAGGATTCGCGCCGCGAGATGGAGCGGCTCCGGTCGGAAGCGATCCGCACCGGGCGCGGCTTCGCGCTCGACTGCCGCATCAGGACGCCACGCGGCGAGGACCGCTGGATGCGCCTGCTGGTCGGCGTCGGCCGCGAGAACGGCCGCGTCACCCGGATTTTCGGGTCGAAGCAGGACGTCACGGCCGAGAAGGCGATGTGGAGCGGGCTGTCGGCCGCCGCGCGGGGCGAGCCCCAGACGGCGCTGCAGGGCAGCTCGGGCCTTGCGCAACGGCTGCGCGAGGCCGTGCGAGGCGAGCGCACCGCGCAGGCGGACCTTGCGCTCGCCATCGTCGACGTCGATGGCGACGGCAAGCTCGAGGAACGCTTCGGCCACGCCGCCGCCAGCGAGGCCCTGCGCTGCATGAATGCCCGCCTCGCGCGCCTGTTTCCCGACGCTCTCCTGATGGAGCCCATCGGGCCGGGCTGCTTCGCGCTTCTGCTGCATCTCCCCGGCGGGCAGCGCACGCTCGCGCCCACGCTGGACGGCGCGCAGACCCTGCTGGCCCGTCCGATCAGCCACGGCTCCCAGGCGGTGGTGCCGGTCATGGCGATCGGCGCCGCGCTGTCGAATGCCTCGCATCGCGACGACCCCGGAAAGTTCGTGGCGGAAGCGGAAGCGGCGCTGCTCGCCGCGAAGTCTGCCGGGCCGGGCCGGTGCAGGATCTTCGGCGGCGTCGTCACGCTCCCTGTTCCGGCGGGGGCGGCTCGCCACTGACCGTGGCGTCGAACGCCGACACCCGAAAAGAAAAGGGCTGCGCCCCGCATGGGATCGCAGCCCTCGCCCTTTGATCTTGCATCGGCTTTTCCCGAAAACCGCGCTCCACTTTTCGGGCCGATGCTCTAAGAAGGGCTCAGCCCTTCACGCTCTTGACCACCTCGGCGACGTTCTTGCCGAAGGCTTCCGCCGTCTTCAGGTCGCCAGGGATCATCTCGTCGACGGAGGCGTCCGACGGCGAGGTCACGAGCAGGCCGAGATAGCCACCGAGATTGTTGAGGTCGTCGCGGGTCGAGGCCTTGGCGTTGGACGGGTGCATGCCCGTGCCGGTCCAGAGCATCTTGTGCTGCGCGGCGAGCGTCGCGAGATAGGCGATCGTCGAGAACTTGTCGCCGTTCAGCGTCGCCGAATTGGTGAAGCCGGCCGCGACCTTGCCCTTCCAGTCCATCGTGTACCAGGGCTTGCTGGAGGCGTCGGCGAACTTTTTGAACTGCCAGGACACCGTGCCCATATAGGTCGGCGAGCCGAAGATGATGCCGTCGGCGGCCTTCAGCGTCTCCCAGCCGGCGTCGGGAATGTTGCCCTCGGCGTCGATCGCGATGAGATCGACTGCTGCCCCGATCGAGGCGGCGCCCTTCTGCACGGACTCGGCGGCCTTCTTGGTGTGGCCGTAGCCGGAATGAAACACGATGGCGATCTTGGTCATGGGCAGCCTCCGTTCGCTTTGACCCTTGCGGTGCCGCAAACATGCTGCGCCGCGGCACCCGCTTCAATGGGTGCGCGATTGCATTCCCGCATGACCGGCATGGCGCTCAGGCAAGCCTGTTCGCGCAATCGTCATCGGCGGCGCGACCGATCGGAGCAGCCGCAACCACGGCGGCCCGCCCTACTCCGCCGCCGCCAGACGATAGCTGGCCGGATCGTAGTTGAGGATCGGAGCCAGCCAGCGCTCGACCTCGTGGATCGGCATGCCCTTGCGCTCGGCATAGTCCTCGACCTGGTCGCGCTCGACCTTGGCGACGCCGAAATAGTAGGCGTCCGGATGCGAGAGATAGAGACCCGAGACCGAGGAGCCGGGCCACATCGCGAAGCTCTCGGTCAGCTTCACGCCGACGCGGCGCTCGGCCTCCAGCAGCGCGAACAGCGTGGCCTTCTCGGTGTGGTCGGGCTGCGCGGGATAGCCCGGCGCCGGGCGGATGCCGCGATATTCCTCGCGGATCAGCTCTTCGTTCGAGAAGGTCTCGTCCGGCGCGTAGCCCCAATAGTCCTTGCGCACGAGCTGGTGCATGCGCTCGGCGAAGGCTTCCGCGAAACGGTCGGCCAGGGCCTTCACCATGATCGAGCGATAGTCGTCGTTGTCGCGCGCGAACTTCTCGGAGATGCGCTCCTCCTCCGCCCCGGCCGTGACGACGAAGGCGCCGATATAGTCGGCAGCGACGCCTTCAGGCGCGACGAAATCGGCGATGTTCATGTTCGGCTTGCCGTCGCGCTTGGATAGCTGCTGGCGCAGGCCGTGGAAGGTGGCGAGCTTCTCCTGCCGGCTTTCGCCCGTATAGAGGCGGATGTCGTCGCCGACGGCATTGGCCGGCCAGAAGCCGATCACCGCCTTGGGGGTGAACCAGCGCTCGTCGACGATGCGCTTCAGCATCGCCTGCGCATCTTCCCAGAGCTGGCGCGCCGCCGGCCCCTGCTTCTCGTCCTCCAGGATCGCCGGATAGCGGCCCTTCAGCTCCCAGGTCTGGAAGAACGGCGTCCAGTCGATCACCGGCACGAGGTCGGCGAGATCGTAGGTCCGGAAGACGCGCGTCCCGAGGAAGCTCGGCTTCGGTGGGACATAGCCGCTCCAGTCCGGCTTGAAGGCGTTGGCGCGCGCCTTCGCCAGCGGCAGGCGCTGCTTGTCCGCCTCCGAGCGGCGATGCGCATCGGCGACCTTGGCGTATTCGGCCTTGATGCCGTCGACATAGGCGGGCTTCAGATCCTGCGAGAGCAGGTTCGAGACCACGCCGACCGCGCGCGAGGCGTCGGTGACATAGACCGTCTGGCCCTTCTCATAGGCCGGGTGGATCTTCACCGCCGTATGGACGCGGCTCGTCGTCGCCCCACCGATCAGGAGCGGAATGTCGAAGCCCTCGCGCTCCATCTCGGAGGCGACCGTCACCATCTCGTCGAGCGAGGGGGTGATCAGGCCCGACAGCCCGACGATGTCGACCTTCTCCTTGCGGGCGACGTCGAGGATCTTCTGCGTCGGCACCATCACGCCGAGGTCGATCACCTCGTAATTGTTGCACTGGAGCACGACGCCGACGATGTTCTTGCCGATGTCGTGGACATCGCCCTTCACCGTCGCCATCAGCACCTTGCCGGCGGCCGAGCGCTCGGAACCGCCGTTCAGGCGCTTCTCCTCCTCCATGAAGGGCATCAGATAGGCGACGGCCTGCTTCATCACACGGGCGGACTTCACCACCTGCGGCAGGAACATCTTGCCGGCGCCGAACAGGTCGCCGACGACGTTCATCCCGGCCATCAGCGGGCCCTCGATGACGTGCAGCGGCTTCTCGGCCTTCTGCCGCGCCTCCTCGACATCCTGGTCGATGAAGGTGGTGATGCCGTTGACCAGCGCATGCTCCAGCCGCTTCTCGACCGGCTCCTCGCGCCAGGCGAGATCCTTGCCCGAGACCGCGACCGAGCCGTCGCCCTTGAAGCGCGGCGCGGCCTCCAGCAGCCGCTCGGTCGAGTCCTTGCGGCGGTTGAGGACGACGTCCTCGCAGAGCTCGCGCAGCTCGGGGTCGAGATCGTCGTAGCTGCCGAGCTGGCCGGCGTTGACGATGCCCATGTCCATGCCCGCCTTGATGGCGTGGTAGAGGAACACCGAATGCATCGCCTCGCGGACCTTCTCGTTGCCGCGGAACGAGAAGGACAGGTTCGAGACGCCGCCCGAGATATGCGCGTGAGGCAGCGTCTCGCGGATCGCCTTCGTCGCCTCGATGAAGTCGTTGCCGTAGTTGTCGTGCTCCTCGATGCCCGTCGCCACCGCGAAGATGTTCGGGTCGAAGATGATGTCCTCGGGCGGGAAGCCGAGCTGCTCGGTCAGCAGCTTGTAGGCCCGGGTGCAGATCTCGATCTTGCGCTGGAAGGTGTCGGCCTGGCCGACCTCGTCGAAGGCCATGACGACGACGGCCGCGCCGTAGTCGCGGCAGATGCGCGCCTGCGCGAGGAAGGCTTCCTCGCCCTCCTTCATCGAGATCGAATTGACGATCGGCTTGCCCTGGATCGTCTTCAGCCCCGCCTCGATCACCGGGAACTTGGACGAGTCGACCATGATCGGCACGCGGGAGATGTCAGGCTCCGAGGCGATCAGGTTGAGGAATTCCGTCATCGCCTTCTGCGAATCCAGCAGGCCCTCGTCCATGTTGACGTCGATGACCTGCGCGCCGTTGGCGACCTGGTCGCGCGCCACGTCGAGAGCGGCGGCATAGTCGCCATTGGTGATGAGCTTGCGGAACTTGGCCGAGCCGGTGACGTTCGTCCGCTCGCCGACATTCACGAAGGGGATGGTCTCGTCGAGCGTGAAGGGCTCGAGCCCCGCGAGCCTGAGATAGGGCTTCACCTCGGGGATCGCGCGCGGCGCCTTGCCGGCGACGGCGCCCGCAATCGCCTCGATATGGCCAGGCGTGGTGCCGCAGCAGCCGCCGACGATGTTCACCAGCCCCGCATCGGCGAACTCGGCCAGCATGGCGGCGGTCGCCTCCGGCCGCTCGTCATAGAGCCCGAACTCGTTCGGCAGGCCGGCATTCGGATAGGCGCAGATCAGCGTGTCCGCGACGCGCGACAGGTCCTTGATATGGGCGCGCATCTCGCGCGCGCCGAGCGCGCAGTTGAGGCCGATGGTCAGCGGATTGGCATGGCGCACGGCGTTCCAGAACGCCTCGGTCGTCTGGCCCGAGAGCGTGCGGCCGGACAGGTCGGTGATCGTGCCCGAGATCATGACCGGCAGGCGCACGCCGCGCTCGCGATAGACCTGCTCGATCGCGACGATGGCCGCCTTGGCGTTGAGGGTATCGAAGATCGTCTCGATCAGCAGCAGCTCGGAACCGCCGTCGAGCAACCCCTTGACCTGCTCGGCATAGGAGTCGCGCACCTGGTCGAAGGTCACCGCCCGGAAGCCCGGATTGTTCACGTCCGGCGAGATCGACAGCGTGCGGTTGGTCGGGCCGATCGCGCCCGCGACATAGCGGCGGCGCCCATCCTCCTTCTCGGCCAGCACGGCGGCCTCGCGCGCGACCTTCGCCGCCGCGACGTTCAGCTCGTAGACCAGCGCCTCCATGCCGTAATCGGCCTGGGCGATCGAGGTCGAGGAGAAGGTGTTCGTCTCGACGATGTCGGCGCCGGCCCGGAAATAGGCGAGATGGATGTCGCGGACCGCCTCCGCCTGCGTCAGCACGAGCAGGTCGTTGTTGCCCTTGAGGTCGTGGTTCCAGCCCTTGAAGCGCTCGCCCCGGAAATCGGCCTCGGAGAGCTTCAGGTTCTGGATTTGCGTGCCCATCGCGCCGTCGAGCACGAGGATGCGCTCGGAAGCGGACTGGCGCAGCGCGCGCTCGATCTCGGCGCCGTCGGCGGGCTTGAACTCGCTCATAGTCGCTTACTCCGCCGCGGCCGCCTGCGCCGCCGCCTTCTCGGGCTTCAGGCCCACCAGATGGCAGATCGCATAGACGAGGTCGGCTTTATTCATCGTGTAGAAATGCAGGTCGGGTGCGCCCCGGTCGATCAGATCGAGCACCTGTTCGGCGCAGACGGCCGCCGCCACGAGCCTGCGCGTCGCGGCATCGTCCTCCAGCCCCTCGAAGCGGTCGGCCAGCCATTGCGGCACGCTGGCCCCGGTCTTGCGGGCGAAATTCGCCGTCTGCTTGAAGTTCTGCACCGGCACGATGCCGGGCAGGATCGGGATCTCGATGCCCGCCGCGCGGACCTTGTCGAGATAGCGGAAATAGACGTCGTTATCGAAGAAGAACTGGGTGATGGCGCGCGTCGCGCCCGCATCGACCTTCTTCTTCAGCGCGTCGATATCGGCCTCGAGCGAGGCGGCCTCGGGATGCTTCTCGGGATAGGCGGAGACGGTCACCTCGAAATCGCCGATGCGCTTCAGCCCCGCCACGAGGTCCGAAGTCTGGTGATAGCCGTCCGGATGCGGCTCGTAGACCGTGCCGAGCCCGCCGGCCGGGTCGCCCCGCAAGGCCACGACATGGCGCACGCCGGCATCCCAGTAGGAGCGGATGACCTCGTCCACCTCGGCCTTGCTGGCGGAGACGCAGGTCAGGTGCGCGGCCGGCTTCAGCGACGTCTCCTCGACCATGCGCTTAACGGTCGCATGCGTGCGCTCGCGGGTGGAGCCGCCCGCGCCATAGGTCACCGAGACGAAGCTCGGCTGCAACGGCTCGAGCCGGCGCACGCTCTCCCACAGCGCGACCTCCATCTCCTCCGTCTTGGGCGGAAAGAACTCGAAGGAGACGCGCGGGCGGCGCGAGCCGTGCCGGCTGGGGCGGAAAGCGTTCATCAGGCCACCTCGAAAGTGTTGAGCCGGACCGGCGGATCGGCCTGGATGCGGCGATCCCGCCCGCGCCACAGCATGACGGGCAGTTGCGCCGGCCCCTTGCCGGCGACCGTGACCTCCTCGGCGAGGTCGCAGGCGAGGCCCGCCTCGGCGAACCAGCCGGCGATCTGCGCCTTCGCGAAGCCGAGCCGGCGATGGGCGTGCTCGGTGCGCAGGAATTCCATCTCGTGCGGCGCGAAGTCGACGACGATCAGCCGCCCGCCGGGGCTGAGCATCCCCGCCGCCTCGCGCACCGCGCGTGCCGGATCGTCGAGGAAATGCAGCACCTGATGGACGACGACGAGGTCGAAGGAGCCGCGCGCGAAGGGCAGCGCGTAGATGTCACCCTGGCGCAATTCGACGCGGGCCAGCCCCGCCTTCGCCAGATTGGCGCGCGCCACCGCGAGCATGGCGTGGTTGGCGTCGACGCCGACGGCGCGGCCGAATTTCGGCGCCAGCCGCTCCAGCATCCGTCCCGTGCCGGTGCCGAGATCGAGGATCGCGCCGGGCGAGCCCTCGCCGACGGCCGCCTCCACGGCGGCCTCGACCGCGTCGTCCGGCACATGCAGCCGGCGCAGGCGGTCCCAGTCGCGCGCGACGCTGGCGAAATAGCTCTGCGCCGCGTCGGCACGGGCGCCGCGCACCGCCTCCAGCCGCTCCCGGTCGGCGGCGAGCACGGGGTCGGCCCGGTCGAGCCAGCCGGCGAGCGACGCGGCGAAGGCCCCGCCCGTCCCCGTCTCGTCGAGGCGGAAGAAGGCCCACGCGCCTTCGCGCGAGCGCCGGATCAAGCCGGCCTCCGTCAGGAGCTTGAGATGACGGGAGATGCGCGGCTGCGACTGGCCGAGGATGTCGGTCAGGTCCGAGACCGACAGCTCGCCTTCCGCCAGCAAGGCGAGGATGCGCAGCCGCGTCTCTTCCCCGGCCGCGCGCAGACCGGCGAGCAGAACCTCGGAGGACAATGTCGTCGGCTGGAGCAAGCGCCCGAACTCCGGAACACAAAAAAAGATATAAAGATATGTTTATGTCAACCGGAGGCGCGACACAAGGCTTATTGTGCGGCGCCTCCACCGCTCCGGACGGCCTCGCCCATCGCCCGTTCGAGCGCGCTGAACAGGCGCGGATCGCTCGATTGCGCGACGTTGAAGCGCATGAAGCGGCTGGCCGCCTGCGACAGGCTGTAGACGTTGCCCGGCGCCAGCACGATGTGCTCCGCGAGCAGCCTCCGCGCGATCACGGCCGCGTCCAGCCCATCCGGCAGCATGCACCAGAGGAACATGCCGCCGCGCGGCTGGGTCCAGGGCAGGATGCCGATGGCCCGCAGCCGGGCCGAGGTCTCGCCCATCGCGCCCGCGAGCCGCGCGCGCAACCCGTCCATATGCTTGCGGTAGCCGCCGTCCTTCAACACGGCGAGGACCAGCTCTGACGCCAGCCGGCCGGTGCCGAAGGACGCGGCGATCTTGAGGTCGATCAGCGCCTCGATCCAGTCCCGCCTGGCGGCGATATAGCCGCAGCGAACCGAGGCCGAGAGCGACTTGGAGAAGCTGCCGATCTGGATCACGCGCTCGAGCCCGTCGAAAGCGGCGAGCCGCGGCGCCGTTTCCGGCTCGAAGTCGGCGAGGATGTCGTCCTCGACGATGGTCAGCCCGTACTGCTCGGCGAGCTTCAGCACGCGATGCGCGACGACGGGCGACAGGGTGGCCCCCGTCGGATTGTGGAGCGCGGAATTCGTGATGTAGAGGCGCGGCCGCTGCTCCGCCAGCACCTGGTCCAGCGCGGCGATGTCCGGGCCCTGCGGCGTATAGGGCACGCCGACGATGCGCACGCGGTGGGCCCGCAGCAGCGCATGGAAGTTGAAATAGCAGGGATCGTCCACGAGCACGGTGTCGCCCGGCTCGACGAGGAAGCGGCAGACGAGATCGAGCGCCTGCGTGCCCGATTCCGTCAGCACGATTTGATCGGGCGGCGCCTCGACGCCATGGAGCGCGATCCGCCGCGACAGGAGCTGCCTCAAGGCGGGCAGGCCAAGCGGCGTGCCGTAATCGGCGAGCGTCTCGGGCCGGGCCCGCGACAGGCTCCGCAACGCCCGGCGCAGGCTCTCTTCCGGCATCCAGCTCGCCGGCAGCCAGCCGCAACCGGGCTTGAGCACGGCCTCGCCGGCATCCAGCGTTTGCCGCGAGACCCAGAACGGATCGACCGCCCGCTCCAGCCGCGGGCCGGCATCCGCCAGCGAGAACGGCGGCGCATGGCCCGCGACATAGAAGCCGGAGCCGCGCCGCGCCTGGATCACCCCCTCGGCGGCGAGGCGGTCATAGGCCTCGACCACGGTCGACTTTGAGACGCCCATCGTCGCGGCGAAGCTGCGGATCGAGGGCAGGCGCGCGCCGGGCGCCAGCGTGCGGCCGGCGATGCGCTGCCTGACGGTCGCCATGACCCGGGCGACCAGCGTGCCGCCATCGCCCTCCGCGATGCCGCGATCGCTCCACTGTACCAGTCGTTCTGCCATGACAGTTTGCGCCAACTGTATTGCGGTGTCTCTGGATAAGCGATGCGGCGCGGCCGATCCAGCGGGCGAGCGGAGAGGCGACCATGGACAAGACGGCGAGCGGCTGGATCAACGGCTTTCTCGGGGTGCTGATCTTCAGCGGTTCGCTGCCCGCGACGCGGGTGGCCGTCGCGGATTTCGACCCCGTCTTCCTGACGCTCGCCCGTGCCGCCATCGCCGGGCTCGTCGCGCTGGGGCTGCTGCTGGCCTTTCGGGAGAAGCGGCCCGAGCGCCGCGACCTCGGGCCGCTATTGGTGGTGGCGCTCAGCGTCGTCATCGGCTTCCCGCTGCTGACGGCGCTGGCGCTCAGGCACGTCACCTCGGCCCACTCGATCGTCTTCATCGGCCTGCTGCCTCTGGCGACGGCGATCTTCGGCGTGGTGCGCGGCGGCGAACGGCCCCGCCCGATCTTCTGGCTGTTCTCCTGCCTCGGCAGCGGGCTCGTCGCCGGATTCGCCTGGGCGCAGGGCTTCGCCGCCTCCCCGGCCGGCGACCTGCTGATGCTCGCCGCGATCGTCGTCTGCGGGCTGGGCTATGCCGAAGGCGCCACGCTCTCGCGCCGGCTCGGCGGCTGGCAGGTCATCTCCTGGGCACTGCTGCTGTCGCTGCCCGTCACCGCGGCGCTCGCGCTCTGGACGATGCCGGCCTCCGCAGGGGACGCGGGCCCGCCCGCGCTGCTGGGCCTCGCCTATGTGTCCCTGTTCAGCATGCTGATCGGCTTCGTCTTCTGGTATCGCGGCCTGGCGCAGGGCGGCATCGCCGCCGTCGGCCAGCTCCAATTGCTGCAGCCCTTCTTCGGCCTGGCCCTCGCGGCCATGCTGCTGGGAGAAAAGGTCGACGGCCGGATGATCGCCGTCTGCGCGGCCGTCGCGCTCTGCGTCGCCGGCGCGAGGCGCTTCGCGCGCTAGGCCGAAACGCGACGTCGGACAGCTCGCGACGAAGGCCGCGCCCGGCGCGCTCCCCCGCCGTCAGCGGCGGCATGGCCGACGCACGACGCCCTTCGGGCGCCGGAAGGACGGCCAGTGGCTCGCCGTATCAGAGGATCTGGAGCGATCCCGCCGCCGTCTTGCCGCGTTCGGTCTTGAGCTCGAACGAGACCTTCTGCCCCTCGGCCAGCGTCATCAATCCCGCTTCCTTTACGGCAGTGATATGGACGAACACGTCCTTGCCACCGTCAGCAGGTTGAATGAAGCCGAAGCCCTTTTCGGTATTGAACCATTTCACGGTTCCGGTCGCCATCGCCGCATCCTTCGAAGCCAAAGCTCTTGCCAGACTGTTTTCACCACAGATCATGCCCGACGAGCAAAGATTGACCGAAACGCGATGCTTGTCGAGACCAATCCGCGTGCACACCTCTTATCCGAACGATCAATGCATGGTCAGTATGCCGTGCGTCTGCACCGCAGCGAACGAGCTTCACACAAGATATATCTCGACGCTGTTCGCATCTCGGACGCAGCGCCCGCGTCTATGACTATACGGGCGCGGCTCGCGACGTCGGCCCAGCCCATACCGCGTTCAGGGCCTCGGGCCAGACCTGAAGCCGGCTGATATGCGACCGCCCGCGTCGGGGCGCGGCCGCCGGCGCGCAGCATGTCGGCACGGGGCGAAGGCGCGGCGGCCGTCGACGACGGCGACGACGCGCCCCCGGAGCCTCGAGCGCGCACGTCGCAGGAGACAGGACCGCCGCCCGGCGCTACAGGAGCGGCGGATTGGCTCGCCCGTTGCATCGCCATGCCGAGCCGGGGGCGGCCGGCCAGGCCCGGCAGCCGCGCCCCGGAGACGAGACCGAAGAGACCATGTCGGACATGACCCTGACGGCGCCGCCGGAGAAGCACCGGCTCTATGAGGATGTGATCGCGATCCTGCTCGGCACGCTGATGATCTCGGTCGGCATCTCGCTCTTCGCCAAGGCGACGGTGCTGACCGGCGGCGCGGCCGGGCTCGCCCTGCTTCTGCAATTCGCGACCGGCCTTGATTTCGGGCTGCTCTTCTTCGTGATCAACCTGCCCTTCTACTGGCTGGCCTGGCGCCGGATGGGCTGGGGCTTCACGCTGCGCACCTTCGTCGCGGTCGTCATCGTGTCGCTGCTGGTCTGGGCGACGCCGGCCTGGCTCGGGATCGCCACCGTCTCCCCCCTCTACGCGGCGCTCGCCGGCGGCGCCGCCATGGGCCTCGGCCTGCTCGCCCTCGCCCGCCACCGCACGGCGATCGGCGGCGTGAACATTCTGGCGCTCTATCTGCAGGAGCATCACGGCCTGCGCGCCGGCTGGGTCCAGCTCTGCATCGACGCGGCCATTTTCGCGGGCGCCTTCTTCGTCCTGCCGGCGGACAAGGTCGTGATCTCGATCATCGGCACCGCGGTCCTCAACGCCGTGCTGGCGATGAACCACAAGCCCGGGCGCTACATGGCGGTGTCGTAGATCGCCGCGCCGCGATCATCGAGCCTGTTGCGCGTCGCCCGGCCGCATGCGAGTCAGACGCGCGAAGCCGCAAGCGAGAGGCGCGAAGAGACAATGGCCCAGCCCCTGACGATCGAGGATCTGCGCATCCTGGCGAAGCGTCGCGTGCCGCGCATGTTCTACGACTACGCGGATTCCGGCGCCTGGACCGAAGGCACCTACCGCGCCAACGAAACCGACTTCCAGAAGATCAAGCTGCGCCAGCGCGTCGCCGTCGACATGACCAACCGCACGCTGGAAACGACCATGGTCGGCCAGAAGGTCGCGATGCCGGTCGCGCTCGCGCCCACGGGCCTGACCGGCATGCAGCACGCCGACGGCGAGATCCTCGCGGCCAAGGCCGCCGCGAAGGCCGGCGTGCCCTTCACCCTCTCGACCATGAGCATCTGCTCGATCGAGGACGTGGCGAACCACACCGGGTCCCCCTTCTGGTTCCAGCTCTACGTCATGAAGGACCGCGACTTCATCACGCGGCTGATCCAGCGGGCCAAGGCGGCCGGCTGCTCGGCGCTGGTCCTGACGCTCGACCTGCAGATCCTCGGACAGCGCCACAAGGACATCCGCAACGGGCTCTCGGCTCCGCCGAAGCCGACGCTGATGAACCTGCTCAACCTCGCCACCAAGCCGCGCTGGTGCATGAAGATGCTGGACACGCCGCGCCGGCAGTTCGGCAACATCGTCGGCCACGTCACCGGCGTCGCCGACATGTCCTCGCTCTCCTCCTGGACCGCCAGCCAGTTCGACCCCCAGCTGAACTGGGACGACGTGAAGTGGATCAAGGATCTGTGGGGCGGCAAGTTGATTCTGAAAGGCATCCTCGACGCCGAAGATGCTGAGATGGCTGCAAAATCCGGCGCCGACGCGCTCATCGTCTCCAACCATGGCGGGCGCCAGCTCGACGGCGCTCTCTCCTCGATCGAAGCGCTGCCGGAAATCGTCGCGCAGGCCGGGGACCGCATCGAGGTGCTGTTCGACGGCGGCATCCGCTCGGGCCAGGACGTCATCAAGGCGCTGGCGCTCGGCGCGAAGGGCACCTTCATCGGCCGCGCCTTCCTCTACGGGCTCGGCGCCATGGGCGAGGCCGGCGTCACCCTCGCCCTCGACATCATCCGCAAGGAACTGGACACGACGATGGCCCTCTGCGGCAGGCGCGACATCAAGGCCGTCGACAGCAGCATCCTCGTGCCGGGCACCTACTGATAAACCGGCCATGCCGCTGTCGAAGGCCTTCGCACTGTTCCTCGAGCAGGCCCCCGCCCAGGCGGCGGCATGGATGACGATGGTCGAGGGGATGGCGAAGGCCAGCGCCCTCGACCCGAAGACGGAAGCGATCGCCTATCTCGCCGTGCTGGCGGCGACGGGGCAGCACTCCGGCATCCCCTTCCATGTCGCGGAGGCGAAACGCGCCGGCGCCTCACGCGAGGAGGTCGTCGGCGCGATCCTGCTCGGCCTGCCCGCCATCGGCCACCGCGCCCTCGGCGCATTGCCCGAGGCGCTGGCGGCCTATGACGGCCCCGAGGGCCACGCCGCTCCGTAAGCCCGCGCCGTAACCCCGCGCGCGGCTAGATCATCGGACCGAATATCGTACTCGGTCCGATGATCTAACTTCCCGATCTGGCATCGGCTTTTTCCGAAAACCGCGCTCCACTTTTCGGGCCGATGCCCTATTTCAGGAAGCTGCAGGACACCAGCGCGTGCTGGAGCATGCAGGTCGGAATGTAGTGGTGCATCCACCAGGTCGGCTGCATCGCCTTCGCCTGCCAGATGTTGTCGTGGCGGGCCCAGCGCTCGAACGCCAGCGGAATGGTCCTCGGATTGCCGGTCATGACCCGGTTGAGGAAGGCGCCCTTGTCATCCTTCGGCCCCGGCAGCGGGCTGGCGCTGCCCTTGTAGCGCAGCACCTGCGCCCCGAGCGTGGCCCAGTTGCGCAGATTGATCTTGGCGAGCGGCCCGACCAGGGCCCCGTCGAAATCGATCACGGCGCGCACCTTGCTGCGCAGCGTCGGCATGTTGTTGTAGAAGTCGTCGAGATCCTTCAGGCCGCCGCTGTAGCCGGCGAGGATCAGGTCGGGAAAGTCGTCGGTCTCGATGCCGAGCATGTCGGAGTCGATCCGCGCCAGCGCCCGCCTGACGAAGCTCTCGTCGCTGGTGAACTCAGTCCGGCCGCCCTGGACCGGCGCCGGCACGACGACGGCGACCCGTTTGCCCGAGAGCGCGAGCTGCCGCATCACCTGCATGCGGCCGATCATGTAGTCGCCGATGCCCCAGTCGAGATAGCTCTGCCGGCTGTCGTATTTTCCCGGCTCCTGATGGATCGGGTGATGGAAGAAGATCAGCAGCGCATCCGCGTCGACGAGGTTGGCCGGCGCGGCGACGCCGATGAACTGGCATCGCGCCGAGGACGGGCATTCGTAATACCAGAAGTCGACCGGCGCGTCGGTCGCGGCCCCCCATTCCATCTCCCAATGCGTGGAGAGACGCGAGGGGAAGAGCAGCTGCGGCAGGGATTGCGCCGTGTCCTGGAAGCCTGAACTGCGGTCGGTCCGCTTGACGAAATCCTGCGTCGGGCCGGGCTGCGGATCGACCCAGCCCGGAATGACGAGCTGCGGCGTCGTGCGGATGACCGTCAGGATCTCGCGCCAGGTGCGCCCGCCGCGGTCGATGCGCCCGTCGACGACCGGCAGGCGCCGCCGCGTCTGGAACCACGCGATGATGTCGCCGAGGGACGGATCGTAGACCATCGCCGTCCAGCCGGCCGCGATCGCGAGCTGCGGGTCGCGGATATGGGCGAGATAAGCGGTGAAGAAGGCCTGGACCAGGCCGACATCGCGCGGCGCATTGCCTGCGGAACCGCGCCCGACGGCGCCGCTGAGCTCGACGGCCATACCCCGCTCCATACCAATATCAGTCCAAAACCACTCTGCCCGCGCGGACGGTTCGCCTCAAGCGAAAACTGTCCTTGCGTCATGGGGAACGACATTTGCGCGGCCGCAGGCACGGGCCGGAGGAGGACGCTGGGCGGCCAACTCTTCGCCGCGCGGCCCAAAAGAAAAAGCCCCGCGGCGCGCCGGGCGCCACGGGGCTTTTCGAGTCTGAAATCAATGCGTCAGCGCGAGAACTTCTTGTACTGGATGCGCTTGGGAATGGTGCTGTCGATGCCGAGGCGGCGCTTCTTGTCCTCCTCGTACTCGGCGAAGTTGCCCTCGAACCACTCGACATGGCTGTCGCCCTCGAAGGCGAGGATATGGGTCGCGATACGGTCGAGGAACCAGCGATCGTGGCTGATGATGACGGCGCAGCCCGCATAATCCTCGAGCGCCTCTTCCAGCGCCCGCAGCGTGTCGACGTCGAGGTCGTTGGTCGGCTCGTCGAGCAGCAGGACGTTCGAGCCGCTCTTCAGCATCTTGGCGAGATGGACGCGGTTGCGCTCGCCGCCCGAGAGCGAACCGACCTTCTTCTGCTGGTCGCCGCCCTTGAAGTTGAAGGCCGAGCAATAGGCCCGCGAGTTGATCTCGCGCTTGCCGAGATAGAGCACGTCGTTGCCGCCCGAGATCTCCTCCCAGACGTTCTTCTTGTCGTCGAGGGAGTCGCGGCTCTGGTCGACATAGCCGAGCTGCACGCTCTCGCCGATGGTGATCTTGCCGGAATCGGGCTTGTCCTGGCCGGTGATCATCCTGAACAGCGTGGTCTTGCCGGCGCCGTTGGGGCCGATCACACCGACGATGCCGCCGGGCGGCAGCTTGAAGGACAGGTCGTCGATCAGGAGCTTGTCCTGGAAGCCCTTGGACAGGTTCTCGAAGTCGACGACGTTGTTGCCCAGCCGCTCGGCGATCGGAATGATGATCTGCGCGGTGTCCGGCCCCTTCTGCGAAGCCTTCTGGACGAGTTCGTCATAGCGCTGGATGCGCGCCTTGCTCTTGGCCTGGCGGGCCTTGGGCGAGGCCGCCATCCACTCGGCCTCGCGTTCCAGCGTCTTCTGGCGCGAGGCGTCCTCACGGCCTTCCTGGGCGAGGCGCTTCTGCTTCTGCACCGACCAGGCCGAGTAATTGCCCTCATAGGGGATGCCCTGGCCGCGATCGAGCTCGAGGATCCAGCTCGTGACGTTGTCGAGGAAGTAGCGATCGTGCGTGACGATCAGGATCGCGCCCGGATAGGTCCGCAGATGGCCTTCGAGCCAGGCGGTGGTCTCGGCGTCGAGATGGTTGGTCGGCTCGTCGAGCAGCAGCAGCTCCGGCTGCTCCAGCAGGAGCTTGCACATGGCGACGCGGCGGCGCTCGCCGCCCGAGAGCTTGTCGACCGCCCAGTCGTCCGGCGGGCAGCGCAGCGCGTCCATCGCCTGGTCGACCTTGGAATCGAGATCCCACAGGCCCTT
>QFQY01000122.1 GCA_003248805.1 Chelatococcus sp. | reverse complement strand
GAAGAGAAGCTGCGCTTCGCCATCCGCGAAGGCGGCCGCACCGTCGGCGCCGGCGTCGTCGCCAACATCATCGAGTGATGCGTTCGCGTGAGGGGCGGGCGGCTTCTGCCTCCGCCCCGACACGCCACGGAGATATGAGACCATGAACGGTCAAAACATTCGGATCCGCCTCAAGGCGTTCGACCACCGCATCCTCGACGCCTCGACCCGCGAGATCGTGTCGACGGCGAAGCGGACCGGCGCCCAGGTTCGCGGCCCGATTCCGCTGCCGACGCATATCGAGAAGTTCACCGTGAACCGCTCGCCGCACATCGACAAGAAGTCGCGCGAGCAGTTCGAGATGCGGACCCACAAGCGGGTTCTCGACATCGTCGACCCGACGCCTCAGACGGTCGACGCCCTCATGAAGCTCGATCTCGCCGCCGGCGTCGACGTCGAAATCAAGCTCTGATCCAATTTGGTCGGGTCCTCTGTTTCCGGTTCCGCCGGATGGACATGACCCCAAGGGAAGGTATGCACCGATGCGTTCCGGTGTGATTGCACAGAAAGTCGGGATGACCCGCATCTTCACGGATGCCGGCGAGCATATTCCGGTCACCGTGCTGAAGCTCGACAGCTGCCAGGTTGTCGCGCATCGCACGAAAGAGAAGAATGGCTACGTCGCTGTCCAGCTGGGCACCGGCACGGCGAAGGTGAAGAACGTCTCGAAGGCGCAGCGCGGTCATTTCGCGGTCGCCAAGGTCGAGCCGAAGCGCAAGCTGGTCGAGTTTCGCGTCAGCGACGACGCGCTGATCCCGGTTGGCGCCGAGCTCACCGCGGACCACTTCGTCGTCGGCCAGTTCGTCGACGTGTCCGGCACGACCACCGGTAAGGGCTTCGCCGGCGGCATGAAGCGCTGGAACTTCGGCGGTCTGCGCGCCACGCACGGCGTCTCGGTCTCGCACCGTTCGATCGGTTCGACCGGCGGCCGTCAGGACCCGGGCAAGACCTTCAAGAACAAGAAGATGCCGGGCCATCTCGGCGCCGAGCGCGTGACCACGCAGAACCTGCGCGTCGTCCAGACGGACGCCGAGCGCGGCCTGATCCTGGTCGAGGGTGCCGTCCCCGGCGTCGCCGGCGGCTGGATCCATGTCCGCGACGCGGTGAAGCGCACCCTGCCCAAGGACGCGCCGCTGCCGGGCAAGTTCAAGGTGGCCGGCGAGGCCCAGGCAGAGGCTCCTGCAGCCCAGGCTGAGGAGAACGCGTGATGAAAGTCGATATCGTCACTCTTGAAGGCGGCAACGCCGGCTCGGTCGAGCTGGCCGACGCGATCTTCGGCCTCGAGCCGCGCGCCGATCTCCTCGCCCGCATGGTGCGCTACCAGCTCGCCAAGCGCCGCGCCGGGACCCACAAGTCCAAGGGCCGGTCCGAGGTCGATCGCACCCGCAAGAAGATCTACAAGCAGAAGGGCACCGGCGGCGCCCGGCACGGCGCGGCTTCGGCCCCGCAGTTCCGCGGCGGCGGCAAGGCCTTCGGGCCGGTCGTTCGCGACCACGCCCATGACCTGCCGAAGAAGGTGAGGGCGCTCGCGCTCCGTCACGCGCTCTCGGCCAAGGCCAAGGACGCCGGCATCATCGTCATCGACGACGCGAAGCTCGCGGAGCCGAAGACGAAGATCCTGCTCGGGCATTTCGGCAAGCTCTCGCTCTCGAACGCCCTCGTGATCGGCGGCGAGCAGATCGACACCAATTTCGGCCTGGCCGCGCGTTCGATCCCGAATGTCGACGTGCTTCCGATCCAGGGCATCAACGTCTACGACATCCTGCGGCGCGACAAGCTCGTCCTGACGCGCGCGGCCGTCGATGCGCTGGAGGCGCGCTTCAAATGAGCCAGTCCAAGATCCAGGACCCGCGCCATTACGACGTGATCGTGGCGCCGGTCATCACCGAGAAGGCGACGATGCTCTCCGAGCACAACAAGGTCGTCTTCCAGGTCGCCAAGACGGCTACCAAGCCGCAGATCAAGGCGGCCGTCGAGAAGCTGTTCGATGTCAAGGTGCGCAGCGTCAACACGCTGGTCACCGAAGGCAAGGTCAAGGTCTTCCGGGGGCGGCTCGGCCAGCGCTCGGACGTCAAGAAGGCGGTGGTCACCCTCGAGGAAGGCCACTCCATCGACGTGACCACGGGCCTCTGAGGAAGGATCGCCAACCATGGCTCTGAAATCATTCAAGCCGGTCACGCCGAGCCTTCGCCAGCTCGTGATCGTCGACCGCAGCGAGCTCTACAAGGGCAAGCCGGTCAAGGTGCTGACCGAGGGCAAGTCGTCCTCCGGCGGCCGCAACAACCTCGGCCGGATCACCGTCCGCTTCCGTGGCGGCGGTCACAAGCGCACGCTGCGCATCGTCGACTTCAAGCGTCGCGGCAAGGCCGGCATCCCGGCCACCGTGGAGCGGATCGAGTACGATCCGAACCGCACCGCCTTCATCGCCCTGATCAAGTATCAGGACGGCGAGCAGGCCTACATCCTGGCGCCGCAGCGCCTGGCGGTCGGCGATACCGTGGTGTCCGGCGACTCCGTCGACGTGAAGCCGGGTAACGCCGCTCCGATGGGCTCGCTGCCGATCGGCACGATCGTCCACAATGTCGAGCTCAAGATCGGCAAGGGCGGCGCGCTGGCGCGGTCCGCGGGCAACTACGCCCAGATCGTCGGCCGCGACCAGGGCTACGTCATCGTCCGCCTGAATTCGGGCGAGCAGCGCCTGATCTCGGGCCTGTGCTATGCGACGGTCGGCGCGGTCTCGAACCCGGACCACATGAACACCAACGCCGGCAAGGCGGGTCGTTCGCGCTGGCTCGGCAAGCGCCCGCACAACCGCGGCGTCTCGATGAACCCGGTCGACCACCCGCATGGCGGCGGCGAAGGCCGCACCTCGGGCGGCCGTCATCCGGTCACGCCCTGGGGTCTGCCGACCAAGGGCAAGAAGACCCGCTCGAACAAGCGGACCGACACCTTCATCGTGTCGAGCCGTCACGCCCGCAAGAAGAAGAACTGAGGTCCGTCATGGC
>QFQY01000003.1 GCA_003248805.1 Chelatococcus sp. | reverse complement strand
GCCTTCCTCTACGCAGCCGCCGCCATGGTTCTTATCCGCCGCATCGCGCGAGCGTCATGAGTTCCGGGACGGACTCTCATAGAAATACTTCGTCGTGCTGGTGGTGCCGGCAAGGGGATTGGAATCTCTGCCGAGAATATGCTCGCCCTTGGCGCGGCCCTGAAAGAGGTTGGTGTTGGGACGGAGGTCGCAGCTACCGGCCTCAACGCGCTCGTAACAAAGATCTCGACGCCAGACGATGGCTTTGATGAAGCGCTTGTCAGCGCGGGCCTGAACGCGAAAAAATTCCGCAAGGCGGTCGAGAAGGACGCGACCGGCGCGATTCTGATCTTGCTCAAGGCGCTGGACAAAGCGCAGGGCACAAAGCGGCTTTCTATCCTGAAAGACATGTTCGGGATGGAATATGCCGACGACATGTCGCGCCTCGTCGGGGCGTTGCCTCGCGTTCTTAAGCTTCTTGATCTCGCGAATGACAAGCAAAAGGCTCTCGGATCCGTCAGGGCGGGCGCCGCGCTAGCGATGGAAAAGGATTTCAATCGCCTCGACAGGGCAACGCAGTCGATCGATGTGATGATGAAGCGAACCGGCGACACGATGAAGGTAGTCGCTGGTCAGTTTGCTGAGTTCATCAATGAGGCAGTCGACAGTGCGGAAAAGGCCGAGCGTCGGTTGCGTCGGCTCAGGGAGATCGACGCCGATACGGCGGAGCGAGAAGGCAAGATGCCTTCTCCGTCGAAAGGAGGGCCGACTGCAGCCGAGCAGGAGGATCGGGTTCTCAAAGGAATAGCTGCTGGGCAATACGACGAGGATACGTTGCGCTACGTCGTGACGCACGCGCCGACGGAGCGGGCGCGCCAGGCCGCAGAGGATGAATACCGCCGGCAGCGCTACGCCCGATCGGATCGACAGAAGGCCGCTGATGAGGCTAATCACTGGGACCTCTTTCAGACCTATCGCGATTCCTCGCTGAACAAGGGGGGCTTGCTTAACGGGCCGGCGCGCCGGCAGTCAGCAAAGGAGCTCGCCAAGGCCGAAGAAATCCGCATCCTCAGAATGCAGCGCGAGTTCGGCGACATGTATCGCATTCCGACGGCCCAGGCGGGCCTTGAGCGCGCTCAGACCGGCCTGGGGAGCTTGTCGCGACTGGGTAGTTTCGGCACCCTGCCTATCACCCTGGGGAAGGGCAAAGGCGCAAAGACCTACGCCGCTCCGACACTCGACGCCTCTGGCTTCGACGGGATCAAAGCGAAGGTCGACGAGGTGACGGAAGGTGTGATGGCGCTCGGGCCCTCGCTCGCGAGTGGTCTCACCTCTGGCTTCTCCACGATGGAGGCGGAGGCGCTCGCTGCGATTGCGAGGATACAGCAGGCCATCAACAACCTGCGGCCGCCGTCGCTCTCCTTCGGAGGGGGAGGCGGACCGGGCGGCTTCAATACCGGCAAGCAGGGGCCAAATTAACGGCCGAACTGGCGGTTCTGCCGAATTCCTGTCTCGATCTCGCAGTCCTTGATGGACCTTCTAAATTTAAGGCGCGCGGCTTCGAGCGCCTCTTCGCCTGACGATGGGAGAAGGAAAAACTGGAAGAACAAGTGCAGTCGTTCCCCAGCTTCTCTACAGTCGTCTGGAATTTTTACGGCGCGATAGCGGACTAGAAGCTCCGCCGTTCTTCCTCGCTGCTCGATCGCGACCTCGCGGATGCGTTTGCCATTGTCAGATCGCGCGAGCTCTCTCCCGAATGCTCGCTCTATGGCGTGCATCTCCTTCACGTAAGCGGCCGTCTCGGGTGTTGTTGCGGCTACTGTCGCGGCAGAGCAGATGGCCGCGAGAATGACGCTGCACTTTAGCGGCTGCATGTCTTCTTCGACTGGCTTGTCGTGCCGTTCTTGCAGACGAAGAACTTCCCGCTGCAGTGGCTGATGCCGCCCTTCTTTCCAGAGCATGGCTCCCTGCCGCGCGCCTCGGCGCCGGCTACGAGGAATAGCGAAAAACCGATGACGATCCATGCGCGCACGTCAACCGTCCCCCAAAGCAATAGGGGGACTCTACGAAGCGCGGGAAGGTTGTCTAGCGGTTTTTACGCAACCTGACGCCTGGGCCTTCGCCGTTTTCTGCGACGAAGATCACTCCTGCTCCCTCAAGTTCGCGGATAATGGCGGCGACATTGTCGTAATGGCCCTTCACCGCGCCATCTCCGCCTTCCATCCGCCGGATCGTCGGAACGGAGACGCCTGATCTCTTCGCGAGTTCGGCCTGCTCCATCTTAATCAGGGCTCTCGCGGCCCTCATTTGGCTTGCCGTTATCGACATCCCGATACCTATCAATCGAAATTGAGCGATAGCTATTGACTGTACCGCTTGAAGTCGATATATAAGTATCAGTTTAGAGCGAATGATGCAAGTTCGGAGGCGGCCGATGTCCATCACTGTAGCGGCTTCGATCCATTCTCGGGATGAGGCGGGTTCCTCGCTGCCCGCCATGACGACCATGCAGGCCGTGGCGCTGGCGGAGGCGCTCGGCACGCTCAAGGACGTTGCGGGCGGCTTGCTATGCCAGCCCCGGTTCAACGACCTGCATTATCCGAACGCGGCCGGTGACGTTCTCTCCCGGCTGCAGGACGAGATCGCCGCCATGGCGGATGAGGCGATGCGCCTCGCGGCGATCAGCCAGCCTCATGACAGGTACGACCGCCTGTTCTGGGCGGAGGCCATGATCCGGGACGCGGCGAGCCGCGCCGAGCGTGTCGAGGATATCGCGGAATTCGCGCAATCGCTCGTGACGCGGCGGAGCTGACGCGATGCCGACCGTGCAGAAGCCCTTGAAGTTTCAGGATAGTTCCTGATTTGTTCCGAGGCCCGAAATCGGGCATAGTTTCCATCGTTCACCGCAGTGATCCGCCCCTGGCAGGGCGGCTTTAGAACGCGAGAATTCCAGAGCTTCATCGGCTCCGGTCTCGCGAAAGCGAACCCGTGCGTTCCGGGCCTGCCAGGGCCGGAGCCGATGAGGACCCTCTGATGACCATCCACACCAAGCCCAACACCGATAACGCCCAGTTCGTCCCCGTGCTGACGATCAAGTCCGGCCGCGTGATGGCGAATAGCCGCGATGTCGCACGAGCGTTTGATAAAGAGCACAAGGCTGTTCTCAGGGCGATCCGGGAGATGGATTGCTCTGACGAGTTTCGGGGGTGCAACTTTGCACCGTTTAAAACCAATGACTTATCCGGAGAGAGCACATCTCACGTCGATATGACGAGGGATGGTTTCGTTTTCCTCGTGATGGGCTTCATTGGCCCGAAAGCTGCCCGATTCAAAGAGAGCTACATCGCCGAGTTCAACCGGATGGAGGCGGAACTCCGGTTGTTGACCGAGCAGGAAGCCGAGCCAGCGCCGCCTGTGGCCTATTTCGACGATGGGCTGCGCCTGCATGGCTACAGCCGCTGGCAGATGGAGGTCATCATCGAGCTGCTGAAGCTGGCGTCCAAGGACGGCGGCCCGCAGACGATGTGGTGCGCATGGGATGCCCATAATCTACCTAGCGCCCGGCGTGGCCTGATCAGAAAGGTCGTCGACACGGCGGTGGACGATCCGCGCGGCTGCCTCAACCACCTGTTCCGCTACGAAGCCCGCTGCGGCGGTACGGTGGGATCGCTTCTCGACCTCGCGCTGCGCGACGAGGCTTCGCGCTCGGCTTTGCGCAGCCACGGCATCATCGTCGATCCGGGCGGCCGGTCGGGTTACGTCGCCTTCGCCGATACGCATCCGTTCCTGCGGCAGGCGTTCTCGGAAACGCAGTGGGCCGGGGAGTGGAAGAAGGCGCTGATCTTCCTCGACGGGGCGATGCGGACGAAGAAGACGCTGCCGTTCAACGGCGCGGCCTCCTTGGCTGTCCTCGTGCCTCGTGCCACGGTCATGAACCTGCGCGACCGAGGGTCACTGTGATGGACGACGATCTCCCCAACAACGTCGTCCGCCCGCCGCAGCCCCCGGCGGGGACGCCCGAGAGCGAACTGCTTTTCGGCGTTCCAATGAAGCATGTCGCGACTGCCCAGCGCCTCATGTCGCAGGCCGCGATCATCTATGGCTCGGAAACCGGGCGGAAGGTCCTTGCGGCGATACCATGGATGCCGGACCTCAGTGGCTTCCCTGTCACAGCTCGCGATTTCGGCCCGAGACTGAGGCGCCCGATCCCGCCCGAGGATTACGAACACGGCGTTCCGCTGCGATATCTGAAGCCGGCAGTCGGGGTGTTCAGAGCCGTTGTCGAGCTCTACGATCTCGACGAGGCTCGCAGGTATTGGGGCAAGCTTCCCCATGTTCCCGACCTGGCATATTTCGACCCTGCGACATGGGTCGCTGCCAAGGGTGGGAAGCCGTATTGAAAGCAAGAGGGGCACCTGCATGGCAGGCACCCCTTTTCCGCTGCCCTAAAAATCTCCGTCTAAGTCATTGCCGCCATTGCTGAAATGGTGACTTTGACGCGCGGGCCGCTTGCAGCTACCTTGTTCACGGTTCATTCCGCCCCGAGGGTTCGCGCCCCGGGGCGTTTTTCGTTTCGGGAGGGCGCGTGATGGCGATCAGGCTGCGCCGGGCCTCCTTCGACGGCCTGCCGTTTCATGTCGAGAGCGGCGACGCCGAGGCCGGGCATCGCGTCGCGACGACGACGATCCCGAACGGCCTGCATGTCAACGAGAGCTTCGGCCCGCAGGCCCGCAAATACGAGATCGAGGCCTATTGCGCCGGTTCGGGCGCGCATGCGCAGGCGGAAGCGCTGCTGGTCGCGGCCGAGGCCGCCCATCTCGGCCTGCTCGTGCTGCCGGACCAGCCCTCGGTGATGGTGCGGCTGACCAAGGCGCGCCGGTCCTTCGAAAAGGACAAGCTCGGCCTCATTTCCGTTTCGCTCGAGGCCGTGGCGGAGCCGGCCACGGCGCCGGGCGGGCTGACGGCCAATGCGATCGAGGCCGCGATCTATGGCGTGAGCGCCGGCATCGGTGGCGCCTTCGGCTCGTTTGCGGGCGCGGCCTTCCAGCTTCTCGGCCAGTCATCGCTCGTGGTCGAGGCCGCGATGGACGCGGCCGCCGGCGTGCTCGGCGATATCGCGGCGCTGCGCCAGACGCTGCGCCTCTCGCCCGCGGCCATGGCCGCGACGGAGCAGCCCTTCGCGGCCGCCACCGCGGCGCTTGCCGCCTTTCCGGCGGCGCCCGCCGCCTATGGCGAGGCGGTCGCGACGCTCGCGATCGCGCTCGGCGACGCGGCCGATCCCGCCACGCTTTCCGCCGTGCTGGTCGATCTCGGCGCCCCGCCAGACGCCGCCCCGGCGCAGGTCTCGCGCGGCAGCGCCCTCGTCATCGCGGCCAATGCGGAGCAGGGCGTCGCGCTGACGGCCGCCGCCCGCGCGCTCGCCCTGGGCGAGGCCTCGGCGCGGCGCAGCTATCGCGACCGGCCGGAGGCCGTCACGGCCCGGTCGAGCGCCGCCGCCGTCTTCGACGACGCGCTCGCCCGCATCGGCCGGCCGGGCCTCGATCTCGCCCGCCAGCTCTCGGCCATGGCCGGGCTCGTCGCGGATCTCGCGCAGAAGCGCGAGGCCGATCTCGCGCCCCTCATCACCGTGTCGGCCGGGCGCCCGCTGCCCTCGCTCGTCTGGGCCTGGGCGCTCTATGGCGACCCGATGCGGGCCGAGGAGGTGGCGGCGCGCGCGGCGGCCTACAACCCCGCCTTCCTGCCGGAGCGCTTCACGGCGCTGGCGGCCTGACCATTTTGTTGACGCCAACAAAATGGCCAGGGCGGCTGTTGGTTCTTCCGTCATGCCCGGGCTCGACCCGGGCATCTCCTGCCCGAGATGCTCGGGTCTGGCCCGAGCATGACGGTGGTGGTTCATGGCCTTCGAGATCGTCACCCTCAGCACCGCCGGGCTGACGCTGCGGCCGGTCACCATCGCGATCGAGATCGCCATGGACGAGGCCGCGCGCAGCTTCGAGGCCAAGGTCAAGCAGCCCGGCATGAGCCAGCGCGACCTGCTGGTGGCGCTGCGCGGCTCGCCTTCCGTCACCATCCGCACGCGCGCCTCGGACGGCGTGCGCCTGGAGGACGGGGATGGCGGCGACCTCGTGCTCACCGGCCATGTCGAGAAGCGCGCGGCCGCCTTGCGTGCCGCCGAGAACGATGTGGCGATTTCGGGCCGCTCGAAGACCGGCGACCTGGTCGATTCCTCGGCCGAGGACGAGACCGGCGAGTTCAGGGGGCAAAAGGCCCCGCAGATCCTGGGCAAGCTGGCGAAGGATTACGGCATCACGGTCGAGAGCGATCTCGCCCATGCGACGCAGGCCCTGGTGCGGCTGCGTCCCGGCGAGACCATCTTCACCTTCGCCGAGCGGCTTTCGCGCAAGGAAGGCTTCGCCATCGGCGACACGCCCGAGGGCAATCTCAAGCTGGCGCGGGCCGGCACCAAACGCCATGCCGGCGCGCTGACCGAGGGTGACGAGATCCTCGACGCCTCGGCCGTGCATGACGACAGCAAGCGCGCCGGCACCGTCAAGGTCCGCGCGCAGGCGCCCTCCGGCTATGGCGCCGATGCGCTCGAGATCGAGGCCGAGGCGCGCGACGAGGGCGTCTCGCGCAAGCGCGTGCGCGTCATCGTGCCGCCCGAGACCGTGCTCAACGACGAGGCGCGCAAGCGGGCGCAATGGCACCGCGACCGCGCGGCCGGGGAGGGCACGACCTGCGAGATCAGCGTGGCGGGCTGGCGCGATGCCGCCGGCACGCTCTGGACGCCGGGCCTGCTCGTCTTCGTCGAATGCCCCTCGCTCGACATCGTGCAGGACATGCTGGTGAAGAAGGTGCGCCTCAGCCAGACCGATACGGAGGAGGGCACGCGCGCGCAGCTTTCACTGGTCGATCCGCGCGCCTTCGGCGGCAAGAAGCCGAAGGGTGCCAAGGGCTCCGACTATATCGGCAAGGCCGGTGGCGACGATGCCGAGTGAGTTCTTCGCCGCCTCCGAGATCACGCGGGGCCGCGTCGTCGCCGTCGACGATGCGCCGCGCGGCCAGCTCCTCACCGTCGTCGGCTATCGCGGCGAGCGGTTCACGGCCGTGGAGCGGGCGCAGCCCCATGGCTACAGCTCGCATCCGCCGGTCGGCTCCATCGGTCATTTCCTGCGCCTGGGCTCGTCGGATCGCGTGTTCGCGCTCGGCTTCGAGACCGAGGGGCGGCCGCGCTCCCTGCCGGCGGGCGGAGCGGCCCTCTACAATGCCGACGGGACGGTCTGGAAGCTGCTGCAGCAGAAGGCCGATCTCGACCATGGCGGCAAGAACCACCATGCCCGCGCCGTCGGCAAATACCGGATCGAGGCCTCGGACTGGGTCCATGTCGATGCCGGTGCCGTCTATCTCGGCAAGCCGCCTTATTTCCCGGTGATGACGGCGGCCGGCCCCTCGCAACATGTCTTCGCCGGCATCGGCCCGGCCGCCCCCGACACCCCGCAAGGCAGCATCGGATGAGCTACGGCATCACGATCGGCAAGGTCGCGGCCGAGCGCCCGACCCTGTTCTGGTCGACCTTCTGGAATGCGGGCGAGGGCGTCGGCGACTGGCGCGTGGCGCCGGCCGGCGACACGCTCAACCCCGGCGGGCTCGACGCGGCGGACCCGATCGCCTCGGCGGTCATCCTCTCGCTCTTCACCGACCGGCGCGCTCCGGAAGGCTGGCGCCCGGACGTGACCGACCGGCGCGGCTGGTGGGGCGACGCGGTCGCACCCGAGGGCGAGACGCCCGAGCCGATCGGCAGTCATCTCTGGACGCTGCGCAACGAGGTCGCGACCGACGAGATCGCCGATCTCGCGCGGATCTATGCCGAGGAGGCGCTGGCCTGGATGCTGCGCGACAAGGTCGCCGGCTCCGTCACCGTCACCTCCGGCCTGATCGAGGACCCGCGCCGCGGCGTCTGGCTCGCGGTCGAGGTCAGGGCGCGCGACGGCGCGCAGGTCTACAGCCAGCGCTTCGCCGGGCTGTGGCAGGAACAGGGACGCGCGGCATGAGCTGGCAGACCAAGGGCCTCCGCCAGCATGTCACCGACGCCGTGCGGGCCTTCACCGCGAATCTGACGGGCGCCGACGCGGCGCTCGCCCGCAACAATCTGCGCCCGACCGCGAAGGTCGTCGGCGGCGGCCTCTACGAGCTGGAGCGCCTCGCGGCCTGGGCGGCCGACCAGCGTTTCGTCGCGACCTGCGACGCCGACCAGCTCGACCGGCACGGCGCCGAGATGAAGCCGGCCGTGCCGCGCAAGCAGGCAGCGGCGGCGACCGGCTCCGTGATCATGGTCACGATAGTGCCGGCGGCGATCGCGACCGGCGCGGTGCTGACCCGCTCGGATGGCGTCTCCTACACGGTCGATGCTGGTGTCGTGCTGGCGGGCGCCGGCACGGCGATGGTCCAGGTCACGGCGACTGAAGCCGGCGCGGCGGGCGCCGCTGATGCCGGTGTCGCGCTCACGGCGGTCAGCGGCCTGACGGGGGCGGCGACCTTCGCGGTGGCGGCCGAGGGGCTTGGCGGCGCGGCCGACGACGAGGCCGACGAGGCCTATCGCGCCCGGCTGCTCTTCGCCAAGGCCTTCCCGGACCATGCCGGCGCGCCGCCGGACTGGCTGCGCTACACGCTGGCGGTGCCGGGCGTCACCCGCGCCTTCATCGAACCGCTCGGCCATGGCCGCGCGACGGTCGTGGTCTACCCCTTCTTCGACCTGACGCGGCCGAACGGCATCCCGCTCGAAAGCGACAGGCTCGTGGTCGAGGAGGCGCTGCGCCTCTCCGGCCCCGGCGCCGCCAGGGCGATCGTGCGCATTCCCGAGCCCGTGCCGATCGACTACAGCATCGACGCGCTGACGCCGGACACGCCGGAGGTGCGTGCCGCCGTGGTCGCCGAGGTGGCGACAACCTTCTTCCGCAACAGCCGTGTCGCCGGCGGGTCGACGCACCATCCCTCGATGCCCTTCCTCGCCACGGCGGCCGGCTTCTCGCGAAGCTGGATCTGGCAGGCCGTCGCCAATGCGACGGGCGAGGAGAGCCATGTCCTGGTCTCGCCCGCGGCGAATGTGACGCTTCTGCCGGGCCAGACCGCCGTCCCCGGCACGCCGACCTTCCTCTGAGAGGCCGCCATGATCTGCCCGAGCGACGACGAGGTCGCGGCCGCGCTCGCGGCCCTGCGCCCGCGCGGCGACGCCTGGCGCCATGGCGGCTTCGACGCGCTGGAAGGCTCGGTGATGGGCGGCTTCTTCGCCGCGCTCGGCGCCGTGTTCGGGCCGATGCACCGGCGCTTCTGCGCGCTGGTCGACGAGTTCTTCTGCTCGACGGCGGTCGAGACGCGCGATCTCTGGGCGCTCGACTATGGCGTGCCGGACGGCTGCGACCCGTTCGCGGATGTCTGCGAGAAGGTCAACGCGGTCGGCGACAGCATCCCGGCCTATGCGGAGGCGGCCGCCGCCCGGCGCGGCTGGTCGATCGCGATCGCGGAAGAGTTCATCACCCGCGTCCAGTCAGGGCGGATGCGCAACGGCCGGATGGGCACGATGCGGATGGCGGCGGCGCAGGGCGTCGCCTGGCGCATCGCGGTCGATCTCGCCGCGTCCTCGGCCTATGTCGCGAAGGACCGCCGCAAGCCGCTGATGGGCCGCATGCGCCTGGGTTTCGCCTTCACCTGCGGGCCGGACATCGAGCCGCTCGCCTGCCTGATCCGCCGCATCGCGCCGGCGCATGCCGATCTCGTCTTCGAGACGATCTGAGGAGCTTCACATGGTCGACCTCTGGGGACCCGGCGCCTTCGGCGCCGCCGATGCCGCCGCCGTGCGCCCGGCCTACACGCCCGCGAACGGCGCGGGCGATCCCGACACCTTCTACAAGGACTGCTCGTCCCCCGCCGATGACGACGGGACGGAATGGGTGGCGCCGGCGCTCAACGCCCTGATCGCGCAGTTGCGCTCGCTCGCGCGCAAGAGCGGCGTGCCGGTCTCCAATCTCGACGACGACCTGCTCACAAAGGCCTCGCGCAGCTTCGGCCTCAACTACCGGGCCGCCACCGGCACGGCCAATGCGCTCGCCATCACGCTCGATCCGCCGGTGACGGCCTGGACCGAGCTGGTGAATGTGCCGCTGCTGATCAAGGCGGCCTCGGCCAACAGCTCCACCACCGTCACGCTCTCGGCGGACGGTCTCGCCGCGAAGCCGTTGAAGCGCCTTGGCGGCGCCGATCTCGCCATCGGCGACCTGCAGCCCGGCTGCTATTACTGGGCCGCCTATGACGGAACGCAGGTGCAGATCGTTTCGACGCTGGGAACGGTGCCGGGCGCCTCGACCCCGGCCGCGCCGCTGCTCAAGTCGATCGATGCAGTGATCTCGACCAACAATTCGGTCCCGACGACGACAGCGACGATCCTGAATTTCCAGACGACGACGCGCAACAATCTGGGCACGTCGACCTGGAACGGCCAGCGTCTGACGGTCGGAGCAGGAGAGTCAGGTCTCTGGTACATCCAGGCCGCCTGGTCGTTCTTCACCCCGGCCGATGATCGCTTCGCCGCGACGCAAATCCGCAAGAACGGCACCACCATCATTGGCGAGGGCGACTATCCCTACAACAAGAATGGCGGCGGCACGATCGTCCAGGGCCACACGATCGTCCCGCTTGCGGCCGGCGACTACATCGAGGCGATGGCCTACCACCAGGCAGGATCGACGCAGCCTGCCTATGCCGACGCGCGCAGCCGGTTCTTCGCCGCCCTGATGTCGGCCTACTGAGGAGCGAAGCCATGCAGATCGAACTGAGCCCGGACGATGCTTCGGCGCTGATGGCCCTCCTGCCGGCAGAGGCGACCGCGCTGAATTCCGGCTTCTCCTATGACGGCGGGGCGCTGTTCGTCCCGCCCGGGCGTGAGGCGGCCGTCGCCGCGATCGTCGCCGCGCCGGGCTGGCAGGACAGCGCGGCCAAGGCTGCGCTCGTCGCCTACGCCGCCGATCGGCGCTGGCGCCTCGAGGTCGGCGGCATTCTCGTCGGCAGCGTGCCGGTCGCGACCGACGACCGCTCCAAGCTGATGATCACCGGCGCCCGCGTCGCGGCGATGGCCGATCCCGGCTGGTCGACGGTCTGGCACGGCGCCGACGGCGCGACCTATCCGGTCGATGCCGCCGCCATGGTCGCGATCAGCGACGCGGTGCAGGCGCATGTCAATGCCGGCTTCGCCACCTTCGCCGCGATCAAGGCCGCGATCGAGGCCGGCACGATCTCGACCATGGCCGAAATCGACGCCGCGTTCGCCGCCGGCAGCGCGCCCGGCTGATCCGCCCGGTCATCGCCCGCTCATGGCCGCCTCCGGGCGGCTTTTCTTTTGTCCGGAGCCCGTCATGCTGGCCTCATCCGATTTTCCGCTGCTGACGGACCCGTTCGCCACGCTCGCAGGAGGTGTGGAGCCTGTCGTCGTCGACGGCCTGATCCCGACGAGTGCCCGCGCCGACACCCATGTCGCGCCACTGCGCGCGCTGGCCACCACCGAGCGCGCGCTGTTCATCGCTTCCGGCGACGGCTTCGCCCTCTGCCCTGGCGGCAAGACGCTCTATACCGACGCCGACGCTCCGACGACGCCCGGCATCTACCCGGTTGAGATCGCGGTTGAAGAGTGGTGGACCGGCGCGACGCGCACGATCACGGTCAATGTCGAGGTGCGAGCAGCGCTCTCGACGATGACGTGGTGGTACGCTCCGACCGCGCAGGGCTCCGGTGACGGGTCCAGCGCGGCAAATGCTGCCGCTCTGTCGGCGCTAGCGACAAATGTGGCAGCGGCCAATACCGCCGGCCGACCTGCCGAGCATCTGATGCGTGGCGACCTCGGCACCTATGCGCGTGGTTCGTCGACCATCACCCTGTCGGTCGGCGGCACGTCCGAGATGACGCGCCAGCGTATCCGCGGCGTCGATGGCAGCGGCAATGCGCTGCGCAGCCAATGGACCGGAAACCGCGTCTCGGCTCCAACGACGAACCAGACGCTCGCCTATATGTTCCTGCTGACGAACGACGCGTCCTTCATCAGCTTCGAGGATTTTACGCTCACCAACGTCTCGTGCTTCGTCAACGCGCGCGGTCGCGACACGACCCTCGGCATTCAGTCGTTTCACCGCGAAATCGAGATCAAGCGCTTCACGGCCAGCAACGTCTATCGCCTGTTCCTCTTCATGCCGAACCCCGGCAGCTCGACCTGGCCGGCCTTCATCACGGCGACGGAGGGCCTGCGTGTCTGGGATGTCGATGTCGACTATCTCGGCCACTCGATGGTCAAGGGCTTCAACATCCACCGCCTCGACACGCGGCGCTGCACGGCGAACGGGCGCGGGGTCTCGCAGACGAATAACTTCCCAGCGATGTACGACTTCTCGGCCTCGTTCGGGTCCGACAAGTATGATGTCTGCACGCGCATCATGGCGTATCAGATCTCCTGCCGCGACCTCGTCGATTACCAGACGACCTATTCGCAGGGCGATATGTTCCAGTTCGACAGCGGCAAGATTGCCTGGGACGGCACTCGCGTGGGCATTGCCGGTGACACCATCTATGTCGAGGCGGACGGGACGACCATCGCCGACTACATCATGCTCATGGACAGCACGGGCATCGGCATGTCGGACGGCATGGCCGACGTGAAGGTCTCCAATCTCTACGCGGTCAACCTCACCGCGATCAATTGCAAGCGCGGCCTGCGCGACTGGAACACCAACCAGACCGGCCCGTCCTACGTCAAGAACCTGCGCGTCTACAACTCGCGCTGGCCCGCAACGCGCGGCACCGACGACCACCCGTGCGCGTATCTTGCCTCGCGCAGCGATCTCGGGTCGGACCTCATCGACTGCGCCTTCGTGCTGCACGACGACCTGACGACGGTTCCGGACGGCTCCGGCCGGACCATGCTCGGTTCCGACAGCGACAGCCTCGCTGTCATCCTCGGGGACACCAGCCGCACCAATCAGCAGGTCGACTACCGAGGCTGGACATACACCAACGTCAAGCGCACCTGCGAAATTTTCGATCGTGGTGGGACGACGGCCATCACGGGCTTCACGGGCGTCGTCGATCCCGCGTTCCCGACGCCGGTTGCCGGAAATAGTTGGAAGGCTGGCTTCAGCTACGGAACTGCCGCTGGATCGACCTCGGTCGGGACGGACATCGCCGACCTGACGGGTTCGGTCGGAACGGCCGTTTCCGGCGCGGTCCTGCATTACGAGATCGTCGACGATCCCGACAACAAGTTCGAGATCGCGGGCAATGGCGCGACCGGTTACACGCTGCGCCTCAAGAACACGCTGAATTATGCGACCAAAGCGACGCACAACGTCACGGTGCGGGCGACGCCGGGCATCGTCGGCTCCGATGTGTGGCGCGACCCTGCCGATTATCGGACGTGGCAGTGCTGGCTCGGGCCGATCTACAGCGACCTCACGCTGACGATCGCCGTCACCGGAACCTATGAGACCGAGACGGACAGCTTCTATTCGACGAACGGGCTGACCGACCCGACCGGCTACTGGAAGACGGCTCACAACGCCTATATCCGCGCGCTCAAGGATGGCGGCGACTGGACCACGGCCGACATCCTGCCGGCGACTCTGGCCTGGAACAAGGCGACGGCGCTGCTCGATCTCAAGCTCGGCTTTAACGGCACCGAGCAGGGCACCATGAACTACGACCCGAAGCTCGGCTGGGCCGGCGACGGGACACCCGGAACAAACATCCGCTGGCCTACCTTCGACCCGTCCGTGACCGTTGGCCGCAACTACCTGCGCGACACGGCGTCCATGGTGTGGGCCGTCGAGACGGATGTGACCGAGACCGGATCGTTCTGCACCATGGGCGGAAACATGACGTTCCGCCCGCGCAAGAACGCGACGCAGGGCGAGCTTCGGTTCAACAACTCGTCCGTGTTCAACGTCACGCTGGGGGCATCCGGCGCGGCCGGCGCGCCGATCGGAATGTGGGCCGCGCACAGACGCTCGTCGACCTCTGTCGTCCTGCGCCAGGATGGTGTGCAGCGCGCGTCCTCGTCGGCGGTGTCGACCGCGATCAACGGCGCCGGCCTCCTGATCTGCGGCGCGAGCTGCACGACGCGCGGCCAGCCTGTCTATGTCGGGTATCTCGCCGACGACGCGGCCGAGGCTCGCGTTCTGGCGGCCTATGCGCTGTTCAAGCGCCTCGTCTCGCAGTTCCCGTAACCCCGGAATTCATCGCATGAAGCTCGCCGCGCTGATGCTGCCGGCGCTGCTCGCGCTCGCCCCCGTCTGGGGTGGGCCCGCGGCCGCGCACTCCTGGTACCCTTACGACTGCTGCTCGGATCGCGACTGCTGGCCGATGGGCGAGGACGCCGATGCCCGCGAGCCCGATCCGACGATCGTGCCGGGCGGCTATCGCACCCATGACGGCCTTTTCGTCGCCGAGCGCGACACGCGCCCCTCGCGGGACGGGCGCTTCCATGTCTGCCGCGCCGGCGGCCATCCGGCCGGCAGCGTCATCCGCCCCGCCGACCGGCCGGTCTGCCTGTTCGTGCCGCGCCCGACCTTCTGACCCGCCCGCCTCGCGCGGGCTTTTTCATGACCGGAGACCGCCATGGACAAGACCGTTCCGAAAGGCGCGGCGCTGCTGCTCGACTTCATCTATCGGACGGAGACGAGCCTGCCGGCGCCGGCCTGCTACGAGGTGATCTATGGCAATCGCCAATCCGCCCTCGACAAGCCGCTGACGCGGATGACGCTGGCGGAGGTGCAGGCGGCGCAGCTCGTCTGGGCCTCGAAGGCTTGGGCGGCCAAGTTCGGCTCGGCCAAGGCGTCCTCGGCCGCCGGCGCGCCGCAGCTCATGCGGGCGACGCTGCAGGGGCTGATCGCCGAGCTCGGCCTGTCGCCGCAGCAGAAGCTCGACGCCGATCTGCAGGACCGGCTGGGCTATCACCTGCTCAAGCGCCGCGGCTATGCGGAGTTCATGGCCGGCACGATCAGCCGGACGGAATTCGGCAAGCGCCTCGCGCAGGAATGGGCGTCGTTCCCGGTGCTGGCCGCGACCAAGGGCCAGAAGCGCACGCTCGAGCGCGGGCAGAGCTATTATGCCGGCGACGGGCTCAACAAGGCGCTGGTTGCGCCGGAGCGCGTCGAGGCGATCCTCGACCAGGTGAAGGCGGCTGGCCGGCCGGTCGCCGCGCCGATCGTGCCGCCGGGCGAGCCGATCCCGATCCCGGCCGCGCCCGCGCCGGCTCCCGCCGCACAGCCCGGCGCCGTCGCGCGCTTCGTCGCCGCCTTCCGCCGCGCCTTCGGGCTCTGAGGCCGGGATTTCGCACCATGGACATCGCTTCGACGCTCGGCTCTCTGGCCGGCGATCTCGTCAGGCTGGGCGCGCCGCAGCTCGGCGGCATCATAGGCTCGGCCATCGGCGGCCCGGCCGGCACCGTCGTCGGCGGGCTCGCCGGCAAGGTGCTCGACACCCTGGCCGGAAAGCTCGGCACGCCCGCCACGCCCGAGGCCGTGCAGGACGCGATCGCGACCCGGCCGGAGGAGGCCGCGCCCGTCATCCGCGAGGTCGAGGCGCAGGCGCCCGAGCTCCTCCGGATCTGGGAGGCGGAAACGCAGGCGCGGGGCGCCGCACAGGCCGCCGAGATCGAGAAGGGCTTCGGCGCCTGGCAGTTCTGGCGCGGGGCCTGGCAGGGCCTGATCATCGGCGGCTGGGCGGTGATCCTGCTCGCCTGCGTCTTCGGCGGCGGGCGCATCACGCCGATGCTGCCGATGAGCGACATCGTCCAGGCCTGGAGCTCGGTGACGCTGACCTGGCTCGCCGTCTTCAATGGCGGGCACACGCTCAAGGAGATCGCCCCCGCGCTCGGTTTCGGGCGGAAGGCGGCGCGCTGATGGCGATCACCTCCGAGCTCGTCGGCTTCGTCATCCTGATCCTCGGCTTCGTCACCACCGCCTGGGTGCGCGTCGAGGCCATCGTCAACCGCGCCCGCTCCGAGGCGATGACGGCCGCGGCCGTGGCCTCGGCGCGCGCCGACGCGACGGCGGCGGGCCTCGCCGAGCATCGCCTGCATGTCGCGGAAACCTATGTCTCGAAGGTTGGCCTTCGTGAGCAGACCGAACGGATCATGGCCGCGATCGAAGGTGTCGGCGGGCAGGTCAGCCATCTCAACGAACGGATCGACCGTGTGATCGAGGGGCAGCCCCCGTCGCCGCGCCGGTCACCGAAGTCCCCATGAGGCCGTGATCCGATGCAGCGCAGACCGAAATCCATCCATCTGAGCGAGGCCGAACGGGCGGCGTTGCGCGCGCTGCTGCGCGACGGCGTGAACCCGACCCATGCCGCGCGCCGCCTCGGCTGCGACCCGCGCACGGCCCGGAAGGAGGCGAAGGCACTGCGGCGTCAGGATCAGGCCGACGCGCCGCCGTCGCCCGTGCCGCCGCCGGCCCCGCCGGAGGCTTCGACCGTGAGCCCGGAACAGGAGCGCGCAGAGCGGCTTGGCGCCGAGTTCTGGCGGCGCAAGGCGAAGCTGGCCGAGGCCTCGCTGGCGCGGGTGGAGCATCTCGCCGGCGAGCTGGCGGGGCTGCGCGGCCAGTCCTGGCAGGTTCCCGACTGGCTGCTGACGCCGCCGGGGGCGGGCGAGCGCGGCCGCTCCGTCGTCGGCTGCCTCGTCTCCGACGTGCATATGGGCGAGGTGATCGAGCCCGACGAGATCCTGGGCGTGAACCGCTTCGATCCCGAGGCCTGCCGGGCGCGGCTCAGGCGCTATTTCGACGCCGCCTGCACGATCGGCCGGCGCTGGGCTTCCGATACGCAATGCGAGGGCGCGCTGCTCGTGCTCGGCGGCGACATGGTCTCCGGCGCGATCCATGACGAGCTCGCCGCGACCAACGCGCTGACCAGCCCCGAGCAGGTCGTCGCCGTGGTCGAAGCCATCGCCGGCGGTATCCGCATGCTGGCCGAGGCCTATGGCAGGGTTCATGTCGTCTCGGTGCCGGGCAATCACGGCCGCACCACGCCGAAGCCGACGGCCAAGCTCTATGCCCGGCTTTCCTACGACATCATGGTCGCGGCCATGCTGCAGGAGCGCTTCCGCCATGACGAGCGGCTCAGCTTCCAGCATGGCGACAGCAAGGACCAGATCGTCCCGGTGTTCGGCCGCACCGTCTTCGTCACCCATGGCGACAAGATCGGGACGAAGGGCGGCATGGGCTTCGCCGGGCCGATGCTGCCGATCGTGCGCGGCACCAAGAAGGTCGAGGCGCAGCAGGCCAGATTCGGCCGCCGGCCCGACCTCATCCTGCACGGGCACTATCACACCACCGGCAATGCCGGCGCCGTGCTCTCCAACGGCTCCGTGCCGGGGTACGGCGAATATGCCGACGACCTGCGGGCCGAGCCCGAGCCGCCGCAGCAATGGCTCTTCCTGCTGCATTCGAAATGGGGCCTGCGCGAGCGCGCGCCGATCCAGCTCGAGCCGCCCGGCCTGCCGCCGAAGCCGCGCGTCAGGGTCCCGGCCGGCTGGCAGGGAGGGGAGGCGGCATGACGATTCACGGTTATCAACCGAAGCCCGGCCCGCGCCCGCCCGTTCCGACGACGGGCTCCGGCGTCGCCGGCCCGGCATGGCCGATGAAGCCGCCGCGCCGCGGCCTGATCCCCGACCGGGATTGTCCGCACTGCCATCATGGCTACGAGAACCACGAATACAATTGCACCGGCGGCTGCGCGGCCGGCTTCCGTATCCGCACGATAGGCTTCTGCGGGGCGGCCGGAGCGGGCAAGTCGACCGCGGCCGAGCGTATGGTCAAGCGCTGGCGCTTCAACCACGTGCGCTTCGCCGGGCCGCTCAAGGCGATGCTGGCGGCGCTGGGCTTGTCAGTCGAGCAGCTCGACGGCGCCCTCAAGGAGGAGCCGACACCGCTCCTGTGCGGACGCACGCCGCGCCAGGCCATGCAATGGCTCGGGACCGAATGGGGCCGCGAACTGATCGGATCCGAGTTCTGGATCGCGGCCTGGCGGGCGGCCGTGGAGCGGGCGCCGGGCTTCCATGGTCCGGGACCTGCCTTCCGGGGCGAGACCGGGTTCGACAGGCTGATCGTCGCCGACGATGTCCGCTTCGCCAACGAGGCGCAGGCGATCCGCGATCGCGGCGGCCTCGTCGTCAGGATCGAGCGCGCCGGCGCCGGCTCGGCGAGCGGGCCCGGGCACGCCTCGGAGCGGGCCGAGTTCGTGCCGGACCGGATCATCCGCAACAGCGGCGACCTGACGGCCTTCCGGGCGCAGATCGACGCGCTGGCGATGGAGTTGCGGGAGTAGACGGTCAACCCGCCGCTGAGCCCGGAGCGAGCCCCGCTGCCCTGACGGGCGGCGGGGCTTTTCGCGTTTCAGAAGGGTATCTCCGGGCCTTCGCCAAGAGCCGGCACGGCGGAGCTGCGCACCGGCCGGCCCTCCTCGTAGATCGTCACGGTCTCGCCGGGCTGCAGCGGCAGCCGCAGCAGTCGGCGCTCGGCCGAGAACAGGCTGTGATGGCGCGAGACGAGCCTCGGCCAGTCCCGGCCGATCCGGGCACGGATCTCGAAGCGGAACCGGGGCGGCTTCGAGCGGGTGATCGTCTCGCGGTTCATCGTCGCCCCTCGGCCTTGCGCCGCGCCAGCTCGTCGATGGCAAAATTCGCCTCGGCCTCGTTGGTCAGCATCCGCGCGATCCGCTTCGCCAGGGCTTCCGCCTCCTCCGGCGTCCAGAGCTTGGCGACCTCGCGGCGCAGCGATTGCGCCTCGCAATGGAGGATGATGCTCCGCCCGCCGGCGTCGCTGACGATGAAGGCGCTCGGCTCGTCACCAATGCCGGAGAAGCGCCTGACCTTGAGCGGGAAGCGAAGCATCCCGGCATCATGTTCTCAGTTCGTTCCGGTTGTCGAGTCCTCGGGTGGTGGGAAAGAGACCGTCTGAAAACCTCGAAAAGAGGCGCGACGATTTTCTTTCCCATCGGGCTGTAACACCTTGAAACAGGCTAGTTCAGGTACTTCGGCCCGGCCCACCAATTTCAATTAGAACTGCAACCACGCCGCGCCTAGCGGCATGGCTTGGCAGGTCTTTTCGAAGTTGTCGGTTCTGCCGACGAGGCGGATCGATCGAGGCTCGGCGATGATGGTGTCGACGATGGCAGTGAGCCAGGCCGTGCGAGCCTCGGCTGAACCGCACCGGGTGTTCCGGAGGCCATTTCGTTTGAGACACGCCGCCATGGCCGGCTCGTCCAGCATGGCATAATGGCGCTTCTCGGCCTCTGCGCGGACGGCCCCGCTGAAGCGCATCCTCAAACTCGATCGCCTGCGCCTGCGAGGACCATGCGGCGCTCGCGATGAGTTCCTCCTCGCCGCCACCGCCCAGAACCTCAGGAAAATGGAGACGCTGATGCCGGCCGGAGCACCGCCCCAGGCGGCATGAGGGCGAACGCCCTTTCAGCGATCCGTGCAATCGCAATAGGCAACCAACCCAGCGTCGACTTCTTCAGCACAATCCTGGAGCCACTGAAGTTCTGCCGCTGTGAAGGGTTTCGGACGCCCGTCCGTGCGGCTCTAAATCCAACTCCGACATCATCAACATGTCATCGCGGCGTAGAAGCTGCCTGCAAAGCCTCCCGAACGCGGATGAACGCCCAATCGAGTTCAGCATCCGTGATGGCGATAGGCGGTGAAAAGCCAAAGCTCGACCGATCCTTCGCTGTCGTTGACAGGCCATGTTCGCGCAGACGATCGATGATCGCGGCGATTGGCCATCGCGCTGCATCGACGCGGTCGGGATCGAGCCCGATCGCCAGCAGCAAGCCCTTGCCGCGGACATGGTCGATCAGCGGTGTTTCCCGGCGCATCCGGTCTACCCGCGCACGGATCTCCTCTTCGAGCCACGCGGCGCGGGCGATCAGCCCGCCGCGCTCGATGATCTCGATCGTGGTCAGCGCTGCCCGCGTCGTCATCGGATTCTTCTCATGGGTGTAGTGGCCCAGCGACAATTCGGGCGCCAGGTTGAGGCGCGCATCGGCGATCACGGCGGCGATCGGCAAGATGCCGCCGCCGAGCGCCTTGCCGAGCACCACGGCGTCGGGCGTCGCGCCGACATGCTCGAAGGCGAAGAAGCGGCCGGTCTTGCCGAGGCCAGAGGGGATTTCGTCGAAGATCAGCAGGACGCCATGCTCGTCACAGAGCTGTCTGATCCGGGGCCATAGCCAGGGGGGCGGCACATGGCAGTTGGAGCGGATCGGCTCGGCGATCAGCGCCCCGATCTGCGATGATGCCTCCAGCGCCCGCCGGACATCCTCGACCATGCGCCCTGCGCCGTCGTCGGGATGCCAGTAGGGCGTGACATGGTGGCGACCGGGCAGGAACGGGCCCAGCCTGGGGTCGGGTGCGGCGCGCGACAGGCCGAACGCGCCGAAGCCATGCCCGTGATAGGAGCCTTCGACCGAGATCGTCTCGTGCTTGCCGGTCGCGACGCGGGCGAGCTTCAGGGCGATCTCGATCGCATCCGAGCCGCCCGTGGCGAACAGCACCCTGGCCGAACGCCCCGGCCATTTCGACAGGAGCTTCTCCGCCAGCGCCACCGCAGGCGCGTTCGTGAAGCGCCGTGGCGAGAACGGCAGCGTGTCGAGCTGGTCCTTCAGCGCAGCGATCAGTTCGGGATGGGCGTAGCCGATATGATGGGCAGTGTTGCCGTGCAGATCGAGCAGGCGGCGGCCTTCGTCGTCCTCAAGCCAGACGCCGTCGACGCCTTGCAGGGCGGAGACGCAGGGGCTGGAGCCGTTCTGGTGGAAGAAGGCGGCGGCATCGCGTGCGACCAGATCCCCGCTCATCGCGCATGGCCTCCCGCTGCCGGCCGTAAGCCCGCATCCGGGGAGATCGCGACGGGCTTCGCAGACGGCCGCCTGCCGCGACGATCGTGACGGCGCTCGAGCAGCCAGATGAGCGACATGGCCGCGAGCGCGAGCGCCAGAAGCGCGACGCTCTTGGCCCCGGCCTCCCCGAAATCGCCGGAGACGGCGTGGTTGAAGATCGCCACGGAGACCAGTTTGTGACTGCCGGAGATCAGGAAGATGACCGACGAGAAGGCGGTCAGCGCATGGATGAAGACATAGAGCGTGCCGAGCAGCAGCGCCGGCCGCATCATCGGCAGGGTGACGCGCCAGAAGCGCGAGACCAGCCCCGCGCCAAGGCTCTCGGCCGCTTCGTCGACTGCCGGATCAAGCCGCTGCAGGGCGGCACGCGCCGCCAGGAAGCCGACGAACAGGTTCGAGAACAGCACGTTGATGACGAGGATCGCCGAGGTGCCGGTCAGAGACAGGCTCTTGAAGCCCAACGGCGCGTTGAAGGCGATGATGTAGCCGACGCCGAAGATGATGCCGGGCAGGATCGCCGGGATCAGAGCGAGGCTGGCGATCACGCTGCGGCCGGGCGGGCGCAGCCTCTCGACGACATAGGCGATGACGATGCCGAGCAGGCCGCCGAGCGGCGCCGCCATCGCCGCGATCCTGAAGCTGTCCCAGACCAGCGCGAGCCCGCGCTCGGAACTGCCATAGCCCGAGCCCGACAGCCCGGCATCGACGCCTTCGCTCGTGAAATGGCCGAGCGTGAGGCGCCAGTCGACGCCCCAGATGCGGGTGACCGCGCCGAGCGCCATCGTCACATAGATCGTCGCGATCAGCAGACAGAGGGCGCCTGCCGCGATCGTCAGCGACAACCGCCAGGCGGCCGGCATCGGCAGTTCCGACCGGCCTCCGGCGTCGCTGACGGCGTAGCTCTTGCGCCGGCCGAACCATTCGAACCCGGCATAGAGCAGCAGCGGCGGCACCAGCAGCCAGACGCAGAGCGCCGCCGCCAGCGGCGTGTTGCGATAGGCCAGGATCTGGTCGTAGACGACGCCCGCCAGCACGGGCATGTCGCCGCCGAGCAGGGTCGGGTTGCCGAAATCGGTCAGGCTCAGGATGAAGACCAGCACGGCGGCGCGCTTGATCGCGGGCCAGGCCAGAGGCAGCGTCACCTGCGCAAAAATGCCGCGATGGCTCGCCCCGAGATTGGCCGCGGCCTCGTCGAGCCGGCCGTTGGGCTTGCGCAACACATTGTCGAATACGATCAGCGCGGCCGGCAGACATGATACGCTCTGCGCCAGCACGACACCGAAAAGTCCGTAGAGGTTGGTCCGATCCGCGTCGATCAGGCCCAGCGTCTGGTCGAGCAGCGAAAACGTCACGAGCCCGCGCCGGCCGAAGAGCATCAGTGTCGCGGTCGCGACCAGGACCGGCGGCGCGACCAGCGGCAGCAGCAGGAGCGAGCGCGTCAGGTTCGGCCAGGGAATGGCGCCGGCGTTGATGCCATAGGCCAGCGCCAGGGCCAGCGAGACGGTCGTCAGCACTGTCAGCGATGCCAGCATCATGCTGTTCAGAGCAGCAAGCCGCAGATAGCGCTCCTGCATCACCGCGAGGTAGTGGTCGACCCCGAAGCGGCTCTCGCTCCCGCTGCGCAGGCGGTCGAATCCGGCGGGACCGATGGCATCACGCACCTTGAAGGCGAGCGCGATGCGCTTGTGCAGCATGATATGCGCCGTGGGATAGATCCCGGCGATGGCCGAGCGCCCCTCGGCGCCCACGGCCCGCAGGGCCGTCTCCATGTCGCGTGCCTGCTGCGAATAGGGCGCCTGCCGGTCCCAGGTGACGGGCTCGCCGGCGAGCGCGAAGGCGGCCGCCGTCGCCTCGACGCGCTCCTTCTCGGTGGCAGCGGCCAGCCAGCCGCGAACAGAGCCCTCGCGTTCGTCCTCGGGCAGCAGCGCCAGCGCCTCCGTCGTCACCGCCTGCAGGCGCAGCAGCGACATCGGCCCCCTGACGACGACGCTCTCGACGAGGACGGACCCGATCGGATAGGCGATGAAGATGCCGAGCAGCGCCGCCACGACGATGGTGACGACGAGGCCGGCCAGGTTCAGCGGCCGCGACTTCACGCGGCTGCTCTTGCGGCGACCGGCATGGCCCTCTCGGCCGCCTCCATGAGCGGAACGGCATGGCGGGCATCGGCCAGGATCGCCACCACGCGTCCGACGGGCAGCCCTGCCTCCGGCGCGAGCGAGGGCAGATCGACGATGATCGTCTCGCCCGAGGCAAGGCGTAGATGCTGGCGCATGACCGCGCCCATGAAGGTGGCGGCGATGATCGTCCCGGCGAGCCCTCGCTTCGAAGCGGCGTCGATCGTGAGATGCTCGGGCCGGTACAGCACCGTGACGCGCCGGCCCATCTCAATGGTTGCAGGCCAGTCGACCGGCCAGAGCGCGCCGCCGCTGTCGACGCCGCCGGCCACGACGCGGCCTTCGATCAGGTTCGACGACCCGACGAACTGCGCCACGAAACGCGAGGCGGGGCGGTGATAGATCTCCGACGGCGTGCCGATCTGCTCGATCCTGCCGGCGCGCATCACCGCGACCCGGTCCGACAGCGCCATCGCCTCGTCCTGGTCATGCGTGACGTAGAGCGTGGTCAGGCCGAGCCGCTGTACGAGGTCGCGCAGTTCCTGTCGCAGCTTGCCGCGGATGCGGGCGTCGAGCGCCGACATCGGCTCGTCGAGCAACAGCGCCTCGGGCTCGCTGGCGAGGGCCCGCGCCAGCGCGACGCGCTGCTGCTGCCCGCCCGACAATTCTCCCGGATAGCGCTGGAGCAGATGGCCGAGCTCGACCATCGCCGCCAGTTCGCCAACGCGCGCGCGGGTCTCGCCACGCGATCTCCCGTTCAGCGACAGCGCGAAGCCGATGTTCTCCGCGACGGTCTTGGTCGGGAACAGTGCGTAGGACTGGAAGACGAAGCCGAGCCGGCGCTTGGCCGGGCCGAGATCGGTGATGTCCTGGCCGGAGCGTCGCACCCGGCCGGCGTCAGGCCGCGCGAAGCCGGCGACGATCCGCAGCAGCGTGGTCTTGCCGCAGCCGGAATCGCCGAGCAGCGTCACGAACTCGCCGCGCCGCAGGGACAGTGACACACCATCGACGGCGACGGCGTCGCCATAGGACTTGCCAACCGCCTCGACGGCGAGATGAGGCTGTCCCCCTTCCGCGAACGGACCCATCGCCACCGTCGTGGTCGCATCCGTCACTGCTTCAGGATCCGGTTGGCGAAGACCTTGCGGAACTCGGGCACATCGACCGGGCGGCGCATCTTCCACAGTGTAATCTGGCTGAGATCGACGAGGCCGTGGCCGGGCACCGCCGTCGCACCGACGACCGTGCCGAGCACCTTGGCCGCGTCGTCGCTCGCCATGAAATCGAGGAAGATCTTGCCTTCCTTCGGGTTCGGCCCACCCGCGACCAGGCCGCCGCCCTCGGTGATGTTGGGCGTGATGCGCCCGAACACGATCTCGACCGGCCTACCGGCGGATTTGAGCTTGTAGCAGGTCGTGTCGAAGGACAGGCCGATGGCGATCTCGCCGACCGAGGCGAGTTCCGCTCCGCCCGACCCACCATCGGCGTACTGATAGACGTTCTCGTTGAGGTTCTCGACGAAGGGCCAGCCGAAGGCGTCGACGAAGGTGGTCAGAATGGCGCCGCCGGTGCCCGACTTCAAAGGCGAGGGCACCGAAATCTCCTTGGCGTAGACCGGCTTGATCAGGTCTTCCCAGGTGGTCGGCATCGGCAGCTTCTTCTGCGCGAGCCGCTCCTTGTTCACGACCATGCACATCGTCGTGGCGAAATGCTTGGTGTAGAAGCCGTCGGGCTCGCGGAAGTCGGCGGCGATCCTGGAGGCCTTGGGCGCGTAGGGCTCGAACACGCCGGCCTGCTTCAGCTGCTCCAGTGCATCGTTGTTGACGAGATAGACGACGTCGGCCTGCGGATTGCCCTTCTCCGCGATGGCGCGCTCGGTGATGGGCCCGGTCGAGCCGGACACGAATTTGACGTCGATCCCCGGGTGCTTGGCCTTGAACGCCGCGATAAGGGCGGAGTTGACGCTGTCGGAGGCGTTGTAGATGACGACCTCTGCCGCCTGGACCAGGCTTCCAGACAGCGTCATCGCAAGGGCGGCGGCAAGACCGATAAAACCAGGTGTCGAGTTGGCCATGACGTGCTCCAGACGCGTGCTGACGACGGCTTGGGCCGACGGTCATATAAGTTATGCTTAAGTCTGTGACGGTCATGTGAAGTCAGGCTTATTCAGAAAACAGGACATGCCGTGAATTTCGCCCAGCTTCGCGCTTTCCATGCCATCGCCACCCATGGTGGTTTTTCGGCAGCCGCCCAGGCGCTCGGCGTCAGCCAGCCCGCCATTACGCAGCATGTGAAGGCGCTGGAGCAGGCGTTCGGCGCGCGCCTCTTCCTGCGCACCGGCACGGGCGTCGAACTGACCCGCGATGGCCGGGATCTGCTGCCCAAGGTCCGTGAGGCCGTTTTGACGCTGGACGATCTCGGCGCGCGGATGGAGAACGGCCGGGCACTGCGCTCGGGTCACCTGGCGCTGGGTCTCTGTGCGCCCTTCATCGCCATGCCAATCCTGCAGCGCTTCTCCGCGCTTCATCCGGGCCTGCGCCTCGACGTCCGCTTCGACAATTCCGGCCGGCTGCTCGGCCTCCTCACCGAACACCGTGTCGATGTGGTGATCGTAACGCTGACGGCGCCGCCGCAAGGATTCGTCTGCGAGAGACTGGTGGAGCAGAGGGTGGAAATCCTGGTGCCTGCCGACCACCCCTGGTGGGGGCGCCCGAGCCTGCAAGCGAGCGAGTTGAGCGGCGAGCGCTTCATCTTCAGGGAGGAGGGGTCGATGACCCGCCACCTCTTCGAGCGCGGGATGGCCGCGCGCGGCCTTGAAATCACGCCGACGCTCGTGCTCGGCAGCCGCGAGGCGGTGAAGGAGGCGGTCGCCGCGGGTCTCGGCCTCGGGATCGTGCTCAGCCGCGAACGGGGCAGCGATCCGCGCCTGCGCGGCGTGCCGGTCGACGATGCCGCGATGACGGCGGGCGAGTATCTCGTCACCCTGCCAGATTTGCGCGCGAGGGGCGCTGTGGCGGCGTTCAGCGATGTGGCGCGGCAGGCTTTCGCCTGATCGCCTTCGCTCAGAGGCATCCGGAGCACATCGTCCACCTCGCGGTCGCACGACACCGCTGGTGGCGGCTGTCAAGGCGATTGGGCGCTCGCTCGGCACCGCCTCCTCCCCGCCGCCGTCACACAAGCGTTGCCGAGCTGCTGTTCAGGAGGGGCGTTGGCGATCTTCGGACGAGAGGCAGCTATGAAAATCCTGCGAAACCTGGCCGCTGCCTGTCTGCTGCTGGGGGCGGCGCCGGTCGGTGCCCAGACGACCACGCTCGATTTCCCCACCTACCAGTTGCAGGAGAGCTTCGGGCCCTGGTGGCAGGCGCTCACGGCGGAGTTCGAGAAGCAGAACCCGGGCGTGAAGATCAATCTGACCGATGCGCCCTCGAACGATCACCACCGGTTGCTGACCACGCGCTTCGCCGCCGGCAACCCGCCCGACATCGTCCACATGACCGCCCGGTTCGTCTGGGGCTACGGTGCCGAAGGCGTGCTCGAGCCCCTCGATCGCTGGATGGACAAGACCGACATCCGCAAGTCCTGGGTTCCGAACCAGGCGGCGATGACGGTCGACGGCAAGACGCTGGGCCTCGTGATGCTGAACTATGGCTTCGGCCTCTTCTACAACGAGCCGATGCTCAAGGCCGCCGGCGTCGCCGTCCCGACGACGGAAGCCGAGTTGATCGCCGCAGCCAAGAACCTGACCAAGGTCAAGGACGGCCGCACCGAACACTATGGTTTCGCGATGAACACCTCCACCTCGTCGTGGGGATACATGTATTTCATGCATTTTCATGCCGGGCGCGACCGCGAACTGATCAAGGACGGCAAGCTCGACAGCCAGGACGAGATCGCACGGACGCTCGAGACGATCGACGGCCTGATCAAGGCCGGCGTCTCGCCGAAAGGTCTCGACAACACGCCGATGCGCCGCCTGTTCTGGGGTGGTCAGGCCGCCATGTACATCGACGGAAGCTGGGCTCCGGGCTACGCCGACGCCATGGCGACGGCGGACGTCAAGGACGGCTGGCGGGTCGCGAGGCTGCCCTTCGCCAACATGGCGGGCGGCCCCTCCAATGCGCTCGCCATGCCCAAGGACATCGCACCCGAGCGCAAGGAACTGGTCTGGAAATTCATCCAGCTCGCCGCGAGCCCGGAATGGCAGCAAAAGTACGCGGAGATCACCGGCAATCCGCCCGGCCGTGTCGGCATGGTGACGGACGCCGCCAAGGCGAAGTGGCCCACGCTGGCCATGTTCGACGCAGCTGCGTCCGCGCCGTCGCGCTCCCATCTCCCGATCGGCTACGAGAGCGAATTCACGAAGATCTCGGACATCGTCGCCAACGAAATGTCGGCGATGGTGACCGGCAAATACGGTTCGGCCGAAGCGGCGAAGCGGATCGTCGACGGGATCAATCGTGACGTTATCCGCAAGTAGCGCGGCCTTCGACGACGGCAGGGTGGCCACAGAACGCCGCCCCATGCTCGATCTCGAGCGGCAGGCGCTCGTCTTCTACCTCTGCCTGCTGCTGCCGGCGGTGCTGGTGACGACCGCCTTCGTCGCCTGGCCGATCGTCAAGCTGTTCCAGATCTCGCTGCACGAATTGCGGTTGAGCGAGTTGATGCGGCCGATCGTCAAGCCGATGACGCTCGCCAACTACGAGCGCGCGCTGCTCCATCCGGACATGCCGCGCGTCGCCTTCACAACGGCGGTCTTCACGGTGGCGAGCACGGCGATAGCCTTCCTGTTGGGGATGGCGACCGCGCTCGCCCTCGGCTCGCTCGGGCGCGGCCGCGCTGCGATGCAGACCGTGCTGATCAGCCCCTGGGCCGTCGCGCCGGTCATCGCCAGTGTGGTCTGGATGCTGCTTCTCGACGAGCGCTTCGGCCTGATCAATGCGGCGGTGCTCGGAACGGGTCTGGCGTCTTCGCCGGTCCCTTTCCTCAGTGCGCCGGATTGGGCGCTCCTGTCCGTCACGCTGGTGGCGATCTGGAAGGAATACCCCTTCTTCACGGTGATGATGGCGGCCGCCCTGCAGTCCGTGCCGCGGGAACTCTACGAGGCGGCGAGGCTGGACGGCGCCGGTCCCGTGGCACTGTTTCGCCATGTCACCTGGCCGCTGGTCCGCCCCGTCGCGGTCGTGGCGATCTTTCTCGCGACGATGTCGGCCTTTCGCAATGTCGAGACCATCATGGTGATGACGGGGGGAGGCCCCGCCCGCTCGACGGAGACCCTCGCCCTGCGGGTCTACACCGAGACGTTCCGGTTCCTCTCGCCTGGAACCGGGGCGGCGCTCGGCGTGGCGACGCTTCTCGTCGGGCTGCTGCTCGCGGCCGTGTTCTGGCCTGCGATGATGCGGAAAGTGCGATGACGCGACCGGGGGAAGCGGACGGCACGCATGGCGCCGAACGCAACGGCTGGACCGTCGCGGGCTGGATCACCCTCGCCGTGATGGCGGTCATCGCCCTGCTGCCGATCTACTGGATGGCGCTCTCGTCGGTACGCTCCGACGAAGCGCTCAGCCGCTGGCCCCCGGCCCTGTCGCCCTTCGCCGAAGACCTGACGCTCGCTGCCTGGACGCGGGTGCTCGGCACCGAGCAGACATGGTCCTGGCTCGTCAATTCGAGCCTGATCGCGCTCGGGTCGGTGGCGACGACGCTGCTCATCGCGACGCCGGCCGCCTACGCGTTGTCACGCGGCTCCGGCGCGTTGATCGGCACCGGTGCGGGGCTTCTCTTCGTCTCGAAGCTGCTGCCGGCGACGGTCTTGATCACCCCGCTCTACGTCATGATGCGCGGCTTCGGCCTTCTGGGCTCGCCGGTGTCGGTGCTGCTGGGCAATCTGTCCTTCGCCGTGCCGCTCGCGACCTTCGTGCTGAAGGGCTACATCGACACCGTCCCCCGATCGATCGACGAGGCGGCGGCGATCGACGGCGCCTCGCGCCTGCGGACGCTGGCGACCATCATCACGCCCAATCTGGCGCCGGCGCTCGCGGCCGTCGCGATCTATGTGTTCGTCGTCTCGTGGAACGACTTCATCTTCGCGCGCACTTTTCTCGCTGGCGGCAAGGCAACGACGATCACCGTCGGGGCCACGCAGTTCATGGGCGAGTACCAGACGCGCTGGAACCAGCTGATGGCGGTGAGCTGCCTGGCGACTCTGCCGTGCCTGACCTTCTTCCTCCTGCTGCAGCGGCATCTGGTCCGTGGGTTGCGGCAGGGCCTCTAGACCAGCGCGAGTGAGACGATGGCACGATGCGATGACTTTGCGGTTCTGGCCGATCTCCACTTCATGCCGGAGGGGCGTCTGCTTTATGGCATCGACCCGAAAAGCAGGCTCGAAGCCGCGCTGGCGCTGCTGGCGCGCGACCATGCCGGCCTGGGCGGCCTCGTGCTTCTGGGCGACCTCGCTCATCGGGGCGAGGCGGAGTCCTACAGGGCGCTCGCCGATGCGCTTGCCGGAGCGGGGATGCCCATCATTCCGATGATGGGCAATCACGATCTGCGGAGCGCCTTCCTCGGCGAATATCCGCAGTTTGCGCCTCGTCAGGACGGCTTCGTTCAGTCGGCGGTCGAACTCGAGCGCTGCACGCTCATCGCCCTCGATACGCTGGACGAGGGACGCGGCGATGCCGGCGGGCGGCTTTGCCCGGAGCGGCTGCTGTTTCTGCGCGATGCCTTGCGCGATGCGAGGACAGACAAGCCGGTCTACTGCTTCATGCATCATCCGCCCTTCGAGACCGGCTCGCCCGCCTATGACGCGATCGCGCTCGACGAGCCGGAGGCGCTTCTGCGCATCTTCGACGCGGCGGGGCGGCGGCCCGATCACATCCTGTGCGGCCATGTGCACCAGACCATCAACGGGTCGTGGCATGGCATTCCGGTGTCCACCCAGCGCTCGCTCGTCCATCAGCTCGGTCAGGAGGGGGAAGCCGACGGGATCGAGGGAACGCTCGAGCAACCCACCGTCGCGATCGGCACCGTGACGCCGGATGGATTGCGGCTGCGCCATCGCAACCTGCTCTATGAGGGTCCCGTCTTCCTGCCGAAAGGCACCAGCGAGATCGTCCTGCGTCCCTGACGGCCGCCGGCTGTTCGACGTCTCGGTTCTGGTCGAGGCTCTGGATCAGAAGTCCCGAAACAGGGCTCCCAGCAGAGCATCCACGAAGGCGGCCTTGCAGCGCTCGGGATTGTAGGTCGCCGTCAGGGTCGCACCGTTGGCCACGATGGCGGGGAAGGGCGCGACCAAGCGGCCCTGGTCGATCAGATCGCTCAGCACGAGCGGAGGGCCGATGACGCAGCCCTGCCCCGCCACGGCCGCTTGCGCGGCCATGTAGAAATGCGGTGCCGGGCGGACCCTCGCCGGGCGGACCGCACCTGCCGCCTCGAGCCAGCGCTCCAGCTCGCCGCTACGGGTTTGCGCGACGAAAATGGTCTCCGCTTCGAGGCCCGGGAGGCCGGTCCGCCGCAGGGCCTCGGCCCGGCCCGGCGGAGCCAGCAGCGTCAGCTGTTCGACACCGATCGGGCGCTCCAGCCAGCCGGTCGGCCGCCAGTCGTTGCGCATGATGGCGATGTCGAAGGATGCATGCTCCCAGTCATCCGTTGTGTGCAGTGCCGAGACGCGAATGGCGGGACCTCCCGCCGCCACCTGCGCATCCATGAGTCGCGGCATGATCCAGTGCACGGAAAGCGTCGCATTGGCGGCCAGGGTCAGCACCCGATTGGTGCCCTGCTGCGCGGCTGCCTCCCAGCCCTCGCGGATCTGCTGAAGCCCCACGCCGACGGCGCGGGCGAGCTGCGTGGCAAGCAAGGTCGGGCGCAGGCGGTGGCCCTTCTCGAACAGCGGCTCCTCGATCGCTGCCTGAAGCTGGGCGAGCTGCTTGCTGACCGCGCCCGGCGTCACACACAGGTCATCCGCGGCTGAGACGATGTTGCCCGTTCGCACGACGGCTTCCAGTGTTTCGAGGGCGCGCAGCGAAGGTAGATGGGACATTGACTGTGACCTGAACTCAAATCAAGGCGAAGATAAATCGCTTTTCATCGATCGTAAATATGCAGATAAATCCCTGGCAAAACTAAACGAAGCCAGGGATTTTCATCCGCAATGATCGTTAATCATCGTTTCTATAATTGCGACATCGGCGATCATTGCTTCGTTGTCGTTTGTTATGACGGATTTGATCCATCGTATCTTGCGGATGCGACGATCCGGGGCATCTCTCCCCGCCTTGGGGCGATGGTCGAGCATGGGTTTCACGCGACGGCGCAGTCCGCCATGCCGAGTTTCACCAACCCCAACAACGTCTCGATCGTCTGCGGCGCGCCGCCCAGCGTTCACGGCGTCTCCGGCAATTACTGGTATGACCGCGAGACGGGTCGCGAGGTCATGATGACCGATGCCGGTCCGTTGCGGGCGCCCACCATCCTGGCGGGCCTCGCGCAGGCGGGCATCAAGGTTGCCGCCGTCACGGCCAAGGACAAGCTGCGCAAGGCGCTCGGCGTGGGCCTGGCGGGGCCGGGGCTCGCGGGCATCGCCTTTTCCGCCGAGAAGGCGAGCCTCTGTACGGTGGAGGAGCATGGCCTCTCCGCGGAGGAGGCACAGGGCGGCCAACCCGTTCCGGACCAGTACTCGCCAGAGCTGTCGCTCTTCGTTCTCGATGCCGGACTTCGTCTTCTCCGGGCCGGCCGGGCCCAGGTGCTGTATCTCTCGCTCTCGGACTTCGTTCAGCATGCCCATGCGCCGGGCGCGCCGGAATCGGATGCCTTCATCCGCGCCGTCGACGAGCGCTTCGGGGCGCTGATCGATGCGGGCGCGACCGTCGGCATCGTCGCCGACCACGGCATGACAGACCTGTCCCTGGCCGACGGAACGCCCAACATCCTCTATCTCGGCGACTGGCTCGATGCGCGCTTCGGCGCCGGGGCGACGCGCGTGATCTGCCCGATCACCGACCCCTTCGTGCGCCATCACGGCGCGCTCGGCGGCTTCGTCCGCGTCCATGTCATGGGCGATCTCGCCCATGACGAGGTTCGCGATTTCGTCGGCGGGCTGCCCGGGGTCGAACTCGCCTTGCTGCGCGAGGAGATGTGCCGCCGCTTCGACCAGCCGATGGAGCGGGAAGGCGACGTCGCCGTGATCGGCGTCAAGGGAGTCGCGCTGGGGACGCATCGGGGCGCCCATGCGCTCGGCGAGCTCGCGGGCGCGCGGCTGCGCTCGCATGGCAGCCTGGCCGAGCGGAACGTGCCCTTCCTCGTCTCGCGGCCGCTGAACGCCGCCTACCGGCGCAAGGCATCGACCCAGCCCCTGCACAACTACGACATCTTCGACTTCGTGCTGAACGGCACGCGCCCCGAGGAGGCTTGAGCCATGACCGATCAACGCCGCGCGGTTGCACTCATCCTCGACGGACTGCGCCGGGATTTCGTGACGCCCGCGCTGATGCCGCGACTTGCGGCGTTCCGCCAGCGGGCGAGCTGGTGCGAGCGACACAGCTCGGTCTTTCCGTCCGTGACACGCGTCGTCTCGTCGAGCGTCGCCACGGGGTGCAGGCCCGCCCGGCACGGGCTCGCCGGCAACACGATCGCGATGACGGAGGATGGAGCGCTGGCCCTCTTCGACGCCGGCAAGCCGGATTTCATCGCCGACAAGCAAAGGCTGACCGGCGCGGCGCTCTCGATGCCGACTCTGGCGGAGCGCCTCGCGCCGGCCGGCGGCGTCGTGATCTACAACAATGTCTCGCCCGGCGCGGCCTATCTGCATGATCCGCTCGGCCACGGCCATGTCCATCACCGCGCCGGCAGCTTCGGGCCGGGTCGGGTGCCGCTGACGGGCGACCGGGCACTGGCGATCGCCGGCGATCTCGACGGCGACGCGGCCTTGGTCGCGCGCTTCGTCTCCGAGGCGATCGAGCAGGGGCGCCCGGCGCTGGCTCTCGCCTGGCTCGGCCATCCCGACACCACCCAGCACGAATGCCCGCTCGGCTCGCCCCGGCACCATGAGGCCCTGCTTCGGGCCGACGCCCATGCCGGCCTGGTGATCGATGCGGTGGATGCCGCGCGGGCGAGGGGCGAGGACATCCTCCTGCTCGTCGGCTCCGATCATGGCCACCAGACCGTCTCGGGCGTGGTCGACATCGTCGGCGAGCTGGTGGCGGCCGGGCTCAAGGAGGGGCCCGACTCGAGCGATGTCGTGGTCGCGCCCAACGGCACGGCGGCGCTGATCTATGTCAGCCCCGACGCGGACGAGCGCCGCGCCCCGCTCGGCGAATTCCTGGCCGGCTGTTCCTGGGTCGGCCGGCTGATCGGGCCCGGCGATTTCGCGGCATTCGGCATTCCGGCGGGTGGCCAGCTCGCCTTCGCCGTGGCGATGGCCTGTGACGACGAGGCGGTCAACGCCTATGGCGTGCCGGGACTCAGCCTGGCAGCGAAGCCCGCCGGCGACAAGCCGGACCGGCTCGGCTGCGGCCAGCATGGCGGGCTCGGCGCCCACGAGCAGTCTCCCGTGCTGATGCTCGACGGTTCCGGTTTCGCAGCCGGAGCCGAGATCGAAGCCGCGACCTCGGCGATCGACCTCGCCCCCACCATCCTCGCCTTTCTCGGACATCGCGTGGACGGCCTGGACGGCCGGCCGCTGCAGATTCACCCCTGACCATCCCCAGACGATCGGACACGCAAGCCATGACCCGCTTCACACCTGAGCGCGGCCCCGACCGCCGCAGCTTCCTCGCCGGGACCGCCAGCCTCGCCGCGACGCTCGCCATCCTGCCCGCCGAGGCATTCGGGCAGGGCGCCCGCAAGGGCGTCCTGAAATACGCCACGCTCGGCCTCGACACCTCCGATCCGCACCGCCACACCGGCAGCATCGCGGTCCAGCAATGCTATGTCGAAACGCTGACGTCGATCGCGGGCGACGGCTCGGTCGAGCCTTTCCTGGCCGAGAGCTTCGAGGTTTCGCCGGATGGCCTGACCTATCGCTTCAAGCTGAGGCCGAACGTCAAGTTCCACAATGGCGACGTCATGACTGCGGCCGACGTCGCCGCCAATTTCGATCGCGTCAAGACCAAGGTGAAGGGCGGCTGGCTCGTCTCCGCGATGAAGCGCGTCGCCAAGCTGGAGACGCCCGATGCGGTGACATTGTCGGTGACGTTGCAGGAGCCCTATTCGCCCCTGCTGAATCTGCTCTCGGAGCTCTGGATCCTGTCGCCGAGGTCTGAAGGCTGGGACGAGACGATCAAGACGCCGATCGGGACAGGCCCCTTCATGTTCGGCACCTGGCAGCCCAAGGTGAAGCTCCTCGCGCCGGCCTTCGCCGACTATTGGAAGAGCGGTGCGCCGAAGCTGGAGGCGGTCGAGTTCGACCTGCGCGACGGCGTCGACAATAGCCTGGCGATGCGCGCGGGTGACGTCCACATCATCAGCGTGGAACGGGAACCCGCCGAGGGCCTGCACAAGGCCGGCGTCGCCACCATCGCCGGTCTCAAGGATTCGACCTGGTACTTCGTCGCCTTCAACAACCGCAAGCCGCGCAAGCCCTTCGACGACGTGCGCGTGCGGCGCGCCCTGGCGCTCGCGGTCGACAAGGCCGCCTTCATGAATTTCGTCGGCGGCGAGAAGGGGATCGTCACCAACCAGATCGTGGCGCCCGGCAATGTCTATTTCGACCAGGCGAGCCATGACGCCGACGCCTTCCGCAAGCCCGATCTCGACCAGGCCCGCAAGCTCCTCGCGGAAGCGGGCGTGAAGCCGGCGGAGCACACCATCGAATTCGTCTCCTGGCAGGAAGCCTATCCCCAGGTCGTCGTGCAGATGGTGCGCAAGCTCGGCTTCAAGGTGAACCATGTCGCGCTGGACGACATCGGCGCCCAGAAGCGGCTGGGCCAGTACGACTGGGACATGAACGCGATGGCCTCGGGCCCGCGCGCCGACATTTTCCTGCGCTATGTCCGGCTGATGAGCGACGGCCCCAATCCCGTGCTCTGGGGCGGCATCCAGGATCCCGCTCTCGACAAGCTGATCGACGAGGCGGTCAAGGAGCCCGACGCTGCGGACCGCAAGGCGACCTATCTCAAGGCGTCGCAGCGGGTGATCGACCAGGGCTATTTCTACGTGCTCGGGCATGCACCCAGCCTCATCGCCATCCGCAAGGGCGTGAATGGCTATGAGCCGGGCTTCACCTGGGCCTGCCATTGGGCGAGCGGCGGCGTCGCCCAGACCTCGATCGACGCCTGATCGGGCCGGGAGCCGCGCGCCATGGCCATGCCGCTTTCAGCAAAACAGCCGGGGTTGCTCGGGCAACCCTCCCGAGCCGTGCGTCGGCGGCTTTCGCTCGATCTCGTCCTGTCCTTGGCCGTGGTATTCGTGGTCGTCGCCACGGCTCTGGCAGCCCCCTGGCTGACAGGCAATTCGCCGCTCGACCAGGATCTGCTGCAGATCAACAAGGGGCCGAGCGCGGATTTCCCGCTCGGCACCGACCATCTCGGCCGCGACGTTTTCGCGCGGCTGCTTTACGGGGCACGGTCCACGATCGGAATCTCGCTCGCGGGGACCGGTATCGCCTTCGCGATCGGCGCGGGTCTCGGCCTGCTGGCGCTGACCTTCGGGCGCTGGCCGTCGGCGATCCTGTTCTCCGCGATCGACCTCGTGCGCGCTCTGCCCGGCACCTTGCTGGCGCTACTGCTGATCGTCGGTCTCGGCAGCGGCGCGGGGCCGCTGGTCCTGGCGCTCGGCATCTCGTTTGCGCCCCTCGTCGCCTATGTGACGCGGGCGACCTATCTCCGCGAGGCGTCGCGCGACTACGTCCAGGCCGCGTCGAGCTTCTGCGGCGGACGGCTGCACATTCTGAAGCGCCATATCCTGCCCAACATCAGCGGCGCGCTGGTGACGCAGGCGGCGATCATCCTGCCACGATGCATCGTGACGGAATCCGTGTTGAGCTTCCTGGGCGTCGGCTCGTCGCCCGACGCGCCGACCTGGGGCCGGATGATCGCGGATTCGAGCCGCTTCGTCGAACGTGCGCCCCACGCGATCCTGGTGCCGCTCGTCGCGCTGGTCCTGCTGACACTCAGCCTCTCGACGATCGGCAACCATCTGCGGCGCCATCTCGATCCGGTCCGCGCCGGCGGGGACGCCCCCGCGAGCGAAGCCGAGCCATCGGCGGCGGAGCCCGCCCGGCCGTTGCTCGCGAACTCCTGAGGAGAGACCCGTCATGGCCCGTTGTCTCGCCGTTCTCGCCAGCCTGCTGCGGGGCCTCGTCCAGGCCGCCGTCATCGTCGTGCTGACCTTCTTCCTGTGCCGCGTCATGCCCGGCGACGTGGTCGACGTGCTCGGCCTCGAAGGCGGCCTGACGGAGGAGCAGCAGCAGGAGCTGCGCCGGAGCCTCGGCCTCGACCTGCCGCTTCCGCTTCAGTTCGCGAGCTGGGTCGGCCATGCGGCGACCGGCGATTTCGGGCGCTCGATCCGCTTCGACCGGCCGGTCGGCGAGATGCTCGCGACGGCTCTGCCGGTCACCGCCCATCTGGCGGCCCTGAGCTTCTGCTTCGGGGTCGGGCTCGCCCTTCTGCTGGCGGTCGCGGCCACGGCACGGCCCTCGCGCTGGCTCGATGGCGCCATCGACGCGATCAACACCTGGTCGATCGCCGTGCCGACCTTCTGTGCCGGCGTGGCGGCGATCCTGATCTTCTCGATCTGGCTGGGCTGGCTCCCGGTGATCGGCGGGTTGCTCGTGCCGGTTCTCGTGATCGGCCTCGACAATGCCGGACAGATCGTCAAATCGCTGCGCGAGGAATTGCGCGAGGCGGTGATGCTGCCGCATGTCCGCACCGCCCGGGCCAAGGGCCTCTCGCCCTGGCGCATCGCCTTCGCCCATGTGCTGCCGGCGGCGATGCCGATTGTCCTGGCTCTGTCGGGCCTCGTGCTCGGCGGGCTCGTCGCCGGCTCGTTGACGATGGAGGTGCTGTTTGCGCTGCCCGGGCTGGGGAGCCTGACCCTCAACGCCATCCATGGCCGCGATTACCCCATCATTCTCGCCGCCGTGACGCTGATTGCGGTCGCGCTCGTCGCCATCAACACGATCGTCGACATGCTCCATCGCCTGATCGACCCGAGGCTCTCCTGATGCGACCCATCCTCGACATCGCCGATCTCGATATCACCATCGCCGGCCGGCGCGTGGTGCGCGATCTGTCTCTGACGATCGCGCCCGGCGAAACACTGGCCCTCATCGGCGAATCCGGGTCGGGCAAATCGATGACGGCGGCTGCGGTCATGGGGTTGCTGCCGCCCGGCGCGCAGATCGGCGACAGGGCGCGGCTGCGCTTCGACGGCGAAATGCTGGCGCCGCAGGACGAGGCGGCGATGCGCCCCTTGCGCGGCCGGGCGATGAGCATGGTCTTCCAGGACCCCATGAGCTGCCTCAACCCCTTCATGACGGTCGCAGGCCAGGTCGACGAGGCCCTGCGCCGTATCGGCGGTGAAGCGGCTGCGCCACGCCGCGCGCGGCTTCTCGAGCTGCTGTCGATGGTCGAACTGGCCGATCCGGCGATGATCGCCCGGCGCTACCCGCACGAACTGTCGGGCGGCCAGCAGCAGCGGGTGATGCTCGCCATGGCCCTGGCCGCCCGGCCGCGCCTGCTGATCGCCGACGAGCCGACCAGCGCGCTCGACGCGACCGTCCAGGCCGAGATCCTCGTGCTTCTGAAGTCGCTCCAGCGCTCTCACGGCAACGCGCTGCTGTTCATCACGCACGATCTCGCGGCCGCTGCGGAACTCGCCCACCGGATCGTCGTGATGCAGGCGGGCAGGGTGGTCGAACGGGGGCCGACCGCGACCATCCTGCGCGACCCGAGCGAGGACTATACGCGCAAGCTTGTGTCCACCCGCCGCCTTCTCGCTTCGCCACCGCCGGGCTCGCCACCGAAGCCGGGCGCACAGCCGGTGTTGCAGATCGACGGGCTCGTGCACGACTATCCTGCCAAGCGCCTGTTCAGCCGCCCCTTTCGGTCGCTCCATGGCGTCAGCCTGTCGATCGCGCCGGGCGAGACGCTCGGGGTGCTGGGTGAGTCCGGTTCCGGCAAATCGACGATGGCGCGGCTCGCGATCGGCCTCGCGCGTCCTACGACCGGCAGCGTCCGCCTGTTCGGAACCGAGATCGCTGGTCTATCCCGGCTCGACCGCAGCCTGCGGCGGCGCTGCCAGATCATTTTCCAGAACCCCTATGGCGCGCTCAATCCCCGGCTGACGATCGAGGCCGCGATGCGCGAGCCCCTCGAACTGCTGGGGCTTTCCGGCGCGGGCGACCGGGCGCGCATCAGCGCGGCGCTCGACGATGTGCGCCTCGGCCCGGAGCATCTCTCCCGCTATCCGCATCAGCTCTCAGGCGGCCAGCGCCAGCGCGTCTGCATCGCCCGCGCCCTGCTGTCCGAGCCCGAGCTGCTGATCTGCGACGAGGTCGTCTCGGCTCTCGACGCAACGGTTCAGATGCAGGTGGTGGCCATGCTGAAGGCCCTGCAGGCAAGGCGCGGCTTCGCGATGATGTTCGTTGGCCACGACATCGAGATCGTCCGGTGGGTGTCCGACCGCATCGCCGTCATGCATCGTGGCCGCATCGTCGAAGAGGGCCCGGCGATGGCCATCGTCGAGGCTCCCGGCGAGCCATACACGCAGAAGCTGATGGCCTCGATACCGCAACGCGACCTGGTCGTCGGGGTCAGCCCCGTTGGTCGCGATCGCTTTATGCACAACCCGATCATGAGCCCCAACGCGAACCCTGTGGGATAACCTCGGTTCCTTACCTTGAAGCATGCGCTTGCCGGTCGGGCTCTGGGTCGGCGGTTTCCGCCATTGTGCATCTGGATGGGGCGATGAGCCCGTGGCTTGGCGTCCGGTTCCGATACCTGGGGCGCGTGAAGAAGCCGGCGGATTCGAAGGCGCCCTGGGACTGTTTCGAGATCGTGCGCAAGATCGCGCCGGAAGAGAGGGTCTGGCCGCTGTCGGGCAGCAAGTGCCCTCTCGTCGCGAAATAGCCCGCCGGCGCTGGTTCGAAGCCGCGGGTTGCCGTTCAGCGACCGATGGCGGGCTGGACGCGGCCCCGCCGGTCCGCAGCTCGCGGATGCGTCTACTGCCGCTGCAGTCCGAGCGTATCGGCGACCGTCTTGAGAGCCTGCGCCTCCGTCTCGATCATCGCGGCCGTCTCCTGGCCGTTCCTGATCGCGAGCGTCGCGCCCTGCTTGCTCATCATGGCCTTGAAGCGATCGGTCGCGGCGGCCTTCATGAAGGCCGCTTCGAGACGACTCGATACTGCCGCGGGGAGACCCGCAGGGGCGATGAGCCCCCACCAAAGCACCGTTTCGGCCTTGCCGAGGCCGACACTGTCGAGCCCGCCGGCCTCGGGCACGGCCGGATTGCCGGCGGCGGAGGTCAGCAGCAGGCACTTGGCCTTGCCGTCGCGCATATGGGGCAGGATCGTCGAGAGCGATCCGCCGTAGATGTCGACCTGGCCGGCGAGGAAATTGCGCGCCGTATCGGTGGAGCCGACATAGGGAACCGCCTGCACCTTCGCACCGACCTGCTGGAAGATCCGCTCGCCGGCGAGATGCAGCGTGCCGCCGACGCCGTCGTTGCCGAAGGTGTAGCGACCGGGCCTGGCCTTGATCTCCTCCAGGAAGGTCTGCGCCGTCGCGGCGGGGAAGTCGGGCTGCACGCACAGCACATAGGACGAGAAGCCGACAGACATGACCGCCTGATAGCTCTTGGGCGTATAGGGCACCTGGCTCGAAAGCGGCTTGGCCGTGAGCGGGCTGTTCCAGACGAAGGCCAGCGTGTAGCCGTCCGGTTCCGCCGCGACGGCCTTCGAGACGCCGTCCGTGCCGCCGCCGCGCGGCTTGTTGTCGATGATGACCGCCTGCTTCAGGTCCTCCTCGACGATCTTCGCGAGCTCGCGCGCGAAGATGTCGGTGCCGCCGCCGCGCGGGGCGGGGACGACGACGATGACGGGCTTGACGGGATAGTCTCGCGAGGCCGCGAGCAACGGCTGGGCGGCGGCGAGCGCAATGAGCGCTGCGATCCAGCGAGGGGCTGCGGCCGATATCGTCATGTCTACCCCCAACGGTGCCGCGCCCCGCCCGAGCTGCGGCGCGGACGAGGCTTGCGAGATCCGCTCGCTTTCTCGGGCGCCGATCCTTGCGGGCCAGTCGTTAAAATTGATTGAGAGCGCGGCGGCATGACGGACCGCGGAGGTCGATGGTTTCCGTCAGGTAAACGGTCGGATTCTGCCGTTATACTTCCGTCAACGACGATCGGAACGAGTCGTTTCGAACGACACCTTGTCTGGGCTCCGGATCGACGCCTTTACCGACTGATAAGACGCCCCTGCATAACCTTGCGGAATTGCTAACGGTTTCCGGCGCATTGCGTGTCTGACGCCTTTGGGGGGCGGTTCATGTCAGCCAATCTATTCCGGCAGGAAGCGCTGGATGCGCATAGTCGCATCGGCAAGCTGCAGAACACGATGCAGGTGACCAACAGCCTGACGCGCATCGCGCTGGGCTGCCTGGTCGTGCTGCTCGTCGGCGCCGTGGTCTGGAGCCGCTTCGTCCAGGTTCCGGTGCGGGTCAACGGCACGGGCGTGCTCGTCGACACCTCGGGCGAGCTGCTGAAGCCGGTGCGCACGGTGATGGACGGCATCGTCGAGACGATCCTGGTCAACGAGGGCGACCATGTCACCGCCGGCCAGACCGTCGCCCGCGTGCGCCTGCCGGACCGGATCAACGCGCTGCAGAAGGCCGAGCGCGACATGGCCGCGCTCGAGCAGAAGATGCGCGAGACCGAGGCGCTCCAGACTCTCGAGCGCGACACGGAAGAGAAGACCCGGGCCGAGCGCCGCAATGCGCTGGTCGACCGGATCGCCAACATGGAGCGCCGCCTCGCCTGGCAGCGCGACCTCGAGCGCGACCAGATCAAGCTGATGGAGCTGGGCTCGACGACGCGCAACCGCGTGTTCGAGACCAAGGTGCAGACGCAGCAGATCGCCGACCAGCTCGCCAGCGCCAAGAGCGACCTGCTGGCGATGAAGATGGAAACCTACACCACCGACAGCAAGATCGAACGCGAGCGCCTGATGCTCAAGTTCCAGATCCAGCAGCTCGGCTCCGAGATGACGGCTCTCAAGGCCGAGCTCGAGCGCGGCACCGTGCTGAAGGCCACGGTGAGCGGCACGGTCGGCGAGATCTCGGCCGAGCGCAACGGCCTCGTCACCGCCGGCCAGCCGGTCCTCAGCGTCATTCCGGAGGATTTCAGCGGCAAGCTGGAAGCGCTGACCTATGTCTCGATGGCCGACGGCAAGCTCGTGCAGATCGGCGACGAGGTGTTGATCCGCCCGTCCTCCCTTCCGGTGCGCGAGCAGGGGCGGGTGCGCGGCACCGTCATGGAGATTTCCGAGGCGCCGATCACCGAGCGCGCCCTGACCCGCATCCTCGGCAATTCGGCGCTGGTCCAGCAGGTCACCGGCACGGGCGCTCCCTTCGCCGTGCGCATCGCGCTCCATCGCGATCCCGAGACGCCCTCGGGCTATGTCTGGACCTCGGCCGAGGGGCCCGACATGCGGATGACGCCTGGCACGCCGGTGAGCTCGCGGATCACGGTCGAGCGCGAGACGCTGCTCTCGCTCGCCATGCCGGCGCTCCGGCGCATGCTGGGCTCGTCCGACTGAGCCGCCGGCAGACGCCCGCCCTGTCCCCCGTTCCATCAGCTCGAGTTCGGACCGGCGCCACGCGGGTCCCTGGGAGCCACCCATGTCGGTCATGAAGACGCCGCTGTTCCTGCAGATGGAAGCGACGGAATGCGGCGCGGCCTGCATGGCCATGGTGCTGGCCTCCCATGGCCGCTGGATCACGCTGGAGGAATCGCGCGAGCGCTGCGGCACGTCGCGGGACGGCGTCGATGCGGAAGGGCTGGTTCGCGCGGCCCGCAGCTACGGGCTGAACGCCGTCGCCTTCCGGCGCGAGCCGGAGGGGCTGGCCGAACTGCCGATGCCCCAGATCCTGCACTGGTGCTTCAATCATTTCGTGGTGCTGGAGAAGGTCGGGAAGGACGGCTTCACGATCCTCGATCCGGCGCAGGGTCGCCTGACCCTCGACGCCAAGGCGTTCGGCGAGTGCTTCACGGGGCTGACCCTCGCCTTCGAGCCCGACGAGGATTTCGAGCCCGGCGGCAAGCGCCCGTCGGTCGCGATGGCGCTGATCCGCGAGGCCGCCCATTCGAAGGACGCGCTCGGCATGGCCTTCGTCACCGGCGTGCTGGCGGTCATTCCGGGGCTGGCGCTCGCAGGTGCGACCAGCGCGCTCGTCAATCACGTCCTCGGCGCGCGCCAGTCCGACTGGATCGGCCCGCTGCTGGCGATCCTGCTCGCGATCACGCTCGCGCAGGCCGCGATCTCCTATCTCTCCTCCTGGACGGTCGCGACCTGGAAGATCAAGATCGGCGCGGTCTCGGCGCTGAGCGGCTTCCACAAGGCGCTGACCCTGCCTCTGTCCTATTTCGCCCAGCGCAGCGCCGGCGAGGTGGTCTCGCGCATCCGCATCGGCTCGGAGCTGGGCAGCACGATCGCCGGCCCGCTCGCCAACCTGCTGCCGCAGATCGTCCTGGTCGTCGGCTATCTCGCCGTTCTCTCGCTCTACGATCCGGTCATCATGGTGGCGGCGATCGTCACCGCGCTGCTCAACTTCATGATCCTGCGCCTGATCACCGCGCGCCTCTCCGACCGGACGCGCGAGCATCAGCTCGCCGAGGGCCGGGCCTCGGCGGTCGCGACCTCGGGCATGGCCAATCTCGGCACCTATGCGCTGATGGGCCGCGAGAACCTGCTGCTCGCGCGCTGGACCGCGGCCGAGGATGCCGCCATCGCCGCCGAACAGCGCCTCGGCATGCTGAAGACGCTGGCCGCGCTCGGCCCGATCCTAGCCGGCCTGCTGCTGACCACCGTCGTGCTCGTCGTCTGCGCCGTCCGGGCGATCGACGGCAGCCTGTCGCTCGGCGATCTCGTCGCCACCCAGATGCTGGCCGGCCTGCTCAACAAACCGATCGCGGGGCTCGCCGCCGGCTTCTGCGCCACCCAGGAATCCGCCGGTGCGCTGATGCGCCTGTCCGACCTCGAAAGCCATCGTTCGGCGGCGGCCTTCGACGGGCGCGACCGCAGCCGCGCGCCGCAGCAGCATGACGGGCGCCTCGTGCTCGACGGCGTGGGCTTCTCGCATGCGCCGGGCCGCCCGATCCTCTCGGATATCGACCTCGCGATCGAGCCCGGCCGGATGATCGCGGTGATCGGCCCCTCCGGCGCCGGCAAGTCGACCCTGGCCCGGCTGATGGGCGGGCTGATCGAGCCCGGCACCGGCAGCGTGACCCTCGACGGCATGGCGCTGGCCGACTGGCCGCAGAGCCAGTTGCGGCAGAGGCTGGTCTATGTCGGCCAGACGCCCGCGAGCTTCTCCGGCACGATCGGCGAGAATATCACGCTCTGGGACGGCGCCATCGACGTCGCGACCGTGAGCGAGGCCGTGCAGCGCGCCGGGCTCGGCCAGGCGGTGAACCGCCGCCCCGGCGGGCTCTACACCAAGCTCGTCAGCGGCGAGACCGGCCTGTCGGGCGGCGAATTGCAGCGGCTCTCGCTGGCGCGGGCGCTGGCGCGGGGCCCGGCGGTGGTGATCCTCGACGAGACCACCAGCGCGCTCGATCCCTCTTCCGAGGAGGAGGTGATGGAGATGCTGCGGGCGTCCGGCGCGACGGTGATCATCGTCACGCATCGCTCCGGCACCGCCTGCCGCTGCGACGAGGCTATTCTCGTCGGAAGTGGCGGGATCGCCGGTCGCGGCCACCCGGCCCAGTTCTTCGCGAACGGTCCCCTGATGCGCCATGCGCCCGCGCCAGCGCCGCATGTCCCGAACAGCAACACCGCCCAAGCCGTCGGAGCCGCCTGATGTCCTTCGTCGCAGTTGGTTTCGACCGTGACCGCGCGGTCGTCGAGGATGTCGTCGGGCGTGTCGAGACGATCCTCGATCCCTCCTCGGGCGGCAGCTTCGCCGCCTCGGAATCGCCGCTGAGTGCCGCGATCCGCGCCATCGCCAAGCATTACGGCAAGAAGCCCGAGGCCGGGGCGCAGCGCGCGCCCGGCGAAAGCAGCGAGGACGCCGTCGAGCGTATGGGCCGCTCGGCCCAGCTGATCTCGCGCGAAATCCCGCTCGAGGCCGGCTGGCAGCGCCGCTATGCGCTGCCCTTCATCGCCGAGCGGGCGAGCGACGGCGTGCCCTTCGCGGTCATCCCCTCGGGCTCGTCCTGGCTCTATGTCGACGGCTCGCGCCCGCGCAAGCCCGTGAAGCTCGATGCCGAGACGGCCGCCTCGTTCGGCCCGACGGGCTGGACGCTGAGCCCGGCGCTGCCCGAGAAGGCGCTGACCCTGAAGGAACTCCTGCTGTTCGGGCTCGGCACCAAGCTGCGGGACCTCGTCGCCTTCGCGGCGATGACGCTGCTCGCCGGCCTCGTGCTCGCGCTGCTGCCGCTGGCCAATATCGCCGTGATGGACATCGTCATTCCGGGCGGCGATTTCACCATGCTCAGGCATGTCGTGGTGATGCTCTTCGCCCTGATCGCGGCCACGCTGGTCACCCGCTTCGCGGCGGCGCTGAGCCAGCTGCGCATGGACGGGCGCACCGGAATCATGCTGCGCACCGCGGCCGCCGACCGGATGATCCGCGTCTCGCGCGCCATGGGTGCCGGCAAGGCGCCCGCGCCGGCCGCAGCCGCGCTGATCACGCGCTCGGTCGAGGCCTGGCACAAGGGCGTCTGGAAGCTCGGCCTGTCCGTCGCCGGCGGCCTGCTCGTGGCGCTGCCGAGCCTCGGCGTGATCATGCATACCGCCCCGCTGGCCGGCGTGCTCTGCCTCGCCGCCATGGTCTCCGTCGTCGGCTTGTCGGCCTGGATCGCGCAGCGGCAGGTCAACCTGCTGTTCTCCGGCGCCTGCTCGCCGACGAGCTGGATCTCGCTGTCCTACGAGGCGCTCTCGCAGGTCGAGACGGTGCGGGCGGCGGGTGCGGAGAGCCGCTTCTTCAAGCTCTTCGCCGAGAGCTTCCTGGCGCTGAAGGAGCGCTTCCTCGCGACCGACCGGATGGGCAGCAGCATCCATGCGTTGGAATCGGCGCTGGAAGCGCTGATCCTGACGCTCGGCATCGCCGCCGCCATCCTGCTCCACAAAAACCTCCCGGCCCAGGACGGCGTTGCCTTCACCACCGCGCTGATGACCGTGACGGGTGCTGCCGTCGGGCTGGTCCACGCCTTCCTGCAGGCCAGCATGCTCGGCCTGCAGCGCCGCATGATCCAGCCGATCCTCGACGCCACGCCGGCCCCGCATGGCGGTGGCGGCCGTCCCGAGCGGATCACCGGCGCCATCGAGGTCTGCGACATCGTCGTGCGCCGCTCGCCGGGCGCGCGCGCCTTGCTGCAGAACGTCTCGCTCCGGATCGCGCCGGGCGAACATATCGGCATCGTCGGGGCCTCCGGCTCGGGCAAGAGCACGCTGCTGCGGGCGCTGCTGGGCCTGGAGAAGCTGGAATCCGGCATGGTGAAGGTCGACGGCGTCGATCTCGCCCTGCTCGACTCCGCCGCCATCCGCCGCCAGATCGGCGTGGTCGGCCAGGCTGGCAAGCTGTTCCCGGGGACGCTGTTCGAGAACATCAGCGCCGGCCTGAAGCTTTCGGAGGCCGATGTCTGGGCCGCCGTGCGCCTCGCCGCGCTGGAAGCGGAGATCAAGGCGCTGCCGCTCGGCCTGTCGACGCCGATCGGCGACGCGGAGCCGATCCTGTCGATCGGCCAGATCCAGCGCGTGCTGCTGGCGCGGGCCCTGGCGCACCGGCCTTCGCTCGTCGTGCTCGACGAGGCGACGAGCGCGCTCGATCCGGCGGCCGAAGCCCATGTCGCCGCGTCGGTCGATGCGCTGAACGCGACGGTGATCACCGTGGCGCACCGTCTCGACACCGTCAGGCGCTGCGACCGGATCTATGTGCTGCAGGACGGGCGGATCGTGGAGACCGGCAGTTTCGACGAGCTCGCCGCCTCGCGCGGCATCCTCGCCGAATTCCTCTCCGCCGATGCTCGCTCGCTTCGCCGGGAGATCGACCCGGTCGGCGACAGCATCCGCAAGATCGAGCGGGAGTTCGCCGGCCGGGATCACTGAGGCCGAGAGGGCCGGGCCAGACGCGAAGCCGCCGGGAAACCGGCGGCTTCGGCCGTTTCGGGGACGAATCCGCTTCGCCGACCGAGGCCGGGCCGAGCCTGTTCCCTTGCGGGCGACCGGCGCGAGGAGGCCTGCATCTCAATTGACGTTTCGGGATAAGCCTTTGTTCAGCAAACGGAATTTCAAGGTTCTTTAACCGGGGATTCTAAGGAAACGGCAATTGCGGCCTCGCTAGGTTCCGCTCAGTCAACTTTGGCTGTGGGGACAAGACAATGGCTCGCAAGACGGCTCTGAAGCTCAACCAGTACGAAGACGCGCTGCCGGCGCATGTCCTGAAGGTCGTCTCGGGCGGTGCCGCCCAGACCAAGACGGATGACGGCATGCATTCCGGCGTCGCCATGGCGGCGGTCGCCGACAGCACCGGCAACGCGCAGAACGGAGCTTCCGGCTACGCTTCGGCTTCCGCCGGGACGTCGATCACCTCGGGCGGCGGCAGCTACGGCTTCTCCTCGGGCATGCAGGCGAGCGCCGGCGGCGAGGTTCACGGCAGCGCCGGCCCCGCCAGCGGCTCGATCTCGGCCGAGGTCGGCGTCAAGGCCGGCGTGGGCGCCGAGGTGCACCACACCGCCAACGAGACCGGCGCCAGCGCTCAGGCCGGCTCGCTCGCCTATGGAACGGTGGCGGCAGAAGGCAAGATCGGCGCGGGCGGTGCCTATGTCAGCGCCGGTGGCGAAGTGACCGCCAAGGTCGGCACGATGGCTGAAGGCAGCGTCAACGTTCAGCATGGCAACGGCGCCTATGGCGCGGCCGCCGACGGCAGCGCCTTCACCGGCAATTCGGTCGAAGCCAGCGTGACGCAGGGCGCCGGCGTGAAGAACATCGGCTCGGCCCAGACGGGCGTGGGCGCCAGCATCGGCGAGCAGGCGGGCATCGGCGGCGGCGCCAATGCGGGCTACGACAACGGCAAGATCAGCATGGGCGTCAGCGGCGACGTGGCGCTGCTCGTCGGCGTCAAGATGGATGTCGGCATGACCGTCGACACGAAATATGCGCAGGACGGCGTCAAGGCGGCGGCGCCCGTGGTGAAGGACGTCAGCGGCAAGGTCGCCGACGGCACCAAGGACACCGCGCAGAAGGTCGGCGCCGACACCAAGGCTGCGGCCGACAAGGCGGCCGCAGAGAGCAAGGCTGCCGCCGAAAAGGCTGCGGCGGATGCCAAGGCCGCGGCCGAGAAGCAGGCCGCCGAGGCCAAGGCCGCCGCCGAAAAGGCCGCTGCCGAGGCGAAGGCCCAGGCCGAGAAGGCTGCGGCGCAGGCGAAGGCCGCTGCCGAGAAGGCCGCCGCCGAAGCCAAGGCCGCTGCCGACAAGGCTGCCGCCGAGGCCAAGGCCGCCGCCGATGCCGCCGCCAAGGCGGCCAGCGACGCGGCCAACAAGGTCGGCAAAGCCTTCAAGAAGATCTCCAAGAAGTGGTGATCTTCGCCGCTGCGTCCCGGTGATGGATCATCGGACCGAATAGCGTAGCCGGTCCGATGATCTGAAGCCTCGTTGCAGCAGCGGCTTTCCTGAAAGCCGCAGGCCACTTTTCGGGCCGATGCCACAGTCCGGCCGCGCTCCGCTTCGGGCCGCCATTGCCGTGTCCCGCACGGCCGTGGCGGCCTTCAGAGTTCCGGCACCCGGCCGTCCGCGAGCACGCCGGCGGGATCGAGCGCCTGCCGCAGCCGCCGCAGCACCGGCGCCCAGTCGCCCTGCGTCGGCGGCGCGGCACGGGTTCCCGGCAGGGTCGGGCGGTAGGCATGGAAGCCTTCCTGCGCGAAGGCTTCCGCCAGCATGGCATGGGCCGCCATCGCCCGCTCGTCGGCGCCGGGCTCGTCGCGGTCCCAGGCCAGCGAGACATAGCCGTTGCAGGCGCGTTCGCTCGCAGCCTCGGCTCCGGCCATGACGAAAGTACCGTGTCGGCGGGCCGCCTCCTGCGTCAGTTCGGCCAGCCGCGCCAGCGCGCCGCCCTCGAGCGGGACGACCGGGCACAGCCAGAGAAACCCGCAACGGTCGCGGTCGGGATCGAGAGGCCCCTCCGGCAGCGCGGGCTTGGCCCAGTAGCAGCTCGTGACGTTGCTGCCGTCGCTGAAGCCGCGCAGGCCGGAATTGCGCGAGCCGGGCTCGCCATCCTCGTCGATGGTGAAGGAGGTGCAGAAGGGCAGCAGCGTCTGGATGACGATGGCCTTCTTGCAATCGAGCATCATCGCATGCGCGGCGCTGAGGGCGATCGTCGCCAGCCAGTCGCGGAAGGCTTCCGGGGGAGGGGGCGTGGCGAGGTCGGCGGCGATGCCCGCCGAAGCGATGCGCTTGGCGCCGTCCCAGAAGAAGGCGTCGTGAACGTCGACGACGCGGTCGCGGATCAGGCCCCGGAAGGCGTCGACGAAGGCCGGGAGCTTCTCCGGGCCGCCGATCTCGAAGGCGAGATAGCAGCCATGCCGCGCCGTCGCGGCCAGGCCGAGGCGGCCCGACAGCACGCAGCCGAAGCTCGCCTGGCTGAACAGCCCCTCCAGAAGCGGGCCGGCTGGCCGCGCGTGCAGGGGCGCGAGCCGCGCGTTCCCGAAGCGGCCATGGCCGGTGCGGAAGCGCTCGCCCGTCGTCAGCGCGACGTCGAGATCCCAGAGCTGGCCGAAGCGGTCGCCATGAGCGCCGGAGCCTTCGCCGCGATCGAGCGCATTGGCGAGCACGCTCGCGCCCGGAGGCCCGCCGAAGGCCGGAAGATGGAAGCTCGCGCCACGGGCCGTCAATTCGTCCTGGAGCTGAGCGAAGGTCACGCCGGGCTCGACGCGGACCGTGCCGAATTCGAGATCGACATCGAGAATGCGATCCAGCCGCGACAGGTCGAGGATGACCGCGTCGCGCGGCGGGCTGCGCGACCCCAGCCCCCATGACCTGCCACGGCTGACGGGATTGAGCGGGCAGCCATGGAGCCCGGCCAGCCGCAGACAATCCCGGGCCTGCTCCGGCGTGCCCGGGCTGACGACCGCCAAGGGGCGGCCGGGCCAGGGAAAGGTGCAGAGGCGCCAGTCGGCGAGGACGGGCTCGGCAGTCGCGACATGGGCGTCGCCGATCGCCGCCCGGCAGTCGGTCAGAAAGGCGGCGAGCATGGCCGGCGCGGCGCCTTCGGCCATTGCCGCCGGGGTCGTCGATCGACTGCCGTCCACGAATCGCTCCCGCGCCGGATCTCTGCGGCCCATATCCCGGCCGTGGCCGGCGAGGTCAATGGCGCCTGTGTTTTCGCAGCCCCGGGCGCGCGAGCGCGACACCGAATCTTAAACGCCTCCGGGGCAGGGTGGCGCGAAAAGGGGGCGGCTCCGGCTGCCGCGGACAGGCTGCGACGGGTTGGGGATGGCTGCGGACGAGGCTGGCGAGGTTTTATCCCTGAAGCGACGCGCGACGGAGGCGGCGACGCTCGGCCTCGCCGCCGCGCTGTCGCTGTTGCTCCTGATCTATGTCGCGTTCGGCGACGCCCGCCAGACCCTGGAGCGCTTCCACGCCGAGAAGATGCTGGCGCAGGGCCAGGTCGTGCAGAACGCGATCGAGACCTTTGTCCGTCCCGGCCTGCCGCTGCGCCATTTCGCCGGTTTCTCCGCCCTGGTCGATCCGATCCGGCAAGGCGACGAGCTGATCGGGGCGATCGCGATCCAGGACAGCGCCGGGACGCGCATCTTCGGTTCCGGCCCGCTGCCGGAGCGGGACGATGCGTCGCTTGCCGCCTCCGTCGGCCGGGCGGGCGAGGTGCAGGTCTCGACCGAGACGATGCGGGCCGTGCTGCCGATCAGCGACCGCTTCGAACGGGTCGGCCATGTCGTGCTCGAAACACGGCGCGCGGCGCTCGCCGCGGAGGTCGAGCGGGCTTTCCGGCCCTTGCTCGGCTGGGCCGCCCTCGCCGCCGGGCTCTTCGCCCTGGCGGTCTTCGCGCTCTTTCCGCACCGGGACGGGCCGGCGCGCCTGCGCTGGGTCGGCTTCGGCTTCATCGCCGCTTTCGCGCTGATGGCGGCGCTCGTCGTCGCCACGCTGATCTCGACCTATTCCGACGCGGCGCAGGGCCGGGCGAGATCGCTCGCGGGCAGCCTCGCCCAGCGGCTCGACGACATCGTCGCCTTCCGGCTCGACTTCCGGGACGTCACCGGCATCGGGCCTCTGCTCGCCGATTACCGGCGCGCCAATCCCGACATCCGTGCCGCAGCCCTGATCGTCGACGGTCGCGTGCTCGCGCATTCCGAGCCGGCGCGGGAGGGGGCTGCCTGGGAGCGCCTCGCCACCGATTACGAGTTCAGCGCCGATCTCGAAGGCGGGGAGGCCCGCCAGGTGCAGATCCGCGTGGCGCTGCCGCGCGACGTCGTGTTCTCGAAGGTGCTGCGCAGCACCAAGAATTTCGGCGCGCTTCTGGTCGCGTCCGGCCTGTTCGCGGCGCTTCTCGTCGGGCTCGTGCGCGCCTTGCAGCGACGCGGGCGGGCGGCCCGGGATGCGAGCGGCGAGGAGGGCAAGGCGATCGCGATCGAGCTCCTGAAGCCGGCCTTCTTCCTGGCCGTGTTCAGCGAGCATCTCTGCTACGCCTTCCTGCCCCAAATGATCGGCTCGGCCGCGACGGCGGCGGGGCTCGCGAAGGGTTGGACCTCGCTGCCCTTCACCGCCTACTACCTGACCTTCGCGCTGGCCCTGCTGGCGGCCGGCCGGCTGGAACGGCACGCTTCGGCGCGCAGCCTGATGATCGCCGGGCTCGGCCTATCGGCCGCCGGCATGGCGATCATGGCCACGCATTTCGGCTTCTGGCCTGCGGTGCTGGCGCGGGCTCTCTCGGGCATCGGGCAAGGCCTGCTGTTCATCGGCACGCAGGCTTTCGTCCTGACCAACGCAGCCGCCGGACGGCGCACGCGCGCCGGCAGCATCATCGTCTTCGGCTTCCAGGCGGGGATGATCGCGGGCATGGCGATCGGCTCGCTGCTGGTGTCGTCGATCGAGGCCGCCGGGGTGTTCCGGCTTTCGGCCGCCGTGGCCGTCGCCACGGCGCTCTATGTCGTGCTGGTGCTGCCGGCGACCCGTTCCGCCCCGGTGCAAGCCGCGAGGCCGCGCTCGCTGCTGCACGATATCGGCCAGTTGCTGCGCGACGGCGCCTTCGCGCGCACGGCGCTGCTGATCGGCATTCCCGCGAAGGCGATCCTGACCGGCGCCGTGCTGCTCGGCCTGCCGCTGGTGCTGGCGCAGCAGGGCTATGCCAAGGAGGACATCGGCCAGATCACCATGCTCTATGCCGCAGCCGTGATCGTCGCCTCGCAACTGGCCTCGGCGCGGGCCGACCGCACCGCGAACACGCGGGACCTCCTCTTCCAGGGGGCGACCCTGAGCGCGCTCGGGCTCGGCATGCTCGCCTCGGCGGGCATCGCGGCCGGGCTCGCGAGCCAGGCCGCCGGCGCGCTGACGACCGGGCTGGTCGTCGCCGGCATCATCATCGTCGGAATCGCCCATGGCTTCATCAACGCGCCGATCGTGACGCATGTCGCCGATACCGAGGCGGCGGCCGTCATCGGCCCGACCAGCGCGGCGGCGACCTATCGCCTGTTCGAGCGCATCGGCCATGTGCTCGGACCGCTCGCGATGATGCAGATCTTCGGGGTCACCGGCGTGTCGTGGAGCGCCTTCGCGGTCATCGCCGGTGCCATCCTGGTGATGGCGCTGCTGTTCCAGTCGTTCGGGCGAAGCGCCCCGGCCGCCCGGGCCGAGGCGTCGGCGGCGTGAGGAGGCGGATCATGACGGCCAGGCCGCAACGGCTCATCGCTGCCGCGCTGTGCGGCGTGCTCGGCTACGGGTTCCTGCCGGGCCGTGTCGACGCCGCGCGGGCGCAGGCGCCGATGCCGCCAGCGGCCGAGACCGGCGAGACGGCCTATCGGCGCTGGTTCAAGCTGGTGGAGGGCACCGAGGCGGCATGGCGGATCGTTCCGACGCCGGGCAATCCGCTGGAGGTCCGGGTGACGCCGCGCGACACCGGCAGCGCGCCGAAGAAGGTGCTGGTGCTCTATCCGCGCCCGTCGAGCGCCTACGACATCGCCATCTCCAAGATGCTCTCCGTCTTCGCCGACCGGACGCTGCCGGTCGAACTGACGGCCGTGAATTTCCAGATCGACGATGCGCGCGGCCAGGCCGCGCTGCGCAAGGCCCATGACGAGGGGTTCGACCTGATCCTCGCCATGGGCTCCGAGAGCACGGCCTGGCTGTGGGAGCACTACAAGGGCGGCAGGCTGCCGGTGGTCACCGTCTGCTCGAAGGACCCTGTCCTGCTCGGACAGGCGCAGGCCTATGACGGCGGTTCCGGCACGAACTTCGCGTTCACCTCGCTCAACGTGCCGATCGACGTGCAGATGGCCTATCTCGCGGAGCTGAAGCCCGACCTCAAGGCGATCGCCGTGATCGCCGACGGGGCCAATCTCAGCGCGGTCGAGACGCAGATGAAGCCCGTCGCCGACTATGGACGGGCAAGCGGGCTGTCGGTGCTGGAGCTGGTCGTCAAGGATGCGGCCAATGCCAGGGCCGAGATCGCGGAACTGGTGAAGGGCGCGGTCGAGCGCATGTCCGTGCGCGATCCCGGGCTGGGATCGAGCGTGTTCTGGGTCACCGGCAGCACCTCGGTCTTCCGCGAGATCGCGACGATCAACGCGCATGCCGGTCGCGCGGCGGTGCTCAGCGTGGTGCCCGACATCGTCCGTGGCGGAGACGACAGCGCGATGATGTCGATCGGCGTCGGCTTCGAATCGAACGCCCAGCTCGCGGCGCTCTATGCCAGCGACATCCTGACCGGGCGCGGCGATGTCGGTCGCATGAAGGTCGGTGTCGTCACGCCGCCGGACATGTCCATCAATTTCCGCAAGGTGCGGGAAGCGGGGGCCTCGATCCCACTCTCGATCTTCGCGGCGGCGGGCACCGTGTTCGACTACGAGGGGCGGGCCGTCCGCGTCGACGGCAAGGCCGGCAACCCGCCCGGCCAATAGTGGCGCAGCCGGCGGGCAGGGCACGCGCGCGCCCGTTCCCGATGCTCCGGAGATTCGACCGCATTCGATGCATGCCGGAGGGGATTCGTTCACGCTGTCTGCTCGCCGGGTTGCCGGAGCGGATTCTTAAGGATCTTCGTTAGCCCGCGAGCATGCCCGGCGGATGTAGATCTGCCCCGCGACTTCGAAGCGACTTCGAGCCGTGTCTATGCCGCGGGGGCCTGCCATCATGACCATCCAGACCATTGCGGTTCGCGAAAAGCCGCGCGCTGCGCGCCCGACCGCTCCTCACGCGCTCAACCGGCAGATCGAGGTGCTGCTGCGCCGCCTGCGCCTGGCGGTCGTCCATGGCGGCGACAAGACGGTGCCGGGCTCGGTCCTCGCCGTCTCGGCCAACCAGCGCTCGTGGAAGAGCTACAAGCCGGTCGCGCAGGACATCGCCGACGCGATGGCGCGGCTCGGCTGCCGCCACCCGATCGAGGTGCTGGCCGACGACATGCACCTGGCTACGAAATTGCGCGAAGGCTCGGCCCATATGGCCTGGCTCAACACCGCCGGCGTGCAGGGCTCCTCCGCCATCACCCATACGCCGGGCCTGATGGAGATGCTCGGCCTGCCCTATGTCGGCCATGAGCCTCTGATCGCCGGCATCCTCGACAACAAGCATCTCTTCAAGCAGCAGCTCGTGGCCGCGGGCATTCCCACGGCGCCATCGCTGCTCGTCCGCCCCTCCGATCGGGTCTTCAGCCCCTCCCAGGACGATCGTTTCCAGCGCGTCTTCGGCGCCTTTCGCGGACCGTTCGTCGTCAAGCCCGTGTCGGGGCGCGCCTCGCTCAACGTCACCTTCGTCGACAGCATCGTGCGGCTGCGCGAGGCCATCGCGGCGGTGACGACGGCCACCGGGGCGCCGGTGCTGATCGAGCGCTATCTCGCCGGTGCGGAATATTGCGTCGCCGTCTGCGGACCGACGGTCGCGCGCGGCGGCGTGCTGGAGATGCTCGACCAGCCCTTCGTCTTCTCGGCCCTGGAGCGCAAGCTGGAGGCCGACGAGAAGATCTTCACCTCGATGGACGTGAAGCCGATCAGCGGCGAGCGGGCCCGCCTGCTCGATCCCGAGCGCGATCGGGCGACCGTCGCGCGGCTGTCCGAGCTCGCCCGCGCCGTCTTCACCGAATTCGGGCTGGAGACGCTGATCCGCCTCGACATCCGCGCCGACGAGGACGGCAACCTGTTCATCCTCGAGGCCAATCCCAAGCCGGACCTGAAGGCGCCGCAGGAGGGCAAGACAAGCCTCGTCTCCATCGGGCTTTCCGAGCACGGGATGAGCTATGACGACCTGATCCTGTCGGTCTTCGCCAACAGCGTGGAGCGGCTGCTGGCGAATGGGCATGACGGCATCGGCCGTCTCGCGGGGCTGTAGTTCGCCCACGCGCGCAGGCTCTGGCCGCTGCGGCCGGGCCGTCAGCGCAGATAGTGGATATGCGGCCTGCCGTGATGCGGCGAGGTCTCGATACGCGCCTCGACCGAGAAGACGTCGCGCAGGAGTGCTTCGGTGATGACCACCTCCGGAGCGCCTGAAGCCACGATCTTTCCCTGCTGCATGACGATGACCGCGTCGCAGAACATGGCGGCGTGATTGAGATCGTGCAGCGCGACCACGCTCGTGATCGGCAGGCTCGCGACGAGCTTCAGCACGCCGATCTGGTGGTGGATGTCGAGATGGTTGGTCGGCTCGTCGAGGATCAGTTCGGTCGGCGTCTGTGCCAGCGCGCGGGCGATATGCGTGCGCTGCTTCTCGCCGCCGGACAGGCTCTGCCAGCGGTCGCCGCGTCGGTCCCGCAGGCCGGCGCGCAGCAGCGCCTCGTCCACGGCGCGGTCGTCGGCATGGGTCCAGCGCGACATCCAGGACCGGTGTGGGAAGCGACCCAGCCGGACGATGTCGGCGATGCGGAGATTGGCGCTGGTGGCGGCGTGCTGTTCGACGAAGGCGATTCGGCGCGCCACGGCCCGGGCGCCGAGCGTGGCGAGATCGCGTCCGTCCAGCAGCACGCGGCCCGATTGCGGGCGCTTCAGGCCGGTCAGAAGGCGCAGAAGCGAGGTCTTGCCGGAACCGTTGGGGCCGAGCAAGCCCAGCATCCGGCCGGGCTCGGCGGAGAACGACACGCCGTCGACGATCGCCCTGCCTCCGATCCGCCAGACCAGGTTCTCGGCCGTGATGCTCATGCGGCACGCTGCAGGCGGTAGAGGATGACCGAGAAGAACGGCACGCCGACGAGTGCCGTGACGACGCCGATCGGGAGCACCTGCTGTGGGATCAGGGCCCGCGAGGCCACATCCGCCAGCACCATGAACACCGCGCCGATCAGCATGCAGGCCGGCAGGAGCCGGACATGGAGGGGGCCGACCAGGGCGCGCGCCGTGTGCGGCACGATCAGGCCAACGAAGCCGATGGAGCCGACCATGCTGACGATGGTCGCGGTCATCATGGCGGTGAGGGCGAAGAGCACGATCCGGGCCCGGTCGACATCGACGCCGAGCGAGGCCGCCGTCTCGTCGCCGAAGGCGAAGGTGTCGAGCGTGCGAGCGTAACAGAGGCAGGCGACGAGGCCGATGCCGACGACGAGCGAGACCAGCATGAATTCCGGCCAGCGCACGCCGCCGAAGCTGCCGAGGAGCCAGAACATGACGTCGCGCGCCTGCTGGGCGTTGCCGGAGGTGGTGACGATGTAGGAGGTCACCGCATTGAAGAGCTGCGAGGCCGCCACGCCGGCCAGGATCGTGCGGTCGGCGCCGCCGCGGGTGCCGTTCGAGAGCAGGGCGACGAAGCAGAAGGCCGCGAAGGCGCCGAGGAAGGCGCCTCCGGACAGCGACAGGACGCCCCCGCCGAGGCCGAGCACGATGATGGCGACGGCGCCGGTCGACGCGCCCGCCGAAATGCCGAGCACATAGGGCTCCGCGAGCGGGTTGCGCAGCAGCGACTGCATGATCGCGCCCGAGAGCGCGAGGCCGGCACCGCAGAAGGCCGCGACCAGCGCGCGGCTCAGGCGGTAGTCCCAGATCACCGTCTCGTAGACGCGATCGATCTCGACCGCCGTCCAGCCGAGCCGGTTGGTGATCGCCGCGAAGGTCGTGCCGAGCGGGATCGGAAGGTCGCCGATGCCGACGCTGAGGCCGACGGCCAGCGCGATCGCCACCAGCGACGCCAGCATCAGCCCGGCGAAGACCGCCTTGCCCTCGAGGGCGACGTCGTCGGGGCTCACTTCAGCAGGCCGAGCGCTTTCAACTGCTGCGCGACCTGCTCGGCGCCATAGAGCGTGCGGACGGTCGGGTTCATCGCCTGGCCGTCCATGACCACGATCGCCTTGTTGCGGACGGCCGCGAGCTGGCTGACGGCGGGATCCGTGGTCAGGAACCGGATCTTGGCTTCGGGCTTGTCGAGTTCCCAGCGGTTGCGGTCGAGGCTGGCGACGACGATGACGTCGGGCTTCGCCGCGATGATGCTCTCCCAGCCCAATGTCGGCCATTCGGCCTCGGCGCCGATGGCGTTGCGGCCGCCGAGCAGGTCGGCGATGAAGCCCGAGGCGCCGTTCTTGCCGCCGAGATAGGCATCGGCGGAGGGCGAGGGGCTGGAGAACCAGAAGAGGTAGGAGAGCTTCCTGTCGCCCGGCGTCACGCCGGCGCGTAGCGCCGCCTCACGCGCCTTGAAATCGGCGATCAGGGCCTGGCCGCGATCCGCGACGTCGAAGATGCGGGAGAGCTCGTCGATCTCCTGATAGAGCGCATCGGTGCTCCAGAGCTGGGCGCGGCTGCCATAGGCATCCTTGCTGCCCTTCGTATCGAGGCATGTGCTGGGCGAGAGATAGCTCGGCACGCCGACGCGCTCGAAATCCTCGCGCTTGGCGACCTTGCTGTTCGGACCCAGCAAGGTGGGGAGGGCCGCGGCGACGAAATCCGGCCTCTCGGCCAGCATGCTCTCGAAGGTGGGGAACTCCACGGTCAGGAGCTTCACCTTGGCGTTCGCTTCGGCGAGCTGCGGCAGGACCTTGCTCGGCCAGAAGGCTGTGCCCGCCATCCTGTCCTGCAGGCCGAGCAGCAGCATGATCTCGGCGCTGTTCTGGCCGAGCCCGATGGCGCGCTGCGGCGCCTTCTGGAAGGTGACCTTCGCGCCGCAATTCTCGAGCGTCAGGGGATAGCTCGTCGGAGCCGCCGCGAGCGGATTCGTCAGTCCACCCGTGGCGAAAACCGCAAGCGCGACGAGGAACGATTTGAAGGGGCTCACGCGTTGTTTCCTGCGGATGGTGTGCGTGAGCCGAGCTCTTAATGGCCTCGCAAGCAAAGGGCCAGTCGATCCGCAAACATTATAAGTATTCTAAGGTTCGATTCCGATCTACTTGGGCGGGCGTGCCGGGCCGCTCTCGCGCTCATGCCGGGGAGCCGGCAGGGATCTACGCCCGCGCCGGGGCCGGCGCGGGCATGCCGCCGCCGGCCGCCGCGTCGGCGAAGCGCTCGATCCGGAAGTCGTGGAGCGGGATATCGGTCGTGCCCGTCGCGATCAGCTCGGCCATGGTGTCGCCGACGCCGGGGCCGACCTGGAAGCCCGAGCCGCTGAACCCGAAGGCATGGAACAGCCCCGGCGTGGTGCCGGACGGGCCCATCACCGGCAGCATGTCGGGCATATATCCCTCGCAGCCCGACCAGGTGCGGATCACGGAGACCTGCTCCAGGGCCGGCAGGAGCTGCCGCAAGGCGCGGAGCTGGGGCGGCAGCCGCGCCGGGTCGGCCTTGGCATGGCCGGGGTCGAGATCGACCTCGACCCGTTCGGCCCCACCGCCGAAGACGATGTTGCCCCGCTCCACCTGGCGGAAATAGCCGTCCATGCCGTGCCGGCGGGTCCAGATGCCGACCACCGGCAGGATGCGGTGCGGAAGAGGCTCGGTGACGCCCATCTGCGGCCCGCGCGGACTGAGCGGTACCGGCTCACCGAAGCGCTCCGCGATGCGCGCTCCCCAGGCGCCGGCGGTGTTGAGAAGCCTGTCGCTGGCGAACACGCCCTTCGACGTGGTGACGCGGAAGCCGGCCGGTGTCCGGTCTATCGCGCTCACCGAGGCCTCCTCGACGATCTCCGCGCCGAGCCTTCTCGCGGCGTCCGCGAAGGCCGGCGCGATCAGCCGGGGGTTGCCGGAGCCGTCATGCGGGGAAAAGGAGGCCGCGATCGCTCCCGGCCCGAGCCCCGGAAAGCGCGCGCGGATCTCGTTGGCGCCGAGTTCCTCGAGCTCCAGGCCCCAGGGCCGGGCGGCATCGGCATAGGCGCGCATGTCGGCCAGCGCATCCTCCTCGAAGACGAGACGCAGATGGCCGGTCGCGCGGAATTCGACGTCGCGGCCGAGCATCCGCTCCGCCTCGCCCCAGAGGGCGCGGGAGCGATGCGCCAGGGGCAGTTGCGTCAGGTGGCGGTTGGTCCGCCGGATGTTGCCGAAGGAGGCGACGGTGGCGCCGGTGCCGACCCGGTTCCGTTCGATCAGCGTGACCTTCAGCCCGCGCCGCCTGAGGAAGAAGGTCGCGGCGGTCCCCATCAGGCCGCCGCCGAGCACGATTACGTCCATGTCCAGCCTCTCGCCGCGCCGGCGGCGCATCTCCGTAGCGTCGAACCTGACGCGGGGGTGCCGAGCCGTCAAAGACGCGATGGCCGGCAGGCCATAAGTCCAGCCTATGGACCTGCCCCGCATGTCTCTTGGACCGCGCCGCGGCTTCCGTGCCAGCTTCCGACCGCAGCAAGAGGAACGGATATGCATGCTGAGACTGTGCCGGGTGCGGACTGGAAGGTCGGAGTCGACATCGGCGGGACCTTCATCGATTTCTGCGCGCTGGAGACCCGCTCGGGCCAGGTCGCGTCGCTCAAGGTCCTGACGACGCCGGACGATCCTGGCGCGGAGCTGATGACCGGCCTCTCGCTGCTGGCCGAGCGCGAAGGCCTCGATCCGCGGGCGGTCACCCGCTTCGTCCATGGCACGACGGTCGGCGTCAACACCATCATCCAGCGCAAGGGCGCGCCGCTCGCGCTCTTCACCAATGCCGGCTTCGAGGACGTGATCGAGCTGGCGCGGCTGCGCATGCCGGAGGTCTATTCGCTCTTCTGTTCCCGTCCCGAGCAGCTCATCACCCGCGACCGGGTGTTCGGCATCCCGGCCCGCATGCGCTCCGACGGGCGCGAGACGGTGAAGCCCGACCTGAAGGCGGTCGCGACCGCCGTCGCCGCCGCCAAGGCGCGGGGCGCCGTCGGCATCGTCGTCGCCTTCCTGCACGCCTGGCGCGACGGCGCGCAGGAGGAGGCGGTGAAGGCCGAGATCGCCCGGCTGGCTCCGGAACTCTTCGTCTTCACCTCGGCCGAGGTCTGGCCGGTCATCCGCGAATACGAGCGGACGACGACGGCGATCCTCAACGCCTATGTCCATCCCCGCATCGCCGGCTACCTGACCGCGCTGGAGCAGCGCCTCGCCGACCGTGGCGTGCCGGCGCGCGCGCTGCTGACCAAGTCGAACGGCGGGGTGATGAACGCCGCCGAGGGCAAGCGCGCCTGCGTCTCCATGCTGCTCTCGGGCACGGCCTCGGGCGTCATCGGCGCGACCTGGTTCGCCCGGCAGGCCGGGGAGAAGCGCGTGCTGACGCTCGATATCGGCGGCACCTCCGCCGATTTCGCCCTGATCATCGACGGCGAGCCGCAATACGGCACCGGCGAGATGATCGGCGAGTTCCCGCTCTACATCCCCTCCGTCTCGGTCAGCTCGATCGGCATCGGCGGCGGCTCGATCGCCTCCGTCGACGGGCAGGGCGTGCTGCGGGTCGGGCCGGAATCGGCCGGCTCGACGCCCGGCCCGGCCTGCTACGGGCGCGGCGGCGAGCAGGCGACCGTCACCGACGCCATGGTGGTCTGCGGCTGGCTCGGCCATAGCGAGATGGCCTATGGCCAGCTCAGGATGGATGCCGGCCTCGCCCGGGCCGCCGTCGGGCGCCTGGCGGAGAGGCTCGGACGGTCCCTCGACGACACCGCGCAGGCGATCCTCGACATCGCCGTCTCGGAGATGTTCGTCGAGGTCGAGAAGCTGTCCTCGCGGGCCGGCGTCGATCTCAAGGACTTCACGCTGATGCCGTTCGGCGGCGGCGGGCCGATGCTCGGCGCCTTCCTTGCCCGCGAACTTGGCATGACCCGCCTGCTCGCTCCGCGCCGGCCGGGTGTGGTCTCGGCGCTGGGCGGCCTCGTCGCGGATCTGCGCGGCGATTTCGTCCGCACGCTCTTCGCCGAACTCTCGCCCGGCGTGCTGCCGCAACTGCGGGCCGCAGCGGCGGCGATGGTCCAGGACGGGCGCGACTGGCTCGCCGCGCAGGGCCATGCGGGGGCGGCCGATCTCCGGTTCTCGGCGGATATGCGCTATGTCGGCCAGAGCTACGAGATCGAGGTTCCGTTGCAGCCGGCCTGGCTCGAAGCCGGCGACCCGGCGGCGATCGCGGGGGAATTCCACCGGACGCATGCGCGGATCTACGATTTCGACGATGCGGACGGCCGCATCGAGATCGTCAATCTGCGCCTCTCGGCCATCGGCGCGGGACCGGCCCTGAGCTTCCCCGAGCAGGCGGAGATGGAGGCCGAGGCGAGGCCCGAGCGGCAGCTCGACGTGCATACCGGCGGCATGCGCCGCGCGGTCGGCCTTTACCGCCGTTCCGACTTCGCGCCCGGCAGCCGCTTCGCCGGCCCGGCCGTGGTGGCGCAGGAAGACACCACCGTCGCGATTCCGGCCGGCACGACGGCCCGGGTCGACCGCCATCTCAACCTCCACCTGACCTTCGCGGAGTGACGCCGATGTTCGACCGGATGAAGCTTCAGGTGCTCGCGAACCATGCGCGCGCCGCCGCCGAGAACATGGCGCATACGCTGCACCGCACGGCCCATTCCGCCTTCGTCAAGGAGACGGAGGACTTCACGGTCATGCTGATCAGCCGCAGCGGCGACACCTTCGCGGTGCCGATGGAGCTGGGCGCGACCTGGTATCCCGGCCTGTCCTGGGCGCCGGCGCTGGCGATGGTCGACGACTACAAGCCCGGCGACGTCGCCTTCACCAACGACCCCTATTCCTGCTTCGTCGCCACCCATGCGCCCGACACCCATCTCTGGAAGCCGATCTTCCACGAGGGCGAGATCGTGGCCTGGACGGGCGGCCATATCCACAACACCGACATGGGCGGCGCGGTGCCGGCCTCGCTCTCCCGGGCGCTGACCGAGATCCATCAGGAGGGCATCCGCTTCCCGCCGATGAAGCTCGTCAACGAGGGAGTCTTCGACGAGCAGATCCTCAGGATCATGACGACCAATGTGCGCAAGCCCGACCTCAACATCGGCGACATCAAGGCGCTGGTCGGCGCGCTCAACACCGGCGAGCGCAAGGTGCTGGCCATGATCGAGAAGTTCGGCCGCGAGGCATTCCTCGGCGGCGTCGAGGCGCTGCTGGATCATGGCGAGGCGCAAGCCCGCGAGGTGCTGCGCGGCATGCCGGACGGGACCTGGGAGTTCGCCGACTATGCCGACGAGGATTCGGTCGAGGCCAATCCCTGCCGCCTGAAGCTGAAGCTGACCATCCGCGGCGACGAGGCGATCCTCGATTTCACCGGCTCCGACCCGCAGCTCGCTTCCTCGCTCAACGTCCCGAGCGGCGGCAATCCGCGGCATACGATCCTGCTCGTCGGGGTCTATTACGTGCTCTACACGCTGAACCCGAAGATCCTGCTCAACACCGGCCTGACCCGGCCCTTCACCTGCATCGCGCCGGAGGGGACGGTGCTGAACCCGGTCTTCCCGGCCGCTGTCGGGATGCGCTCGCTGACCTGCGCGCGGCTGCGCTCGGTGATCTTCGGGGCGTTCTCGCAGGCGGTGCCGGAGCGGCTGCCGGCCGCGCCCGCCGGCAACAACTGCATCGTCAACGTGATGACCACGGACGAGCGCACCAGCCGCACCGTGATCGCGGCGGTGAACCCGGTCGTCGGCGGCGGCGGCGGCATGCCCCATCGCGACGGCACCAACGGTTCGGGCGCCGACGCCGCCTATCTCAGGAACACGCCGATCGAGATCACCGAGACCGAGACGCCGGTGGAGTTCGTCAAATACGGGCTGGCGCGGGACAGCGGCGGCGCCGGGCGCTGGCGCGGCGGGCTCGCCACCGAGATGGCCTTCCGCGTCTTCGCGCCCGACAGCCGCATCACCGCCCGCAACCGGGACCGCAGCTTCTTCCGGCCCTGGGGCGTGCTGGGCGGACGGGCGGCGGGCCTGTCCGATATGGTGGTGAACCCCGGCCAGCCCGAGCAGAAGCGGCTCGGCAATATCGACACCGCCGTGCTGCAGCCCGGCGACGTGCTCGAGATCCGCTCGGCCGGGGGCGGCGGCCGTGGCCACCCGTTCGATCGCGAGGCCTGGCGCGTGGCGCAGGACGTCGTGCGCGGCTATGTCTCGCCCGAGGCGGCCAAGCGGGATTACGGCGTCGTCATGCAGGGCGGGGTCCTGGACGAGGAGGCGACGACGGCGCGGCGCGCCGAGCGCGCGCCTGTGGCGGGCCATTTCCATTTCGGTCCCGAGCGCGAGGGCTACGAGGCGCAATGGACCCGCGACGCCTATGACAGGCTGACGGCCCTGCTCGCCGGCCTGCCGATCCATTGGCGCTTCTTCGCCAAGACCGAGATCTTCCGGCGCATGAAGGGCAAGAGCGGCGCAAAGGGCGTGGACGAGGCCTTCGCCGCGGCCAGGGTCCGGTTTCCGGAGATGCCGGAACCCCGGCTGCCCCATGCCGAGGCCGCAGAATGAGCCAGGCCGCGGGAGGGGCGACGGGGCGGCTGGTGCGGCTGGCGGAGACCGATCGCATGCCTCTGCGCTTTGTCCTCGACGGCCGGGAGCGGCAGGCGCTCGCGGGGGACACCGTGCTCAGCGCCGTTCTGTCGGTCGCACCGGCGCTGCGCCGCTCGGAATTCGGGCCGGAGCCCCGTGCCGGCTTCTGCCTGATGGGCGCCTGTCAGGATTGCTGGATCTGGCAGGAGCAGGGGCCGCGGCTGCGGGCCTGCTCGACGCCGCTCGCCGAAGGCATGCGCCTCCTGTCGGACCCTCCGGGAGAATGGCCATGAGCGCGGGGGCCATGAACGCAGCTGCGATGCCGCGGGTCGTCGTCGTCGGGGCCGGGCCGGCGGGCATTCGCGCCGCCGAGACGCTCGTCGCCGGGGGGCTGACGCCCATCGTGATCGACGAGGGCGAGCGAGCCGGCGGCCAGATCTATCGCCGGCCGCCGCAGGGCTTCACGCGGCCGCCCGAGGCCCTCTACGGCTCGGAGGCCGCGAAGGCGGTCGCGCTGCATCGCAGCTTCGACGCCATGGTCGCGGCAGGCCGCGTCGTCCACCATTCCCGCAGCTCCGTCGTCGCCATCGCGGACGGGCGGCTGCAGCTCCTCGACGGGGCGGGGTCGCGCTGGGTTTCGCATGATCGGCTGATCCTCGCGACCGGAGCGATGGATCGCGTCCTGCCCGTGCCGGGCTGGGAGAACGCCGGTGTCTATGGGCTCGGCGCCATGCAGATCGCGCTGAAGGCACAAGGGGCCGCGCTGGGGCGGCGCATCGTGCTGGCCGGTTCGGGCCCGCTGCTCACCCTGCTCGCGGTCCAGCTCCTGAAGGCGGGAGGGCAGGTCGCGGCGGTGCTGGACACCGCCCCCATGCGCCAGCAGTTGCGGGGCTTCTCAGGCCTCGCGGCCAGGCCGCTCTTCGCGCTGCGGGGGCTCGCGATGCGCCGGCGCCTCGGAGGCCTCTATCATGCCGGTGTCCGGCTCGACCGGATCGAGGCGGATGCGCGCGGCCCGGTCGCCATGCTCTGGCGCGACGGCGCGGGCCGCAGCCGGCGCACGGTTTGCGACGCGGTCGGCCTCGGCTGGCATCTGCGGGCGGAGACCCGCCTCGCGGATCTCGCGGGCTGCGACTTCGCCTATGACGAGACCTGGCGGCAATGGCTGCCGCAGGCCGATGCGATGGGTCGGGCAGGCCGTGGCGTCTATCTCGCAGGCGACGGCCTGCGGATTCTCGGTGCGGACGGGGCCGAGGTCGCGGGACGGCTCGCGGCGGCGGCCTGCCTGCAGGATCTCGGCCTCGAGACGCCCGATGTCACGGCGGAGAAGCGCCGGCTGGCCCGGTTCGACCGCTTCGCGCGCGGGGTCGCGCAGGCCTTTCCCTGGCCGGCCGAGACGGCCGCCGGCTTGCCGGACGAGACCGTGATCTGCCGCTGCGAAGGCGTGACGGCCGGCGAACTGCGCCGGACGGTCGATTTCGGCGGCGGCGAGGTCAATCGCGCCAAATCGCTCGGGCGCGCCGGGATGGGGCGCTGCCAGGGGCGGTATTGCGAATTGGCGGCTGCGGAGATCGTGGCGGGCCGCGCCGGGCATGCCTGCGCGGCCGGAGCGGGCCGGTTGCGCGGACAGGCGCCGGTCAGGCCGGCCCCGATCGTCGCCCTGCTTCAGGATGAGACGGTTAGAGTATCGGACTGAGTATCGTATTCAGTCCGATACTCTAACTCTTTGATCTTGTATCGGCTTTTCCCGAAAACCGCGCTCCACTTTTCGGGCCGATGCTCTGGCGAACGCTGATTTTGCAACGAACCACGTCGTCATCCCGGGCTTGCCCCGGGATCCATCGTAGGGCTCCGGAGTTCTACGATGGATCCCGGAGCGGCGCTGCTCCGCAGCTTGTCCGGGATGACTCGCGTTTCCATGTAAAACCGGCCGAAACCGAAGCCGTGCGTGCTCAGCCGCCCGAGGGGCGGCCGAGATCCCGGCAGGCGGTCCGCAGGCAGTCGCGCATCAGCTCGTGGCTGGCCGAGAGCGGCCGGTCGTTGCTGGTCAGGATCGCGATCGGCACCTCGATCCGGGGCTCGAAAGGCCGGGTGACGACGCCGCCGAACTGCTCCCAGGGCAGGAGGCTGTCGACGATGGCGATGCCGAGCCCGTCGCGCACATAGGGCAGGGCCGTGATCGAAAGGTCGATCTCGATGGAGGGTTGATAGGCGACATCGTCGGCCTCGGCCGAGGCGGCGAGCAGGCGACCCGGCAACGTGTCCGCGCGGTAGGAGATCAGCGTCTCGTCACGGATGTCGGCGAAGCGGACGCGGTCGAGCGCGGCCAGCCTGTGTCCGGCCGCGACGGCGCAGACCAGGGTGGCGCGCCCGACCGTCTCGGCATGGATGCCGGCATGCGGCAGGTTGTTCATGGCGATGCCGAGGGACACCTCGCCATTGCGCAGCATCTCGACGATGGAGGTCTGCGAGGCGATCAGCGAGCGCACGACGATCTCGGGATGGGCTTCCCGAAAGGCGGTCAGCGCACGCGGCACGATCGACATGGAGGGCGGGGCCGAGGCGGCGAGCCGGACGAGGCCGGTGCGCCCGTGCCGCATGTCCACGGTCCTGCGCCGCAGCGCATCGAGCTCGCCGAAGATGTGCTCGGCCTGGGAGTAGAGCTCCTCCGCCTCCTGCGTCGGCACCAGCCGGCCGCGTACGCGGTTGAACAGCTTGAAGCCGAGCTGGTCCTCCGTGTGAAGCAGGATCTGGCTCAGGGCCGGCTGCGAGATGTTCAGCATCGCCGCCGCGCCGGTGACGGTGCCGCAGCGCATCAGCGTGCAGAAGACTTCGAGTTGGCGCGCCCGCATCGGTTGTTCCATCGCCTGCGATCGCGCAGACATCGCCGCCGGTGGCGCCGATGTCCAGCTTCGAACGCGAGGATTTCGCCGTTGCCTATCTCTGGTCCCAGCGATCCCGCATTTCGTAGAAGAGCACGGCCAGCGGCAGGAACCAGGGCTTGCCGAAATAGAGCGGCCGCGTCCGGAAGGGCAGGTCGGCATAGGCGCTCGGCGCGTCCGTCGTCCCGAGCATGCGCTGCGCGATCCTGTGGCCGAACCAGCTCGCCCGCGCGATGCCGGTGCCGTTGTAGCCGCAGGCGTAGAAGACGCCGTCCTGCTCGCCGAGATGGGGCAGCTTGTCGAAGGTGAAGCCGGTCTGGCCGTGCCAGTAATGCGTGATCGGTGTCCGCTCCAGCTCGGGAAATACCTGGAGCATCTGCTTGCGCAGATGCGCGGCGTTGGCGTGGGCGACGTTCTCGCCGGAGACCTTGAGCACGCGCCCGCCGAACAGGATCCGGGTGCCGTCGGGCGAGGGGCGGTAATAGGTCACGACGCGCTGGCTGCCCGCCAGCATGCGCCGCTTCGGCATCAGCCGGTCCATCACCTCCGCCGGAAGCCGGCCTGTCGCGATCAGCGCGCTGCGGATGGGGATGATCCGCCGCTGCAGGAAGGGCAGCAGCGCCCCGGTATAGCCGTTGGCCGCGACGAGCAGTTGCTTCGTCGCGATGCGCCGCTGGCCGACCGCCAGGGTGAAGCCGCCCGCCGCCGGCGCGATCGCCGTGACGCGGGCGCCGCCGATGACTGTCGCGCCGGCGCGACGGGCCGCATCGGCAAGTCCCGCGACATAGCGCGCCGGGTGCAGGCCGGCATAGCCGGGGATGGCGAGGCCGCCATGGTAGAGGTCGGTTCCGATCTCGCCGTGCTGTTCCGCCCGCGGAACCAGATAGGCGTCGCAGGGCATCACCTGACGGATGCGGTCGAGATTGCGTCCCATCGCCTCGTAGAGGCGCGGCGTCATCGCGCCCCGGAAATAGCCGACCACCGCGAGATCGCAGGCGATGTCCTCGCGCGCCACCACGTCCTTGACGTGCTGCAGGGCGAGAAAGCTCTCCTCGACGATGGCGCGCGCCTTGGCCGGCCCATAGGCCATGGCGGTGTCGAAGGTCGCCCAGCCGGGGCCGAGCATGCCGCCATTGCGGGAGGACGCGCCCCAGCCGGGCGCTTCCGCGTCCAGAACGGTGACCTGCTTGCCGGCGCGCGCCAGGGTGAGCGCGGCGTTGAGCCCGGTGAAACCGGCGCCGACGATGGTCACCTCGCTTTGCGCCGGCAGCTCGGGCGCAGCCTGCGCCGCAGGCCTCGCCGCCTCCCACCAATAGGGCGTGTCGACGGCGTCTTCGCTGAAGAACGGGCCTGTCAGCCGAGCCATGCCGGGACCCTCACGACGGCAGGATGCGCCGCAGGAAATCCTGCGTGCGCGGGTTCTGCGGCCGGCTCAGCACGGCGTCGGGCGGGCCCTGCTCGACCAGGAGGCCGCCATCGAGGAACAGCACGCGGTCGGCGACCTCGCGGGCGAAGCCCATCTCGTGGGTCACGACCACCATGGTCATGCCCTCGTCGGCGAGCGAGCGCATGACGGCGAGGACCTCACCGACCAGCTCGGGATCGAGAGCCGATGTCGGCTCGTCGAACAGGATCGCGTCCGGCTTCATGCCGAGCGCCCGGGCGATGGCGACCCGCTGCTGCTGGCCGCCGGAGAGCTGGGCGGGATAGGCGTCGATCTTGGCGCCGAGCCCGACGCGGGCGAGCAGGTCCCGCGACCGCTCCAGCACTTCCCGGCGCGGCTCGTTCTTGACGAAGATCGGGCCTTCCGCCACGTTTTCCAGCGCGGTCCGGTGCGGGAACAGGTTGAAGCGCTGGAAGACCATGGCGACGCGGGTCCGCACCTGCCGGATGGTCGACGAGCGGGTGTCGACCCGTTCGCCGTGCACGACGATGTCGCCGCCCTGATAGGTCTCCAGGCCGTTGATGCAGCGCAGGAGCGTCGATTTTCCGGAGCCGGACGGCCCGATGATGCAGACGACCTCGCCCTTCTCGACCGAGAAGGAGACGTCGTGGATCACCTCGAGCGGGCCGAAGGATTTGCGCACGTTGCGCAGTTCGATGATGCTCATCGGGCCTGCCTCATGCTGCGCTCGAGCCAGGCGTTGAACGCCGTGAGCGGCAGGCTCATGGCGAGGTAGATCAGCGCCACGAGCGTGAAGATCGTGGTGTTCTCGAAGGTCGAGGAGGCCAGGAGCTTGCCCTGCAGCGACAGCTCCGCGACCGTGATCGTCGAGGCGAGCGAGGAATCCTTCAGCAGCATCACCATCGTGCTGCCATAGGGCGGCAGCGCCACGCGGATCGCCTGCGGCAGCACGACGCGCCGCATCATCAGCCCCCAGCCCATCCCGATCGACAGCGCGGCTTCCGTCTGCCCGCGGTCGATCGCCTCGATGCCGGAGCGGAACACCTCCGCCATATAGGGCGAATAGGCGATGCCGAGGCCGATGATGGCCGCCTGGACCGCCGTCAGCGACAGGCCGAGATCCGGCATGACGAAATAGATGTAGAACAGCGTGACCATGCCGGGAATGCCGCGCACGACCACGATGATCGTGCGCGCCGTCCAGGCGAGCGGCGCGATGCCGCTCACCCGCATGAAGGCCCAGACCAGGCCCAGCACCGTCGCGAGGACGAAAGCGCCGAGCGTGACCAGCAGGGTGAGGTAGACGCCCTGCATCAGGATCGGCAGGAAGGTCGGAACCTGGCTGAGAAAATGGCTCATGATCGGATATGTGAAGCTCAGAGGCCCCACTTCGTCAGGATCGCATCGAAGCGGCCATCCTTCTTCATCTTCGCCAGGCTGGTGTTGATCTTCGCCAGCAACTCGGCATTGCCCTGCTTGACGGCGATGTTGATCGGGCCCGGCACGGAAGGCTTGTAGGACTTGACCAGCCGCAGCTGCGGGAAGCGGCCCTGCGCCAGGTTGTAGGCCAGGATCGGATAGTCGCCGATGCCGGCGTCGAGGCGGCCGTTGGACACGTCGCGCAGGATATCCGGCAGGCTGTCATAGGCGTTGACCTCGGACGGCGCGCCGGAAGCCTTCAGGGCGTCGATGTAGCGCGTGCCGATCTGGCCGCCGACCTTCTTGCCCTTGAGATCGTCGAAGCCGACATAGTTCTTCTCGTCCTTTGCCGCGACGACGAGACCTTCGCCATAGGCGTAGACGTCCTGGCTGAAGTCGACGACCTTGGCGCGCTCGGGCGAGCCGTACATGGCGGCCGAGATGATGTCGATCTTGCCGGAGGTCAGCGCGGCGATCAGCGCCGAGAACTGCATCGGCTGGATCTCGACCTTGAAGCCGGCGTCCTTGCCGATCTCCTCGATCACGTCGACCATCATGCCCTGGATGGTGTTGGTCTTCGCGTCGAGGAAGGTGAAGGGCGTTCCCGTCGGCGTCGAGCCCACCTTGTAGACCGTCTGGGCCTGGGCGGTGGCCGCCGCGACCATCATGCCGAGCGCGGCAATCGTTGTTCTGAACCCGATCATCCCATTCCCCTGTTCACTTCGTCGTCGCCCGGTTGTGTCGGCCGGGCCATGCACCATCCGTACCCGCAGGAGCGGGCGACAAGACGGATTCGTGTCGGACCCATAAGGCCGACTTATGCGATCCGATGCGGAAAGGCGGCCTCTAGAATTCGGCCACCTTGCCGAAGGCGGATCCCTGCAGTCGCTCCGGCCGATAGGGCACGGGATCGACGATGGGCTTCGCGCCGGTGACGATGTCCGCGATCATGTGGCCGGCGCCGGGGCCGATCCCGAAGCCGTGGCCGCTGAACCCCGCCGCGAGGATGAAGCCGGGCAGGCCGGCGAGCTCGCCGATGGCGGGCACGCCGTCCGGCGTCGAGTCGATATAGCCGGCCCAGCGCGCCGCGACCGGCACGGATTCGAGGCCCGGCAGCAGGCGCTGGGCACGCCGATGGGTCTCGGCGACCTGGCGCGCATCGGGCGTCGGGTCGAGGATGCGGACGGCTTCCATCGGCGTCGGCGCATCCAGCCGCCAGCGGGCCAGCGTCTCGTGGCCCGACCTCCAGCCTTCGAGCCCGCCGATGGCGAGGTTGCGCCAGCGCCGCAGGAACATCGGCACGAACTGGCGGGCGAATCGCAGTTGCTGAGGCGTGGGATCGACGCGGGCGCCCCCGCTGATCGCCAGCGTGTAGCCGCCGTCGCTGCGCCGCGTCACCGAGACCTCGGTCGTGTGCAGCGCGTCCGGCAGGCCGGTCGCGCCCGGCGCGACCGACAGGATGGACGACCGCACCGAGGATTGCGGAAAGCGGATGCCGTACTGGTTGAGGAAGGAGGAGGCCCAGGCGCCGCCGGCGTGGATCACCGTCGCGGTGCGGATCGTGCCCTTCTCGGTCACGACGCCGGAGACGCGGCCGCCCGCGGTCTCGAGGCCGCGCGCGGCACAGAACTGATGCACGCTGCCGCCGGCCTTAAGAATGCCGCGCGCGATCACCGGCGCGGCGCGGGCGGGGTCGGCGGTGCCGTCGGTCGGCGAGAACACGCCGCCCTTCCAGCGCTTGCCGGTGGCGCCGCCACGGGCCGAGGCCGCGTCGGGCGAGAGCATATGGGTGACGACCCCCGCGCCGACCGCGAAGTCGCGCCATTTCGCCCAGGCGGCGAGCTGTGCCTCGTCATCGCTCAGATAGAGCAGGCCGCAGCGACGGAAGCCGAGATCCTCCCCGATCTCGCCCGCCAGGCGATCCCACAGGGCGAGACTTTCGGTCGCCATCGGCAGCTCGCGCGCATCGCGGTTCTGCTGACGGCACCAGCCCCAGTTGCGGCTCGACTGCTCGGCTCCGATGCGCCCCTTCTCGACGAGGGCGACCTTTACGCCACGGCGCGCCAGATAATAGGCCGTGCTGGTCCCGACGATGCCGCCGCCGATGACGACGACATCGGCGCTCTCGGGCAAAGCGGCGCTGGTTTCGATCTCGAACAGTGGGGCCGGCATCACGGTCTCCTTGCGGAGGCGAGACTATCGGGCGGCCGGCGGGCATGTGCACCGCAGATCGGATCGCGACGGCATTTCCTTCGGTTTCGGAGGGTCGATTCTGCCATAGCCTGCGCCGGAAGCCTGTTAGACACAGCGCATCGACCGCGGCATGATCTGCTGTCGGCGCGGTTATCGGTCGATCGAGGTGGATTCCATGAAGCTTGACCAGATCGACATCAAGATTCTTTCCGAACTCCAGAAGAACGGCCGGATCACCAATGTCGAGCTGGCCGAGCTGGTGAATCTGTCGCCGAGCCCGTGCCTGATGCGGGTCAAGAAGCTGCAGCAGGACGGCTACATCACCGGCTATTCCGCCCGCATCAATATCGGCAAGCTGGGCCAGACCCTGACGGTCTTCACCGAGGTGACGCTGAAGAATCACCGGCAGATCGATTTCGCGCGCTTCCTCGCCGCCATCGAGAAGCTCGACCAGGTGATCGAGTGCCATCTGGTCTCGGGCGGCTACGACTATCTCGTCAAATTCGTCACCAGCGGGATCATCGAATACCAGACCCTGATGGAGCGGCTGATCGACCTCGACATCGGCATCGACAAGTATTTCAGCTTCGTCGTGCTGAAGTCACCGATCGTGAAGCCGCATATGCCGCTCACCAGCCTGTTCCCGACCACGGTCACGAGCTGAGCGGCTCAGCGCTTCGCGAAGGCGGCGACGAGCTCCGGGTCGCGCTCGAGCTTGTCGAGCCAGGCCGGATCGAGCTTGGGCACCGACGACATGAGCAGGCGCGAATAGGGGTGGCCGGCGGCGCTGCCGACCCGGTCCGCGGGCAACTGCTCGACCTTGACGCCGCGATACATGACCGCGACCTCGTCGCAGATCGCCTGCACGGTCGTCAGGTCGTGGCTGATGAAGAGGTAGGACAGGCCGAGCTCGCGCTGCAGGTCCTTCAGCAACTGGATGATGGCGGCGGCCACCACGGTGTCCAGCGCGGAGGTGATCTCGTCGCATAGGATCAGCTCCGGGTCGGCCGCGAGCGCGCGCGCGAGGTTCACCCGCTGCTTCTGCCCGCCGGACAATTCGCCCGGCAGCCGGTGCTTCAGGGCGCGGGGCAGATGCACCAGTTCGAGCAGCCGGTCGATGCGCGCGTCGCGGGCGGCGCCGCGCAGGCCGTGATAGAAGGCGAGGGGGCGGCCCAGGATGTCCTCGATCGACCTGGCCGGGTTGAGCGCGGTATCGGCCGACTGGAACACGATCTGGAGCTTGCGCAACTCGTCGGCGCTTCGGTCCTGCGCGCGCGGCGCCATCGCCACGCCGTCGAAGGCGATCGTGCCGGAGGAGGGCGGGATGATGCCGGCGATGCAGCGGGCCAGCGTCGACTTCCCGCAACCGGATTCGCCGATGATGCCGAGATTGCGCCCGCGCTCGAGCCTGAAGCTGACCTTGTCGACCGCCAGGATCAGCGGGGAGCCGTCCGCCTGCGGCTTGCCGTAGCCGGCGCTGACCGAGGCGAGTTCCAGCACGGGGCGCGGGGACGCGTCTTCCGGGCTCGCGGCTTGCGCGGGCACGCGCCCCGGCGGGGCGAAGGCCGCCAGCAGTTCCTGCGTGTAGGGGTGCGTCGGCGCCGACAGGATCTGCGCCGTGGTGCCGATCTCCTGGATGACGCCCCCCTTGAGGACGACGATGCGGTCGGCGATCTGGGCGACGACGGCCAGGTCGTGCGAGACGTAGACGCCGGCCATTCGGCCCTGACGCATCACCGATTTGAAGGCGCGCAGCACCTCGATCTGGGTGGTGACGTCGAGCGCCGTCGTCGGCTCGTCGAAGATTACGACCTTCGGATCGCCGATCAGGGCCATGGCCGCCGAGAGGCGCTGGAGCTGGCCGCCCGACACCTGGTGCGGATAGCGCCCGCCGATCGTCTCGGGCGAGGGCAGGGACAGCGCGCGGAACAGCTCCACCGCCCTGGCCTCGGCCTGAGCACGCGGCATCAGCTCGTGGATGCGGGTGATCTCGATCACCTGCTCCATGATCCGCTGCGCCGGGTTGAAGGCGGCGGCCGCGCTCTGCGGCACATAGGAGACGGTGACGCCGCGGACCTTCGCCCGCTCCTTGTCGGGCAGGGCGGCCATGTCGCGGCCGTCGACGCGAACGCTGCCGCCGGTGATGCGGCAGCCGCTGCGGGTGTAGCCGAGCAGGGTCAGCGCGATCGTGGTCTTGCCCGAGCCGCTCTCTCCGATCAGCGCGACGATCTCGCCGGGCGCGATCTCGAAGCTCACGCCCTTGATGATCTCGACGCGGCGCCCGGCATCTGTGGTCGCCTCGACCTCGAGGTCCCGGATTTCGACGAGAGGGCTCATCATTCGCTCCGGTCGCGGATCTTCTGCGGCAGGTTGTCGATCAGCATGTTGACCGCGATCGTCAGGCTGGCGATGGCGAAGGAGGGGGCCATCACGGCCGGCGCGCCGAAGGGCAGGCCGCCGATGTTCTCGCGCACCAGCGAGCCCCAGTCCGCCTCCGGCGGCTGCACGCCGAGGCCGAGGAAGGACAGGCCCGAGAGCAGCAGCACGATGAAGACGAAACGCAGGCCGACATCGGCGAGGACCGGCCCGATGATGTTGGGCAGGATCTCGGCACGGATCAGGTAGCTCAGCCTCTCGCCGCGGATGCGCGCCACGGTGACGAAGTCCGTGGTGTTGACGTTGACCGCGAGCGCCCGGGCGAAGCGATAGGAGCCGGGCGTGTAGATCACGCCCAGCGTCAGGATCAGCGCGGGAATCGAGGAGCCGACGCCGGCGACGACCACGAGGCTGAAGAGCTTGCTCGGAATGGAGCTCAGCGCGTCGACGAAGCGGCTCAGCACGGTGTCGAACCAGCCGCCGCTGACGGCGGCCGCCATGCCGAGCGTGACGCCGACGGTGCAGGCGATCAGCGTGGCCGCCAGCGAGATGCCGACGGTGTAGCGCGCGCCGAACATGATGCGCGAAAGCATGTCGCGGCCGAGATAATCCGTCCCGAGCGGAAACTGCAGGCTCATCGGGCCGAAATAGTCGGAGTCGACGATGTCGCTGATGCCGTAGGGCGTGACATAGGGCGCGAGGATCGCGATCGCCGCCCAGGCGAGGATGACGACGAGGCTGATCCAGCCGGTCAGGTTGAACCGATAGCCGGATCGGCGCGGGGCGAGGGGGGTGGTGTCTGCGGCGTCGATGGCCATGGTCAGCGCAATTTCGGGTTCGACAGGATGGCGATGACATCCGCCGTCGTGATCAGGAGCAGATAGACGACGCAGAAGATCATCGCGCAGCTCTGGATGAGCGGCAGGTCGCGGGTCGCCACCGCGTCGACCATCAGCTTGGCGATGCCCGGATAGTTGAAGATCGTCTCGACGATGATGACGCCGCCCAGCAGGTAGGAGAGCGAGAGGGCGACGGCGTTGACGATCGGCCCGAGCGCGTTGGGCAGCGCGTGGCGCAGAACCACCCGCGTGCGGGAGGCGCCCTTCAGCTGCGCCATTTCGACATAGGGCGTGTTGAGCGCCTCGACGACGGCGGCGCGCGACATGCGGATCATCTGTGCCGAGATGACGAAGCTCAGGGTGAAGACCGGCATGGCGTAGATCCGCAGCATCTCGCCGAAGGAGGTGACGTTGCGGGCGAAGGAGAGCGCGGGCAGCCATTTCAGCCAGACCGCGAAGATCAGCACGCCGGCGGTCGCGATCATGAACTCCGGCACCGAGATCACCGTGATCGTTGCCATCGTCACCGAGCGGTCGTAGAGCGAGCCCCGCAGCATCGCCGCGGTGATGCCGAGCGCGAGCGCGATCGGCACCGAGAACAGCGCCGTCGCCGCCGCGAGCTGGAGCGAATTGCCCAGGCGGCCGGCGACGAGGTCCGCGATCGGCCGGTTGTTGGCGTAGGAAATGCCGAGATCGCCCGTCAGCATCCCGCCGAGCCAGCGGAAGAAGCGCAGGATCGCGGGATCGTTGAGATGCATCGCCGCGCGCAAGCCCGCCACGGCCTCCGGCGTCGCCGCCTGGCCGAGCAGCACCTCCGCCACGTCGCCGGGCAGGATCTGGGTGGCGCAGAACACCACGAAGGAGACGATCAGCAGCGTCAGCAATGCGACGAGCAGCCGTCCGCCCAGCAGGGACAACAGGTGAAGGTTCATCGACGCTCCCGCAGCTGACACCTCCGACCGGAGTGTGACACGAAATGCGGGCCGGGCGCACGCGCCCGGCCCGCGCAGAAGCCGGGCCTTAGCCTTCGAGCCAGACGTACTCGGCGAAGGCGTAGCCCATCATCCCGCCGAGCGGGTTCGGGAGCAGGCCCTTGAGCTTGTTCGAGATCGCGTCGACGTTGGAGATGTAGACCGGGATCGCGGTGCCGGCCTCGTTAGCGACCATCACCTGCATCTCGTCGTAGATCTGCTTGCGCTTGGTCTCGTCGAGCGAGCCGCGCGCCTCGAGCAGCATGCGGTCGAACTTCTCGGACTTGTACTGGCTCTCGTTCCACGGCGCCGTGGAGGCGTAGAGCAGCGAGAACAGGATGTCCGGCGTCGGCCGCGGGTTGATGTTGCCGAAATGGACCGGGGCCTTCAGCCAGTAGTTCGACCAATAGCCGTCCGACGGGACGCGCTGGATGTCGAACTTCATGCCGATCGCGTTGCCGGCCTGCTGGACGAGCACGGCCATGTCGACCGAGGAGCCGGCGGCATCCGAGGCGACGATCGGGATCGACTGGCCGAGAAGGCCGGCCTTCTGGAAGAGGGACTTGGCCCGCTCGGGATCGAACGCTTTCGGCTTCAGATCCTTGTTGTGATACCGGTTCATCGGCGGGATCGGCTGGTCGTTGGCGATCTCGGCGAGGCCACGCAGCGCCGATTTCTGGATCTGCTCGCGGTTGAGCAGGTATTTCATCCCCTCCACGAAATCGGCCTTGTTGCCGGGCGCCATGTCCAGCCGCATGTTGAGGTTCGTGTAGTTGCCGGTCGTCGTCTTCGACAGCACGACGCCGGGCTGGCTCTCGACCAGGCGCATCGAGCGCGGATTGATCGCGGCGGCGAGCTGGATGTCGCCGGAGAGCAGCGCATTGACGCGCGCGGTGTCGTCGGTGATCGCGAAGAACTCGAAGGAGTCGAGGTTCGCGCCGCCGGGCTTGAAGTAGTTCTTGTTCTTGACGGCGATGGAGCGCACGCCGGGCTCGAAGGATTCGCAGACGAAGGCGCCGGTGCCGTTCGCCTTAGCGAAGTTCGTCGTCCCGTCGGCGATGATCATGAAGTGATGCGTCGAGAGAATCGTCGGCAGGTCGCCGTTCGGCGCCGCGAGCGTGATCTCGACGGTCAGGGGATCGACGGCCTTGAACTCGGTCATCTGCTTGGCGAGCGAGTTCGACTTCGAGCCGACGGCCGGGTCGAGATGGCGCTTCAGCGAGTAGATGACGTCGGCGGAGGTCAGCGGCTTGCCGTCATGGAAGGTGACGCCCTTCTTGAGCGTGACGGTCCAGACCTTGGCGTCCTTGGTCTCGAACTTGTCGGCGAGCTCCATCTGCAGCGTGCCGTTGCCGTCGAGGAAGGTCAGGCGGTTGTAGAAGGCGCAGCAGCGGACATAGTCCGTCGACAGCGAGGCCTTGGCCGGATCGAGCGTGTCGGCGGTCGAGGAGGACCAGCCGGCAGCCTTCAGGTTGCCGCCCTTGACCGGGGTCGCGGCGAGGGCGGAGGTCGCCCGTGCCAGCACGAGGCTGCTGGCGGAAGCGGCGAGGCCGCCGGCCATCAGCATCTGCAGGAGATCGCGGCGGCTGGCGCCGCGGCGGATGGCATTCTCGACGATGGCGTCGTCGGCGCTGGTCCAGCTGGAAGAAATCTTGTCGGTCATGCTCGTTCCCCTGTTCTGAATATGCGCCGTTGTGTCGACGTTGGGCTTCTTCGTTGCGGGTTCCTTCAGGCCACCGGGCTGGTCTCGACGGCGTCGGCGAGCGCGGCCATCGAGGTCAGGTGGAAGTCGGGTTCCGTGAAGCGTTCCGGCTCGATCGTGCCGCCATAGCCGGGCTGGGCGTGGCGTCGCTGGATCCAGCAATTAGTCAGGCCGAGCTTCCGCGAGATTCCGATGTCGTGATACTGGCTCTGCGCGACATGGAGGATCTGCCCGCGCGAGCCGCCATCCTTCTCGACGAAGGCGAAGACCTGCTCGAAGAAGGCGGGGTCCGGCTTTTCGGTGCCGGTGTCGTCGACGGTGAAGCCGGCGTAGAACGGGTTGCCGAGCGCGCGGGCGAAATGCTCGAAAGCCCAGCGCTGGGCGTTGGTCATCGCGATCAGCCTGTAGCGCTTCGCCAGGCGGGCCAGCGCATCGGCGCTGTCGGGGAAGGGGCGCCAGCTCTCGACGGAGTCGCGCAGCCGCTGCGCACGGTCCTGGCCGGCCGGAAGGCCGAGCTTCGGCGCGATCACGCCGTAGACGCGGACGAGATCGTCCGGGAAACGCTGGACGTCGGGCATGTAGCGCGCCGCCCGGTAGAGGCCCAGGGCGTGCTCGCCATCGAAGGGAACGCCGGCCTCGCGTGCGATGGCGGCCAGGCAGTCGACGAGGCCGCCTTCGAAGTCGATCAGCGTGCCGACGACGTCGAATGTCATATAGCGGAAATCGCCGAAACCCTTAGCCATCGCCTCTCCGCTTCCTCCGCCGTTCGCAGGCGGGAATCCGTGGTCGTCAGCGAGCGCGGTCGCTTCGTCACCGGTCTGCTCGGCCGCTGGTCGGGACGGTTGCGCTCTGTTCCCCGGCCGATCTCCGTCGGCCATGACTCAGTTTCCCACTTCCGGCTCGCCGGATACGCTGAATGTCGAAAACCGCGCGGCACAAAATTCCGAATTCGCAGCCGCAGCGGAATCTCGGCTGCGCGGAGCGGCGAGGGGGGCCCTGCGTCCGCTCCGCCTCAGCGTGGATCGTGGCGTCACGCCATCGCGGCGCGGACATCCGGGTCGGCCAGCGTCTCGTCGAGCGTGGCGCGGGTCCGTTCGACGATCGCGTCGATCTCGGCATCGGTGCAGCACAGGGGCGGGGCGTAGCCCAGCACGCCGTTGCCGAAGGCGCGAATGACCAGCCCCTTGTCCCAGGCACGATCGAACACGCGCTGGGCCGGGGCGGCGGCCGCGGGCAGCGGCGTCTTCTTCGCCTTGTCGGTCACCAGCTCGACCGCGGCCAGCATGCCACGGCCGCGCACTTCGCCGACGAGGGGGTGGTCGCTCAGGCCTTCGAGGCCCGCCATCAGGCGTGCGCCGGCCTTGCGGCCGTTGTCGAGCAGGCCGGTCTCGTAGAGACGCAGGACTTCCAGGCCGACCGCCGCGCTGACCGGATGGGCGGAATAGGTGTAGCCGTGCCCCACCGCCGCCGCGCCCGCGCCGTCCGCGATGACGTCGTACACCTTCTGCGACATCAGCACCGCGCCCATCGGCACATAGCCCGAGGTCAGCCCCTTCGCGACGGTCATCAGGTCGGGGACGATGTCCTCGTCGGCGCAGGCGAAGAGCGGGCCGGTGCGGCCGAAGCCGGTGATGACCTCGTCGGCGACGAACAGGATGTCGAGCTCGCGGCAGAGCTCGCGCATCGCCTTGACCCAGCCCGGCGGCGGAACGAGCACGCCGCCGGAGCCCTGGATCGGCTCGCAATAGAAGGCCGCGACACGCTCGGCGCCGCCGACGGCCTCGACCTTGGCCCGAAGCGCCGCCAGCGAGGCGGCGATGACGGCGTCCGGGGCGGAGCCGACCGGGTTGCGGTAGGTGTAGTGCGACGGAATCTTGTGCTGCCAGTCATAGGGCACGCCGAACCCGGCATGGAAGGCGGGCAGGGCGGTCAGGCCGGCGCCGACGGTCGAGGAGCCGTGATAGCCCTGCTCGATCGAGATGAACTGGTCCTTCTGCGGCTTGCCGCGGGCCTGCTGGTAGTAGCGGATGAAGCGGACCGTGCTGTCGACGGCGTCGGAGCCCCCGAGGGTGAAGTAGACCCGGTTGAGATCGCCCGGCGAACGCTCGGCGAGTTCGGCGGCGAGCCGGATCGCGGGCTCGGAGCCGAGGCCGAAATACCCCGTCGCATAGGCGAGTTCTCGCATCTGGTTCGCCGCGGCCTCGACGATGCTCTCATGGCCGTAGCCCGCGTTGACGCACCACAGCCCGGCGAAGCCGTCGATGAGCTGCTTGCCGGACGCATCGGTGACGGTCGCGCCCTTGGCGGAGCGCAGCACGCGCACCCCGGCCTTCTCATGGCCGCGATAGGAGGCGACCGGGTGAATCCAGTGTTCGCGATCGAGTTCGATCAGGGAATTGCTCAACATGGCGGTTCTCCAGCTTATCCGAGCGCCTGACTGGCGAGAGCGAAGGGTTTGGCGGGGCCGGGCGGCCGGCGGCCCGTCGCGTTGCGGCGCATGGCGACGCCGCCGCCGACGCCGGCGAGGCCGCGCGCGGAAAGCCATGGCGAAAGCTGCCGCCATTCGGCCGTGTCGACGCGCAGGAAGGCGCCGGGCCGGCTGGCGATGAGGACCTTCAGGAGGTCCTGCGCCTGCTCCAGGGTGCTCGCGACGACCGGGCCGAGTACCCAACCGCGGCCGAACGGGCGCATCGCGGCATAGCCGACGATCTCGCCGGCCTCGCGGAGGATGACCATGCGCCCGGCCTCGGCCAGGAGCCTCAGCAGAGGCCGGCGGTCCAACCCAAGCGCCTGCAGATCGAGCGCCGCCACCGCGGGGAGGTTCTCCGGCCCGGCCCAATCCAGTTCGATCGCGTCGCTCGCCTCGTCCTCCGGCAGCAATGCGGCAACGCCCTGATGCTGACGGATCTCGTGGGTGGCTTCGAAGCCCAGCTTCTCATAGAGGGGCAGGCCGTCCGCGGTCGCGGTGAGGCGGCATTCGCGCATGCCGCAGGCCTGCAGGGCGGCATCCATCAGCTTCCGCCCGAGGCCGCGCCCGCGCATGCCGGCCGCGACGATCACCATGTTGATGCTCGCGCAATCGTCCCCGAAGGGGGTCAGCATCGTGGTGCCGACAACGGTGTCGCCCTGAAGCGCGACGAAGCCCTGGCTGAGGGAAAGGACCAGCGCCCAATCCTCGCGCCGGTGCGGCCAGCCCGCCTCCCGCGACAGCAGGACGGCGCCGTCGAGATGGCTTTCGTCGAAGGCGACGAGTTCGATCGTGTCCTGGTGCATGATGCTTCGCGCCTCATCCGTTGTATCCATGGATAGGGCGTGTGCCGGCGCAGTTGCTCCTGAGGACGGGCGCCGGGCGACATCTTCGACCGTAGGAACGCATGGCGACCGCACGGAATGCCACGGCCGGCCCGGCAGCGCCGGGAACGGCCGGGCATGGCGCGCCTCGGCCGCGCCGCGGGCGCAACTGTCTGCCATAGCCTCGTGGGCGGACGGCAGTTTGTGCTTCGCGCCGCGGGCAATGCGGTGCTCGCGCCGTTCGGGCGCCGGCTATGATCCCGGCAACGGACACAACCGTTTCGCCACAGGGGATCTCCGCGGATGACCGTCTTCAAGCCCAAATTCGTGACCTTCGACTGCCACGGCACGCTGATCTACTTCGCGATGGATAAGGCCGCGCGCGCCCTTTACGGCGACAAGCTGGACGAGCCTGCGATGCGGACGTTCATCACGAATTTCTCGGCCTATCGCCTCGACGAGATCCTCGGCGACTGGAAGCCCTATGAAGAGGTCGTCTACAACTCGCTGGAGCGGACCTGTCGCCGGAACGGTGTCGCCTTCCGCCCCGAGGATGCGCGCTGGGTGTACGAGCAGGTCCCGACCTGGGGGCCGCATGCGGACGTTCCGGAAGGCCTCGCCAAGGTCGCCAAGGAAATCCCGCTCGTCATTCTCTCCAATGCCGACAACGACCAGATCCCGCACAATGTCGCCCGGCTCGGCGCGCCCTTCCATGCCGTCTACACGGCCGAGCAGGCGCGATCCTACAAGCCGCGCATGAAGGGCTTCGAATACATGTTCGACATGCTGGGCTGCGGGCCGGAGGACGTCTGCCACGTCTCGTCCTCGTTCCGCTACGACCTGATGACGGCGCATGACCTCGGCATCAAGAACAAGGTCTGGGTCAATCGCGGGCACGAGCCGGCGAACCCCTATTACGGCTACACCGAGATCAAGGACATCTCGGGCCTGCCCGGCGTGTTCGGGCTCTGAGGCCGGGGCCGATGCAGTTCAAATCCTATTGGCACGACACGGCCAGCACATTCACCGGCGCCGCCGAGGGGCCGGTCGAGGGCACCTATGACGTCGCCATCGTCGGCGGCGGCTTCACCGGTCTCGCGGCCGCGCGGCAGCTCGCCATGGCCGGCGCCCGGGTCGTCGTGCTGGAAGCGGAAAGCGTCGGCTATGGAGCATCCGGCCGCAATGGCGGCCACCTCAACAATGGGCTGGCCCACAGCTTCATCGCGGCCAAGGCGGCGCTGGGGCCCGAGCGCGCGCTGGCGCTCTACAAGGCCTTCGACGATTCGGTCGATACGATCGAGCGGATCGTGGCGGAAGAGGGCATCGACTGCTCCTTCCGGCGCGCGGGCAAGCTCAAGCTCGCCTCCAAGCCGGAGCATGTCGCCGGGCTCACCCGCAATTTCGAGGTGCTGCATCGCGAGGCCGATCCCGATACGGCGATGCTGAGCCGTGCCGAACTCGCGGGCGAGATCGGCTCGGACTCGTTCTATGGCGCGATGCTCTCGAAGAAGAGCGCCATGATGCATATGGGCCGCTTCGTGACCGGGCTGGCAGCGGCCGCCGTCCGGCACGGCGCGGTGATCCACGAGCATGCGCCCGTCACCGAGCGCCGGCAGGACGGGGGACGGCATGTCCTCCAGACGCCGCGCGGAAGCGTCTCGGCCAAGGACGTGCTGGTGGCGACGGGGGCCTACACCTCCGGGCCCTTCTCCTGGTTCCGGCGCCGGATCATTGCGGTCGGCAGCTTCCTGATCGCGACGCGGCCTCTGAGCGCGGCGGAAGTCGCGGCGACCATGCCCGGCAACCGCACGGCCGTGACCTCCCTCAATATCGGCAACTACTTCCGCCTGTCCCCGGACAACCGACTGATCTTCGGCGGGCGGGCGCGCTTCTCCGCCACGTCGGACCAGACCTCCGACGCGAAGAGCGGCGCCATCCTGCGTGCGAGCCTCGCAAACATCTTCCCGCAGCTGAAGGATGTCGAGATCGACTATTGCTGGGGCGGGCTGGTCGACATGACCAAGGATCGCTATCCCCGCGCGGGCTACGAGGACGGCGTCTGGTACGCCATGGGCTATTCCGGCCACGGCGCGCAGATGTCGACGCATCTCGGCATGATCATGGCCGATGCGATCCTCGGCCGCCCCAATCGCAACCCGCTGGAAGGGCTGGCCTGGCCGGCCGTGCCCGGCCATTTCGGCAAGCCCTGGTTCCTGCCGCTGGTCGGCCTCTACTACAAGGCGCTCGACCGCATTCAGTAGGTCGAAAGAGCTGTCGCTGCATACTGGGAGGCGCCGGACGAGCTCCGGCGCCTTTCTTCTTCCGTGCCGGACATCGGAGCGGACAGGGTATCCGCTCCGACGGCATCGGCTCCTCAGAGGGCGATCAGGACGCTCTTCGACTTTCGGTTGGCGAGATAGGCCTCGCGCCCGAGGTCCTTGCCGAGGCCGGACTGCTTGTAGCCCCCTGTCGGCAGGATGTGGTCGCGCGAGCGGCCATAGCGATTGACCCAGACCGTGCCGGCCTGCAGGCGGCCGGTCACGCGCAGCGCTCGCGACAGGTCGCGCGTGTAGAGGCCGGCGCAGAGCCCGTAGGTCGGGTGATCGGCGAGCCCGAGCCCTTCCTCTTCGTCCCGGAAGGTCTGGACGGTCAGGACCGGGCCGAAGATCTCCTCGGTCACGGCCGGCGAGGCGGCGTCGACGCCCTCCAGCACGGTCGGCGCGTAGAAATAGCCTGCACGGTCGAGGCGCTCGCCGCCGAGCCGGGGCCGGGCGCCGCGCGCCACCGCCGCATCGATGATGCTCTCCATGCGGGCGATCTGGCGCTCGGAGATGATCGGCGAATAGGCGCTCGCCGCATCCCAGGTCGGGCCGGGGCGGACCTCCTTCATGCGCGCGACGATGAGCCCGACCAGCTCCTCCGCGACGCTTTCCGCCACGATCAGGCGCGAGCCCGCGACGCAGGCCTGGCCGGCATTGCCGAGGATGCTGCGGGCGATGGCGGCGGCGGCGAGCGGGAGGTCGGCGTCGGCGAAGACGAGTTGCGGGCTTTTTCCCCCGAGCTCGAGCGTCATCGGCTTGATGCCGGTGCGGGCGACGTTCTCCATGATCGCCGCGCCGGCGGCGGTGGAGCCGGTGAAGCTGACCTTGGCGATGTCGGGGTGGCCGGTGATCGCGGTGCCGGTCGTCCGCCCGTCGCCGAGGACGATGTTGATCAGGCCAGCCGGCAGGCCGGCCCGAACCGACAGCTCCGCGAGGTAGAGCGTCGCGAAGGGGGTCATCTCGGAGGGCTTCAGCACGACGGCGTTGCCGGCGGCGAGCGCGGGGCCGAGCTTCCAGCCGGCCATGTTGATCGGAAAGTTCCAGGGCGTGATGGCGCCGACGACGCCATAGGGCTCGGTCGCGATCATGCCGAAGCTGTCGGACCCCGTCGGGACGAGATCGCCGCCTTCCTTGTCGGCGAATTCGGCGAAGAAGCGGATCTGCTCGGCCGTCACGGGGACGTCGCCCGCCATGAGCTCTGAGATCGGCCGGGTGGAGGCGACGGCCTCCAGCCTCGCCAGCGTCTCCGCCTCCGCCTCGATGAGATCGGCCCAGCGGTGGAGCGCGCGGGCGCGCTCGCGCGGCGCCAGCCGGCCCCAGCCGCTCTGTGCCAGCGCGGTCTTCGCGGCGGCCACGGCACGGTCGACGAGGCCCGCATCGGCGATCGGGCAGGCGGCGAAGGCGACCGCGTCGGAGGGGCGATGCAGGTCGATGCCATCCCTGGCGTCGACCCATTCGCCGGCGATGAAATGGCCGCGCGGGAGCGTGACCGAAGCGGGATCGAAACTCAGCGACAAGGGCGCGTCTCCGGATGGTGGTCGCCCCGAGCCTAGTCCGGCCCGGCCCGACATTTGCGCCTGCGAGGGCCGTTCGGCCGACCGGAAATCCTGTTTGCAGGGGCCCGGGCGGCCGATTCTTCGGCGCCTGCCTCAGCCGACGATGACGTAGATCTTGCGGACGGTCTCGATCGTTTTCCAGACGCCGACGAAGCCGGGCTTCATCACGAAGCTGTCGCCGGCGCGGAAGGTGCGCGGCGGCTGGCCTTCCTCGGTCAGCTCCACGACGCCCGAGAGGATGTAGCAGAATTCCACCGTCTCGCCCTTGATCGAGCGGGTTTCGCCGGGCGTCGCTTCCCAGACGCCGGTGCGCACGGGCTCGCCGCGGGACTGGTCCTGCGCCCAGGTCTTGAACGAGGGATCGCCGGAGACGAGGCGGTCCGGGGCGGCCTTGGAGTGCCTGGGCTCGCTGGTGGGAGCGAGGTCGAGCTTGATGAGGAGCGACATGGGACGGCCTTTCGTTCGGGGTGAAGGGATTCAGTAGCCGCGGCTGCGGTCGACGAGGCCGACCGGCGGCAGGCCGGAGCGATGACGGCGGAGGTTCTCGACGACGGCCCGGGCGGCGGGGGCGGGCTCGACCTTGCTGGCGATATGCGGCGTCAGGATCACCCTGGGGTGGCTCCACAGGCGGTGGTCGGCTGGCAGCGGCTCGGGCTCTGTCACGTCGAGGACGGCGGCGGAGAGATGGCCGCGGTCGAGCGCATCGAGCAGGGCCGCATGGTCGAGATGCTGGCCGCGGCCCACATGCACGAGGCCGGCCCCGGCGGGAAGCTGCGCAAAGAGCTTCGCATCGAGGATGCCGGTGGTTTCCGGGGTGAGCGGCAGCAGGCAGACCAGGATGTCGGTCCCGGCGAGCAGGGTGGCGAGGCCTTCCGGGCCGTGAAGGCAGCGAATCCCGTCGATCGTTCGTGGCGAGCGGCTCCAGCCCGAAATCGGGAAGCCGAAAGGCTTCAGGCGCTCGATCACCGCCGATCCCATCATGCCCAGCCCGAGCACGCCGATCCGCCTGTCCGGAGCCGCGACGAGATCATGGGGCGCCCAGTGCGCCGCCTTCTGCTGTGCGATATAGGCGGGCCATTGCCGGTGCAGGGCGAGCACGCCGAGCGTGACGTATTCCTGCATCATCCGGGTGATGCCTTCCTCGACCATGCGCACGACGAGGACGTGGGCCGGCAGGCCGTCCGTGTTCATCTGGTCGATGCCGGCCCCGATCGAGAACAGGATCTCCAGATTGACGTAGCGGTGGAGGTTCTCCGGCGCCGTCCAGGTGATCAGGTAGCGGATCTCGGCGGGGTCATGGGGCTCGTTGCTTCTGATGAAGCGGATATCGGGCAGTTCCTCGGCGAAACGGGCGGCGAACACCCCCGCCCGCTGCTCGGTCGAATTGAAAAGGAAGGTCAAGGCGAGCTCCGTCGGGCCGGGAGATCAGGGCGTGTCCTGCGCGAATTGCGCGCAGAGCCGTTCGAGCATGCCGACGCAGGCGGCGAGCTCGCCGCGCGTGATGTATTCGTCGGGCTTGTGGGCGCGGGCGATGTCGCCCGGTCCGCAGATGATCGCGTCGATCCCCGCCGCCTGGTAGAGACCGGCCTCCGTGCCGTAGCTCACCGCCGCGAGGGGAGCCTCTCCGGTGATGCGGGCCATCAGCCGGGCGATCGGCGCGTCGGCGGCGAGCGACAGCGCGGGGTAGCCGGCGAGCGGCAGCCAGTTCGTTGCGAAGCCCTCCGCCTGCAGGTCTTCCAGCGCCTCGCGCACCGGCTGGAGCAGCGCGGCCGGCGAGGCGCCGGCGATCGCGCGCGCCTCGATCTCGACGACACAGCTCTCCGGGATGATGTTCAGCGCGTCGCCGCCACGGATCGTGCCGATCTGGATGGTGGAATAGGGCGGCGCGAAGACGGGATCGAGCGGGCCGCCCCGCAGCTTCGAGGCGGCCTCGTCGGCGGCGGCGACGATCCGCCCCATCGCGTGGATCGCGTTGAGGCCGAGATCGGGGCGGGAGGAATGGCCGGACCGGCCCCGAATCTCGGCGCGCGCGGCGGCCTTGCCCTTATGGGCGAGGATCGGCCGCAGGCCGCTCGGCTCGCCGATCACGGCCGCGGCGGGGACGGCGTACAGCGACGGCAGGCGGGCAATGAGATGGGGAACGCCGCGGCAGCCGGCCTCCTCGTCATAGGAGAAGGCGAGATGGATCGGCCGGCCGGGCTTCAGGGCGACGAGGGCCGGGACGATGGCGAGGGCCGCGGCGAGAAAGCCCTTCATGTCGCTCGTGCCGCGCCCGAACAGCTTGTCGCCCTCCGCGCGCAACCGGAAGGGATCGGCGCTCCATTGCGGCTCCTGCGCCGGGACGACGTCCATATGGCCGGACAGGATGAGGCCGGGCACGTCACGCGGGCCGATGGTGGCGAAGAGATTCGCCCGGTCGCCCTCGGGGCCGGGAAGGAGCTGCGCTTCGACGCCGCGATCGCCGAGATACTGCGCGATCCAGCCCGCAATGGCCGCGTTGGGCTGCCCCACCACGGAGGGGAACCCGATCAGGGCGCTGAGGATGTCTTCCGGCGTCACGCGAGGCTCCGGTTCCGGCTGCGGTGTCGACAGGATAGGGGCTGTGCGGCGGCGGTCGGATCGTTTCCGCCCGTCGCCACGGACTTCCCTGCCGAAATGCTCCGGAATAACGGTGCTTCCTGTTGTCGGGTTGGGCTACAACCGATCGGTAACCGGCCGGACCCAAGGCCGGGTCAGAGCCGTGGGCAGGGTGGAGGCGGCGCCTTGGAGACGATTGCGCGACTGCATATCGACACGTTCGAGCTCACGCTGCGCGACGTCAAGGAAGTCGATCCCGCGCTGCTGCACGCGCTGTCCGTCTCGGTCGGATGGCCGCATCGGGAAACCGACTGGCACATGCTGCTCGAACTGGGGCAGGGGCTCGCGGCCGTCGACGAGATCGGGCGGGTGGTCGGAACCGTGATGTGGCTGCGCTACGACACGGATTTCGCCATGATCTGCATGCTCATCACCTTGCCGCGGCTGCAGGAGCAGGGGGCGGGGCGCTGGCTCATGGAGAAGGCGCACGAGCTGAACAAGGGGGCGGTCTTCGGCCTCAACGCCACGCGCGAGGCGAAGCGGCTCTATCGCTCGCTCGGATACGGCTACGAGCAGAAGATTCTGCGGTGCCAGGGCGAGGCGACGCCGGAGGCGCCGGCTCCGGGAATGGCCGCGTCCTCGGCCAGGGCGGAGGGCTCGCTTCGTCCTCTCGCCTCCGGCGATCACGAAAGCCTCCTGCGGCTCGACGATGCCGCGACAGGCATGGACCGTTCCGCCGCCTTTCGGGCCTTGCTGCCGGCCTCGCGCGGCCAGGTCCTCCTTCGCAACGACGAGATCGTCGCCTTCGCCCTGTGCCGGCCTTTCGGGCGCGGGCATGTCATCGGTCCGGTCGTCGCTGCGACCGAGCAGGACGCGATCGCCGTGTCGCGCCCCTATGTCGAGGCCCATGCCGGCCGCTTCCTGCGGGCCGACACGCCCGCCTGCAATGGCGCCTATGTCAACTTCCTCGTCGCCAACGGCATGCAGATCCACGACAGCGCCACGTCGATGGGGCTGGGGCGGCCGCCCTTCACGCCGCGCTTCGCGGCCGGTCCGCAGCGCATCGCGCTGGCCAGCCAGGCGCTCGGGTGAGGCAGCTCCCTAGCCCGTCCTGAACCTGACGAGGTCGACGGGGCCGCGCTGGCCATCCGGCGACGAGCGGCTGCTGGCCAGGACTTCCACGCCACCCGAGCTGACGGCGACACGGTCGCGGCCGTCGCGCTTGGCGGCGTAGAGGGCCTTGTCGGCGTCGTGCAGCAGCGCGTCGAAGTCGATGACGGCGTCCTCGGAGCAGGCGATGCCGGCGCTGGCTGTGCAGCCGAACGGCCCGCCGTTTCCGCTGAAGCGGCACTTGGCCAGACGTGCGCGCACGGCATCCGCGAGAAGCGTGGCCGCGACGAGCGAGCAGTCGGGCACCAGCAGCGCGAACTCCTCGCCGCCCAGCCGCGCGGCGAGCCCCTTCGGCCGGCAGGAGAGCATCAGCACCTCGCCGAAGACCCGCAGCGTATCGTCGCCCGCCTGATGCCCGTGGATGTCGTTGATCGCCTTGAAGTGGTCCATGTCGAAGACGATCAGGGCGGCGGGGCCTTCGATGCCGTCCGCGATGTTGCGGAGCAGGGCGCGCCGGTTGAGCAGCCCTGTGAGGGGATCGGTTTCGGCGTCCCGCTTGTGGCCGCGCGCCAGCCGCGCCTGGTTGAGCGCCAGGGACAGCGCGCCGATTCCGGCGAGCGTGGTCAGGCAGACGGCGATGTTGAGGTCCTCGGCCCAGTTCGCGGGCGCCTGCGACAGGCGCCATTCCCCATCGAGCAGCAGCAGGACGGCACAGGGAACGAAGGAGAGCCCCGTCACGACGTAGAGGGCCGTCAGCAAGGGGATGGCGAGCCGGGCCTCGGCGCGCCCGAGCCAGTAGTCCCAGGCGGTGACGAACAGGATGATCGCCGCCGCGATGTTGAGCGTGACGATGGCGATGCCGTTGTAGCCGGCCAGCATGGGCACCGTCATGGCGGTCGAGGAGCCGACCGCCATGACGCTCATGCCGCGCCACGGAAGGACGCCGGTGCGGAATTCACGGCCCGCTCCATACACGAAGGCGAGGCCGGCCAGCAGGATCGCGTAGCCGCCCGCGCCGAGCAGCGGCGACATGGTCGTCGCGTAGAAGCTATAAAGCAGCACGCCGAGCGCCATGAACGAAACGCCCAGCGTCCAGGCGATCAGGAACCGTTCCGTCCTGGAGACCAGCCAACTGACCAGGAAGGTCAGGGCCAGACCGCAGCCCGAAAGCGCGAAGGCCGTCAGAAGCGAATGGTAATCCAGCGGCACAGCAGACTCTGGAACGATGGGCGAGGGGCCTGCCGGGTATGGATGGGCCGTCATTGCAGAACGCTTAAGCCGATCGCGCGGATTGCGCGCTATCGCGGATGCCGCGACGGACCGACCGGCGACCATTCGGCCGCCGGGCCGATCCGCCTTTCCACCCCCTCGCGCCCGTGTCAGGCGGCGCCGATCAGGATGCCCGCCGCCAGCACCAGGCTGCCCCCCAGCACGACCTGGAAGACGGCGCGCAGGAAGGGCGTCTCCATGTAGCGGTTCTGGATCCAGGCGATCGCCCAGAGCTCGAAGAAGACCACGCAGAGCGCGATGGCCGTCGCGGTCCAGAAGGACGGGATGAGATAGGGCAGAGCATGGCCGAGCCCGCCGAGCGCCGTCATGACGCCCGAGGCGAGCCCGCGCTTCCAGGGCGCGCCGCGGCCCGAAAGCTTGCCGTCGTCATGGGCCGCTTCCGTGAAGCCCATCGAGATGCCCGCGCCCACCGATGCGGAAAGGCCGACGAGGAACGTCGTCCAGGGATTTTGCGTGGCGAAGGCGGTGGCGAAGATCGGGGCCAGCGTCGAGACCGAGCCGTCCATCAGCCCCGCCAGGCCGGGCTGGACCCAGGTGAGGACGAACTGGCGGCGGGCGGCGAAATCCTCTTCCGCGCGCGCCTCGGAGCCCAGATGCGTGTCGGTGAGCTCCTGCGCCTTCGTCTCGTGGCCGGCTTCGGCGGCGGCGAGATCGCCGAGCAGCCTGCGGGTCTCGGCGTCGCTGGAGCGGCCGGCGGCGGCGACATAGAAGTCGCGGGCCTGGCGCTCCATGTCCTCGGCTTCCTCGCGGATGCGTTCGAGCCCGAGGTTCTCCACCAGCCAGACCGGCTTGCGCGTGTAGAAATCGGCGACATGCTCGCGGCGGATGGGCAGGATCACGTCGCCGAAGCGCTGCCGGTAGGCGTCGATCAGGCGGGAGCGATGACCGTCCTCCTCCCTGGCCATCTCGTCGAAGATGGCCGCGGAGGCCGGGTATTCCTTGCGCAGGATCTGGGCGTAGGTCGCGTAGATGCGTCCGTCCTCCTCCTCGGAGGAGATGGCCAGGGCGAGGATTTCCTTCTCGGAAAGGTCGTCGAAGCGGCGCTTGCCGCCGAAGCCGGGCAAAGAGAGGCGAGGGAGCATGGCGTGTCTCTATTTTAGAATGATTCTAAAATAGAGCGATCCGGCGCGATGTTCAAGACGTGCCGGGATCTTCGAGATCTGCGGGTGGCCCGAAACGCATTCGGCCCGGCAAGGCCGGGCCGTGTCGCTCGTCTGCCGGGGCTGGCCGGCGGCTCCCTGCTCAGATGGCGAGCTTGCCCGCCTTGGCGGCCTCGTAGCGCGCGCCGACCTTGCGCCAGTCGACGACGTTCCACCACGCCTTCAGATAGTCCGCGCGCCGGTTCTGGTACTTCAGGTAATAGGCGTGTTCCCAGACGTCGTTGCCGAGCAGCACCTGATGGCCGTCCATGAGCGGGCTGTCCTGGTTCGGCCTGGCGAGGAGCGCGAGCTTGCCGTCCTTGCCGACGGTGACGAAGACCCAGCCGGAGCCGAAGACCCGCAGGCCCGCGGCCTCGAAATCGGCCTTGAACTTGTCGAAGCCCCCGAGGTCGCGGGTGATCGCGGCGGCGACGTCCCCGGTCGGGGCGCCGCCGGCGCCGGGCGCCATGATCTCCCAGAACATGGTGTGGTTGGCGTGCCCGCCGCCGGAGTTGCGGATCGCGGTGCGGATCGATTCCGGCAGCTTGCCCGGTTCCGCCAGAAGCTGGGCCAGCGGCGTGCTGGCGACGATGCCATGGTCCTTCGCCGCCGCGTTCAGGCCGGCGACATAGGCGGCGTGATGGCGCGAATAGTGGATGTCCATCGTGGTCGCGTCGATATGGGGCTCGAGCGCGCCGACCTCGTAGGCGCGCTTGGGCAGCGAGAAGGGGCCGGCGGGTGCGGCGGGTGCGGCCGCCTGCGCCCAGACCTTCGGCGCGGCGACGGCGAAGGACGCCATGGTTGCCAGGCGCAGAATGCCTCGACGGGACAAACGCGATGCGTGGGTCATGAAAAACTCCCTCTGTCTTCTGCCGATCGTGCCGGAACACCTTGCCTTTGCGTCATCTCTACACCGTCGCACGGCTTATCCGAATAGACTTTCGCGGCGCGTCCCGGTTCCGGCGCCTCGCGCTCGCGGAGCGCGGGCTCGCTCCCGCCGCCGCGCCGGAACCCTGCATTAACCGGGGATTTACCCTGTTTCCGTTAGTTCTGTGGCTGGAAACGCATGTCCCGAGGACACATCCCCATGCATGCAATGGCTCTGAAGGCGATCGAACCGGCCGATCTGGAAGAGCCGGCGGTCGCAATGGCCGATGCCGGCGAGGCGGCGGCGCGGGCCGTGCGGGAGATCGCCGGGCGCTTCGGCAGGCTGGGCTCCGAGATCACCGACATTTCCGGGCGCATCGGCGACGTGACGCGCCAGCTCGACGGCCAGACGGACGGGCTGCACCGCATGGTGCAGGCCGTCGACCGCGTCTCGGAGGCGAATCAGTCGATCCAGCAGGCGGCCGAGGCCGCCCAGGAGAAGGCCTCGGTCGTGCGCAGCGGGCTGGAGCGCGTCACCGCTTCCGTCAAGCTCGGCCTGAACGCGGCCCAGACCGATATCGAGACGCTCGCGCGCGGCGCGGAGACGATCTCGGCCGAACTGGCCCAGGCCGTCGCCGACGCGCACAAGGCGAGGGCGTCCAGCGACGCCATCCAGACCATCACGCGCGAAATCCAGCTGCTGTCGATCAATGCCGGCGTCGAGGCGGCGCGCAGCGGCTCGGCCGGGCGCGGCTTCGCCGTGATCGCCGCCGCGGTGAAGACGCTGGCCGAGCAGACGCGCGAGGCGACGGCGCTGAGCGTGGCCCATCTCGACGCGCTGGTGAAATCCGTCGACGCCCTGTCCGGACGCAGCCAGGACAACGCCAGTTCCGCCCGCCGCGCCAGCCAAGGCAGCCGCGACATCTCGCGGCAGCTCGACGAATTCGACAGTTTCGGCCGCTCGGTGGTGGAACTGATCGGCGACATCGACGCGATCTCGCTCCCGGCGCGGGAGAACGCCACGGCCTGCGCCAAGGTCGGGCAGGATCTCACCACGCTCGTCGCGGGCGTCGCCGGATCGAGCGAGACCCTCGATCATGCGGCGCAGCGCACCGAGACGCTGGTCTCGATCAGCGAGGACATCCTCGGCGCCATCGCCGGCTCCGGCGTCCGCACCCCGCAGTCGGAGCTGATCGAGACGGCGATCCAGAATGCGGCCAAGATCGCCGCGCTGTTCGAAGCTGCGCTCGATCGCGGCGAGCTCGCGATGGAGGATCTGTTCGACCAGGCCTACAGGCCGGTGCCGGGCTCCGATCCGCAGCAGTACATGACGCGTTTCGTCACCCTGACCGACCGGCTGCTGCCGCCGATCCAGGAAGCGCTCCTGGCCGCCAATCCGCGCGTCGTGTTCTGCGCCGCGGTGGACCGGAACGGCTTCCTGCCGACCCACAACCGGAAATACGCCCAGCCGCAGCGGGCCGATCCCGTCTGGAACAACGCCAACTGCCGCAACCGGCGCATCTTCGACGACCGCACCGGGCTCGCGGCCGCGCGCAACCAGAAGCCGTTCCTCCTGCAGACCTATCGCCGGGACATGGGCGGCGGCGAGTTCCTGGTGATGGAGGACCTGTCGGCACCGATCCGCGTCCGGGGGCGGCACTGGGGCGCGCTGCGCTTCGGCCTCAACGTCTAGGCCGGAGCCGGCGCGGGCGCGCCAGTCGTGTTGAGTTCAGTCGTCGAGTTCGTGCCATGCATATCGCTCCGGCCTTTCCCAATCTCTCCGTGCTGCTGATCGACGCCAGCCCGCACTACCGGCGCATCGTGCGCACGATGCTCTACCAGGCCCAGCTCCACCGCATCTTCGAGGCCTCCGACCTGGCCTCCGCCGCCACGATCTTCATCCAGAAGCAGCCGAACATCGTCATCCTCGACTGGGACCTGCCGGATGCCGGCAGCGTGAAATGCCTGGCCTCGATCCGCTCCTTCCGGACCTCGCCTTTCGCCAAGGCGCCGGTGCTGGTCATGATGGAGCGGCCCGACCGGCGCTCGGTGCTGCAGGCGGCCAAGCTCGGCGCGCACGAGATCATCGTGAAGCCGATCTCGCCGAACAATCTCTGGACGCACCTGACCGGCATCATCAACATCCCGCGCAAGTATCGCGAGGCGTCCGGCGCGATCACGCTCGTCCCGCGCGCGATCAGCAACAGCATGTTCTGAGCCTGCGTGCGCCGGACGCTCGTGGCGCGAATGCCGTTTCCATTGCCGCCGCGGCGCCGGTGCACGCGGTCCCAGGCGGAGCGGAACTTGCGCGGAGCTGCCAAGCCTTCGTCACAAAGGTTGCCGTAGCGTCGGCCGCTTAGCGAAGTTTTTACCAATTTGCCGCGATGCTGATCGGCACAATCCCCGGGTCGCGCCTCCATGGTCATCACCGTCTCGCTTCCGCAACTCCTCGGCCGCTCCGAAGCGGCGGCGTTCCGCAACCAGCTTCTGGTGGCGCTGGAACAGAAGGAGAGCGTCGCCGTCGAATGCGCCGGCGCAGGCCCGCTGCCCAGTCTCTGGATCCAGCTTCTCCACTCGGCGGCGACCGCCGCCAAGGCTCGCGGCCTGTCGGTTACACTCAAGGCGGCCTCCGTAGAATGCCGCGAATCCCTGCGGGCGATCGGCTTCGATGCCGCTCGAAGCCCTCTCGTTCTGGAGTGATACGGATGAAGATTCTGGCGATCGACGACACGAAGACGCTGTTGAGCCTGCTGAGTCTGACCTTGCGCAATGCCGGCCACGAGGTCGCCGAGGCCGAGAACGGCGAGGACGGGCTGAACAAGTTCGACCAGTTCAAGCCGGATCTGGTCATCACCGACCTCAACATGCCGATCATGGACGGCATCGAGTTCACCCGCGCCTGCCGGGCCCGTCCCGCCGGCCAGAACACTCCGATCATCGTGCTGACGACCGAGAACGGCGCCGAGATCAAGGCGGAGGGCCGGCGCGCCGGTGCCAGCGCCTGGATGGTGAAACCGTTCGAGCCCAACACCCTGCTCGGCCTCGTTGCCCGCTACCAGAACTGAGTGAAGGTCGCCGATGGATCCGTTGGCCGAACTGAAGCAGACCTTCTTCCAAGAGTGCGAGGAACTCCTCGGCGCTCTGGAGCAGAAACTCCAGGCTCTCGACGAGGGGTCCAACGATCCCGAGGACGTCAACGCCGCCTTCCGCGCGATCCACTCCATCAAGGGCGGCGCGGGCGCGTTCGGCTGCACGGAACTCGTCGCCTTCGCGCATGTCTTCGAGGCGGCGCTCGACCATCTGCGCTCCGGGCGTGTCGCGATCGACGACGCACCCTTCAGCCTGTTCCTGCGCTGCGCCGATGCGGTGGCCGATCTCGTCTCGGCCGCCCGCAACGACGAGCCGGCCACGGAACGGCCCGATCTGCTCGAGGCTCTGGCCCAGGTCGGCCAGTCCCAGGCCGTCGAGGCGAAGCCCGCCGCGGCGCCGGCCGCCGCCAAGCCTGCGCCGGCAGCCAAGGAACCCGCCAAGGCCGCGCCCGCGACGCCCGAAGCCGACGCCCCGCCCGGCGTCGCCGCCCTCGGCAACCTTCTCGCCATGGTCGAGGCCAAGACGGCCGCGCCGGCCGCCGCAGCCGACGACGGCTGGGGCGACGAGCCCGCCGCCGCCCCGGCCTCCGACAAGCCCGGCCGCGACGTCCGCCTGCGGATCATGCCGGAGAACGACCTGTTCCGGCGCGTGATCGAGCCGCGCGTGGTGCTCGGTCTCCTGCCCGCCGACGACATCGTCTCGGTCACCTGCGACCTGAGCCAGGTCCCGTCCTTCGAGACGCTCGACGTCAGCGACTGCTGGATGCGGTTCGACGTGCTGATGCGCACGGAGCTGTCGGTCGAGGAGATCTACGGCCGGTTCGATTTCACCCTCGCGACCGAGGAGTTCGAGATCGAGGTGCTCGACGACGCCGCGGCCGTCGCCGAGGCGCCGGAGGAGAAGGTCGAGGCCGCGCCGTCCGAGGTTCCGAATTCCGTCGCGGCCGACCTGTCCGCGATCCTGGCCAAGCTCGGCCCGGCCACGACCGCCGCGGCCGAGCCGGACATCCAGCCTGCCGCCGCGGTCGTCGCGGCGCCGGCTCCGGCCGCCCCCAGGGCCGCACCCGCGCAGCCGCGCCCGGCGGCCAACGACGCGGCCGCCGGCCGCCAGCGCCAGGCCGTCAGCGTCCGTGTCGACCTCGATCGCATCGACAAGCTGATGAACCTCGTCGGCGAGATCGTCATCACCCAGTCGATGCTGGTCGAGTGCGTGCGCTCGCTGCCCTACGACGTCTACGCCAAGACCGCCGAAGGCATCCTGACGCTGTCGCGCCAGACGCGCGAACTGCAGGACCATGTCATGGCCGTGCGCGCGCAGCCGGTGAAGGCCGTGTTCCAGCGCATGCCGCGCCTGGTGCGCGAACTCGCCCAGACGCTCGGCAAGGAAGTGCGCCTGGTGCTCGAGGGCGAGAACACCGAGGTCGACAAGACGATCATCGAGGAACTCGCCGATCCGCTGACGCACATGATCCGCAACTCGATGGATCACGGGCTCGAGACGCCGGACGAGCGCGTCGCCGCCGGCAAGCCGCGCGAAGGCACGATCAAGCTGATCGCGGAGCACCGCGCCGGCCGCATCATCATCTCCGTCACCGACGACGGTCGCGGCATCGGCCGCGACAGGCTGCTCGCCAAGGCTCGCTCGCGCGGTCTCGTCGGCGCCGACGAGCGGCTTGCTCCGGAGGAGATCGACCAGCTCATCTTCGCCGCCGGCCTCTCGACGGCGGAGCAGGTCTCGGACATCTCCGGCCGTGGCGTCGGCATGGACGTCGTGCGCCGCAACGTCGAGTCGCTCGGCGGGCGCATCAGCGTCGATTCCGAACCCGGACGGGGCTGCAAGTTCACGCTCGCCCTGCCGCTGACGCTCGCGGTGCTGGAAGGCATGGTCATCCGCTGCGGCGACGACCGCTACGTCATCCCGATCTCCTCGGTGATCGAGACGCAGCATCTCGCCTCGACGCCGATCGACAAGCTGCCCTTCGGCCAGGAAGTGCTGCGCTGGCGCGGCGAGGTCACGCCGCTCTACCGCCTCGGCGCCGTGATGGGCTCCAGCGGGACGACCAACGAGAACATCATCATCATCGCCGAGACCGAGCGCGGCGACAATGTCGGCATCGCGGTCGACGAGATCGTCGGCCAGCAGCAGGTCGTCGTGAAGAGCCTCGAAGCCAATTACGGCGCGGTCAACGGCGCGTCCGCCGCGACCATCCTCGGCGACGGCCTCGTCGCGCTGATCCTGGATATCGACTCCATGCTGCGGCTCGCCGCCTCCGGCGTGCGCCTGTCCACACCCGAACTCAAACTGGCTGGATGAGACCATGACCCTGCAACTCGGCGAAAAGCATTTCTCGTCGGCGCAGCCGGAATCGGCGGCGCGCCGGATCGTGACCTTCAAGGTCGGCGACCGCACCTTCGGCATCGATGTCGGCATGGTCCGCGAGATCAAGGGCTGGCAGGCGACGACGCCGCTGCCGCATGCGGCCCCGCATGTGCGCGGCGTGCTCAACCTGCGCGGCGTGATCCTGGCGGTCTACGACCTGCGCACCGCGATCAATCTCGGCGTCACCGACGCCACCGCGACCCATGTCATCGTCGTGGTCGACGTCGAGGACAAGACGGCCGGGCTGCTGGTCGACTCGGTGTCGGACATCGTCGACGTGCCGGTCAGCGCGGTGCGCCCGGCGCCGGACCTGGAGCGCGACGAGCACGGCCTGATCGAGGGCCTGGTGCTGCTCGACAGCGACATCGTCGCCCTGCTCGACCTCGCGGCGGTGATCCGCGAAGGCGGCGGCGAGGCGCCGTCAAAGGCGTCGCGCATCAACTGAACCTCCCGCCTGAGGGCGGGGCGAGACTGGCAAGAGTTGCGTCGGAAGAGCGCGGGCCGGCAGGGCCAAGAAAGAAGTCACATCCACGATGGGCAGGGTGCTCGGTTCCTTTTCGAGACTGGCGTTCGGGCTGCCCACGACGCTCGCCGGGGCCGCGCTCGCGGGGGGCACGGCGGTCGGTGTCGCGGCCCATCGCAGTGCGATGGGGCGCATCGAGGACCTCGCTGCGCGGGGCCTTCCGGTGGCGGAGCTGCGCAGTGTCGTCGATGCGGCCCTGATGCCGTCGCTCGCGCTCGGCGCGGTCTCGCTCGCCGGTGCCGCTCTGGCGGGCTGGCTGGTCGCCAGGCGGATCGAACGGCCGGTTGCCGCCCTGCGGGACGCCGTCACGGGCCTCGCCGCCGGCGAGGACAAGCCCGTTCCCGGCACCGAGCGCGCCGGCACCATGGGCGAACTGGCTCTGGCGCTCGACGCGCTGCGGGCGTCCGGGCTCGATGCCGTCCGCATCCGCGCCGCGCTCGACCACTGCCGCACCAATCTGATGATCTGCGACGCCGCCGACCGCGTCGTCTACGTCAACGGCGCGCTGCTGCGCTTCTTCGGCGAGGCGCAGGAGGATTTCCGTGCCGCCTTCCCAGGCTGCTCGGCCAAGGACATGCTCGACAAGGTGATGGAGCGGATCCGCCGCGAGCCCGGCGCCCGCGAAGGCGGCCTGCCGGTGCGTCTCGCGCTCGGGCGCCGCACGGTTTCGCTGTCGCTCTCGCCCGTCGCCCATGCCGATGGCCGCCGGCTCGGCACGGCGGTCGAGTGGCTCGAGCTCACCGACGAACTCGCCGCCAGCGCCGAGGTGGCCGACATCGTCGCGGCCGCCATCGAGGGCGACTTCTCCCGCCGCGTGCCGCTCGCCGGCAAGCCGGAGGCGCTCAGCCGGATCGGCGAGGGCATCAACCGCATCAACGCCCTGCTGGAAGAGGCCGTCGGCGGCGTGTCCGCGACCGTCGCGGCCCTGGCCGAGGGCGATCTGACGCGGCGCATGGGCGGCGACTACCGAGGCCGCTTCGCGGAGCTGCAGAACAACCTCAACGGCGCGATCGAGCGGCTCGCCGCCACGGTGCAGACGATCAAGGGCACTGCCGGGAACGTCGCGAGGGCCGCGACCGAGATCAATGCCGGCGCCGGCGACCTCGCCACGCGGACGGAGCAGACGGCGGGCAGCCTCGAGGAGACGGCGGCGACGACTGAACAGCTCGCGGCCTCGGTCAAGCACAGCGCGGCGCGCTCGCGGGAGGCGAGGGCGCTCGCCGGCGAGGCGACGGGCGTCGCCGAGGACGGCAAGTGCATCGTCGGGCAGGCGGTGGGCGCGATCGAGCGCGTCGAGGCCTCCTCGAAGCGCATCTCGGAGATCGTCGGCGTCATCGACGACATCGCCTTCCAGACCAATCTGCTCGCGCTGAACGCGGCGGTCGAGGCCGCTCGCGCCGGCGATGCCGGCAAGGGCTTCGCCGTCGTCGCCTCGGAAGTGAGGGCGCTGGCGCAACGCTCGGCCTCGGCGGCCAAGGACATCAAGGGGCTGATCGCGAACTCGACCGAGCAGGTCGGCGAGGGGGTGCGCTTCGTCCACGGCACGGGCGAGGCGCTGGACCGGATCGTCGCGGCGGTCGGGCGGGTCTCGGCCACCATCGCCGAGATCTCGGCTGCGGCCGACGAGCAGGCCCGCGGCATCGAGGACATGAGCCAGACCGTCGCGCATATGGACGAGACGACGCAGCAGAATTCGGCGCTGGCCGAGCAGAGCGCCACCTCGGCGAACGAGCTCATGCAGCAGATCGTGACGCTGGAGGGGCTGGTGGCGGGCTTCCATCTGGAAACCGGTGCCGTCGCCCCGCAGGCATGGACACCGCGCCCGGCGGAGGTCGCGCGCCTCGATACGCGGCGGCAGGCCGAGACGCGCCAGCCAGCGCGCCAGCCCGCCCCGCGCCGTGTTGCCGGCGGAGGTGTCGCGTCCGGATGGTCGGAGTTCTGAGATGTCGCGAGCGGCTGCCCTTTCCCCCCTCATGCCCTCCCAGCCGGCGATGACGGACGTCACGCTGACGCGCGAGGACATGAACTTCATCGCGAAGCTGGTCTACGAGCAGGCCGGCATCGTCATTCGCGAGCACAAGGAGGCGATGACGCGCGGGCGCCTGGCGCGGCGGGTCAAGGCACTCGGCCTCAATTCGGTGGCGGAATACTGCGCCTTCCTGAAGACGCCGGCGGCCGAAAGCGAACTGCCCGAGCTGATCAACGCCGTCACCACGAACCACACCGCCTTCTTCCGCGAGCGGCATCATTTCGACCATCTGCGGCGCGAGGTACTGCCCCGGCTCGTGCAGGAGCGCTCGGGCCGGCGCGGGCGCATCCGGATCTGGTCGGCGGCCTGCTCCTCGGGCGAGGAGCCCTATACGATCGCGGCATCGAGCCGCGACGTCATCGGCGCGCGCAGCGATCTCGACTTCAAGATCCTGGCGACGGATATCGACACCGACATCCTCGCCCGTGCCGAGGCCGGAATCTATCCGGCCGAACTGTTCGAGCGCCTGCCGTCCGATGTCCGGCCGCTGCTCAAGGCCGAGCCGCTGCCGTCGCGCGGCGAGGTGCGCGTCAGCGACGAGCTGCGCCGCATGATCGCCTTCAAGCGACTGAACCTGATCGAAAACTGGCCGATGCGCGGCCCGTTCGACGTGATCTTCTGCCGCAACGTCTTCATCTATTTCGACGCGCAGACCAAGGCCTCGATCCTGGACCGCTTCGTCGCGCTGCTGGCGCCGGGCGGCTTTCTCTATCTCGGGCATTCCGAGTCGCTTTCGCAGCCCCATCCCAACCTGCGCCTGATCGGTCGAACCATCTACGAGAGAACGCCATGAGCCTCGCCGCCCGATCCTCTCGTCGCTATTTCGACCCGCGTTTCGAGGCGACGATCATCACCGTCGCGCCGGGCGAGCACGAGATCACCACGGCCAAGGACGAGATCGTCGCGACCGTGCTGGGCTCCTGCATCTCCGTCTGCATGCGCGATCCGCAGGCGGGCGTCGGCGGGCTGAACCATTTCCTCCTGCCGAAGAACAACGGCGGCAGCGACGCCAGCGCCGGCGAGCGCTATGGCGACACGGCCATGGAGGTGCTGATCAACGGCCTTCTCAAGCGCGGCGCCCGGCGCGGCAATCTCGAGGCCAAGGTCTTCGGCGGGGCGCGCGTCCTCTCGGGGGCGACGATGCTGGCGATCGGCGACGGCAACATCGCCTTCGTGAACGAATTCCTGCATCGCGAGGGCATTCCGGTCGTCTCCAAGGATGTCGGCGGGACGCGCTCGCGGCGCATCCACTACCAGCCCTCGACCGGCCGGGCCTGGGTCCAGCATGTCCAGTCGACGGCGCGCGATCCCGAGCACCAGCAGGAAGTCGCCTATCTCAACCGCCTCAAGACCCAGCCGGTGGCGGGTGAAGTGGAGGTCTGGTGATGGGCCTACTGAACTCCCCGGCCAACCCGGTGAAGGTGCTGGTCGTCGACGATTCCCTCGTCATGCAGAAGCTGATGACGCAGATCATCGACTCCGCGCCGGGATTCAAGGTGATCGGCGTCGCCGGAAGCGCCGAGGAGGGCTGGGACCGTATCCAGGAGCTGCGTCCCGACGTCCTGACGCTGGATCTCGAACTGCCGGGGCGGCACGGCCTCAAGCTGCTCGCGCGGGTGCTGAAGCAGGACCCGCTGCCCGTGCTGATCGTCTCGGCCTTCGGCGGCCCGGGTGCCGACAACACGATCCAGGCGCTGGAACTCGGCGCCATCGACTTCATCGAGAAGCCCGACGGCGTGACGCACACGCTCGACGGCTTCATGAAACACCTGATCGCGGCGCTGCAACGCGCCTCCGCGAGCCGCCGCATGCTCGCCCTGGGTCGCCAGGCGACGCGGGAGCCGGCCACGGCCTCCGTCCTCGCGCGCCCCGTCCTCACGCGCGAGCCCGCGCCGGCGGGCGGGCGCTTCTCGTTCATCGCGATCGGCGCCTCGACGGGCGGGGTGCCGGCCGTGCAGGTGGTGATGCGCGATCTGGCCCATCTGAAGATTCCGATCGCGGTGGTGCAGCACATGCCGCCGGGCTATACGGCCAAGTTCGCGGCCAGGCTCGCCTCGGCGACCGGGCTCGACGTCAAGGAAGCCGCCGACGGCGACCGGCTGAAGCCGGGCACGGCCGTCGTCGCGCCCGGCGGTCCGCGCCATCTCGAAATCGAGGAGCGGCGCGGCGAGCTGGTTTGCGTGCTGAAGGAAGGCCCGCTGGTGAGCGGCCACTCGCCTTCGGTGGACGTCATGTTCCATTCGGTGGCGCGCAGCATCGGCTCGCACGCCGTCGGAATCCTGCTGACCGGCATGGGCCGCGACGGCGCTGACGGATTGTTAGCCATGCGCAAAGCCGGAGCCGAGACGTTAATCCAAAGCGGGGAAACCTGCGTGGTAAACGGGATGCCGAAAGCGGCCTTCGAGATCGGTGCCGCCGACAGAACCGTCGCGCTCGACCAGATCGGTGCGGCCGTCAGCAACCTGATCGGCGATCGACCGCATCTGCGCACCGCGTGAGGAGAACGGAATGTCAAAGGCGAGAAGCGAGTATCGCATCCTCGTGGTCGACGATCAGAAGAGCATGCGCGGGCTCGCGACCTACTTCCTGAAGCAGATCGACTTCCAGGACATCGACGAGGCGGAGAACGCCCGCGAGGCCCTGATGAAGATGCAGACCAAGCGCTACGACCTGCTGCTGCTCGACTGGAACATGGACGGCATGAGCGGCATCGACCTGCTGCGCGCCATCCGCTCCGTGCCCGAGCTCAACCAGATCAAGATCATCATGGCGACCTCGGAACGCTCGGTCGACAAGATGGACGAGGCGACCACGAACGGCGCCGACCACTATGTCGTGAAGCCCTATGAACTGCGCGACCTCGAGGTGCGCGTGAAGAAGGTCCTCGACTGCTGATCAGGGCGCCGGCGCTCCTCCCGCCTCTCGCCATCGTGATGCGACGTCCCGCAGCCGCCCGCTGCGGGACGTTCTGCTTTCGGTCATGATCGCGGTCACGGAGGGGCGCTTTCGGGAGGCCGTGATGCTGCTGCCGCGTCGTGACGTGCTGGGTTTGATCGGCTTGGCGTTCTGCGCCGGGGCAAGGCCCGCGCTGGCCCAGGCGGGCGCGGCGCCGACGGGGCTCACCTTCGCCAGGCCGGGCACCACCCCTCTCAGGCTTTCGGATTACCGAGGCAGGCCCGTCCTCGTCGTCAACACGGCGACGCGCTGCGGCTTTGCCGGGCAGATGGCCTCGCTGGAGCAGCTCTGGCAGCGCTATCGGGAGCGCGGGCTGATGCTGCTGGCCGTGCCGAGCAACGATTTCGGCGGGCAGGAGCCTCTGGAGGGCGCGGCCATCGCGCAGGCGGCGCGCGAGACGCATGGCGCGACCTACGCCTTCGCGGAGAAGACCAAGGTGACGGGCGCCGATGCGCATCCCTTCTATCGCTGGGCGGCGGCGCAGCGGCCGGCCGAGACGCCGCGCTGGAATTTCCACAAATATCTGGTGGGGCGCGACGGCCAGCTCGTGGGCGGCTATTCCTCCGGCATCGATCCGATCGGCCTGCAACTCGTGCAGGCGATCGGCCGCGAGCTCCAGGCCGGCTGAGCCCGCCATCGCCGGGCTGCCTGTTTCCGATGCTCCGGTGGCGCTGGTTTCGCCTTGCGGCGAACCGTCCGGACGCTGGATAAGGCGGCCGGCCCGCAACCCGGCGGCGCCGGGAGCTCGCCGCATGGCCGATTTCAGCATCGCCTTTTCCGAGATCGCGCCGCGCGAGCGCTACAAGCTGCTCTGCGCCAGCATCGTGCCGCGGCCGATCGCGCTGGTGAGCTGCCTGTCGCCGGACGGCACGGTCAACGCCGCGCCGTTCAGCTTCTTCAACGTCTTCTCCGAGGACCCGGCGCTGGTCGTGCTCGGTCTCCAGCACCATCCGGACAAGAGCCACAAGGACACGACGCGGCACATCGCGGCCAGCGGCGAGTTCGTCGTCAATCTCGTCGACGAGGGCCTGGCGGAGGCGATGAACATCTGCGCCATCGACTTCCCGCCCGAGGTCAGCGAGATCGAGGCGGCCGGTCTCTCGACCCTGCCGGGCGTCGACGTCGACGCGCCACGGATCGCGGAGGCGCCGTTCGCGCTCGAATGCAGGCGGACCCTGTCGCTGGCCTTCAGCGCGACGCGCGAATTGCTGATCGGCGAGGTCGTCAGGCTGCATGCCCGCGACGGGCTGGTCGACCCGCAGACTCTCCGGGTCGCCGCCGATCTGTACAAGCCGGTCGGCCGGCTGTTCGGCTCGGACTATGCGCGCCAGAACGACCGCTTCACCCTGAAGCGCGAGAGCTATGCCGAATGGCTGGCGCGGCGGGAGGGCTGAGCGGCACGGCCGTTCCCGCTCTGGCTCACGCCTTCGGCTTCTGTCCCGGCCGGAAGGCGGCGACGACCGCAGGATCGGTCTCCAGATAGGGGCCCTCGATCAGGTCGATGCAATAGGGGATGGCGGGCATCACCGCGTCGAGGCATTCGGCGATGGCGCGCGGGCGGCCCGGCAGGTTGACGATCAGCGTGCGGCCGCGGATGCCGGCGGTCTGGCGCGAGAGGATCGCGGTCGGCACCTTGGCGAGGCTGACCTGCCGCATCAGTTCGCCGAAGCCGGGCATCTCCTTCTCGCTCACGTCCAGCGTCGCCTCCGGCGTGACGTCGCGCGGGGCGGGGCCGGTGCCACCCGTGGTGACGACGAGACAGCAGCCTTCCGCATCCGCGAGCTCGGCGAGGGTGGCGGCGATATCCTTGCGCTCGTCGGCCACCATGCGCGGCACCGCTTCCCAGGGCGAGGTCAGGGCCTTCTCCAGATAGGCGCGGATCGCGGGACCGCCTTCGTCGGCATAGATGCCGGCCGAGGCGCGGTCCGAGACGGTGACGATGCCGATGCGGGCGGTTGCGGTCATGGCGCGGGGCTCCCGGGACGAGTGCCGTCTCATGCCGGTGCCGGCCGGGCGGGTCAATCCGACCGTCTGAGCCGCGAGCGCAGGCGGCGGAGCCACATCCGGGCGAAGGCGGCGGCCTCCGGCAGGCCCCGGTCGTCGGAGCCGATCCGCAGCAGCGCGTTCGCCATCGCGCGGCGCTCGCCCCAGGGGTAGGTTCCGGGATCGACCTCCTCGCCGGCGCCGCTGTCGAAGACGACGGCCGGGGTGCCGGCGAAATCAGCGCGCAGCATCGCGATGGCGAGGTTGCGGCCGGGCGAATGACGGGCGGCGCGCTCGTCATAGGCGATCTTGAGGAAATGGCGGGTGCCGGCGCAGTCGAGCAGCAGGCCGATCGCGATCGGCTTGCCGTCGAGCAGCAGGGTGTCGATCTGGAGCATGTCCGCCTCGGCCGCCCGTTCCGCGAGGCGGTGGACATAGGCGTCGTCGCGGGGGCGGCTCGCGATCGCGGTGCCGGCCTTGCCTTTCCAGCCGGAGAGTTCCAGCGCGAGGAAGGCGTTGAGCTCGGCCCGGGCGGCAGCTCCGCGCAGGCGCTGGAACGTGACGAGGCCATGGCGCGCGACGGCCCTGAACTGCTGCATGCGCTTCTTGTAGGCCTGGCCCAGCGAGCGCCGCAGATAGCGCTCCGTGTCGTCGCCCGGTGCCGGCAGCATGACGGGGCGCAGCCAGCGCTCGTAGAAGCGCAGGCTGCTGCCGGTGGCGCGGCAGGCCTCGGCGAGGGCCGGGAAGCCCGGCCCGTCGACCGGGAGCAGGGGCAAGGCGAGCGTCTTCGGCAGCTCGCGCGAGGCGGTGAGGTAGCGCAGCAGGGCGGTCGCCACGTCCTCGGCATGGTCGCGGTCGATCACGGGGACGGACGACACCTCGTAGAGCGGCAGCAGTGGCGTGACGAGGACGGCCGAGAAGCCGCTGCGCCAGTCCCGTCGCCGGCGCAGCGCCCAGACGCCCACCAGACGCTCGTGGCCGAGCGCCTCGCTCAGCCAGGCGGCGAGGATGACGATGTCGGCCTCGTCGAGCAGCTCCGTCGCGGCGCAGACGGCGGCCGGGGCCATATGCGGATTGACCTCGACGGCTCGCCGCGCGAGCTCGGCGAAGGCCGGCCCGAGCGCCGCATAATCGGCGGGGCGCAGGCGCCTGACGACGATGGCCGTGTTCAAGATGGCGTGCCGTCGTGGCGCCGCGCGCCGCGCAGCGACAGCACGAAGCCGATCACCTGCGCGGTGGCGCGATAAAGCTCTTCCGGGATCTCGTCGTCGAGGGCCACGGTCGACAGGGCCTGGGCGAGGACCGCGTTGCGCTCGACCGCGACGCCGTGCTCGCGGCCCGTCTCGACGATGCGCTGCGCCAGCTCCCCGCGGCCCTTGGCGGTGACGCGCGGCGCGCCGTGCCCGTCATATTCGAGCGCGACCGCGATGCCGGGGGGCTCGCGCTCGCTCATGACAGCCTGTCCAGGAACTGGCCGGCCGTCGGCTGGACCGTCTGCGGCCTGCCGGTATGGATGTCGATGCGCCCCTCGTCGAAATCGGCCTCCAGAAGGGCGGTCTCCAGACCCGGCGCTGCGCCCCGCAGCAGGCGGCTGGTCTCCTCTCGCTCCGCCCAGAGCGTGACGCCGACCTCGCGGTTCCGGAGCGTGACGACGCCCTGCATCGGGCCCAGCGGCTCGACATCGAGCGCGAAGCGGATGCGCCAGAGGGGGGCCGTGCCCTCGGGCGCGTCATGCCGGGGCGGGTCCTTCTCCACGGCGAGCGGCAGCACCGCCGTGCCCTGCTGGAACGCGAGGGGAATCTCGGCGTGCCAGCGCTGGCCATGCTCGGCGCGCGACGTTTCCGGCGGCAGCGAGGCGTATTGCGAGAGGGTCAGGCGGTCGAGCGCGGCGTCGGTCTGGTCGAGCAGGGTCGTCGCGATGGCGAGCGGATCGTCGCCCGCATGGAGACTCGGTTCGGCGACGGGCTGCGTCGCCAAAGGCCCGTCGCGGCGGGGAGGGGGCGGGCGAGCGGGCGCGTCCGGAGCGGCCGGCTGCGGCCGATGCTCCGGTCGAAGGCCGGCGGGCGGCCTGTCCGGCTTGCCGGCCGCAGGCGGCGTGAAGGCCTCGACGACCGAGACGAGGCTTTCCCTCAGGGCGAGCAGGCTGGTCTTGAGGTCGCCCTGCACCGGCGCGCCCGTCGCCGCGCGGGCTTCCGTGAACAAGCCCGAATCCCGCACGGCCTGCTTCAGGGCCGCCGCCGTGACCGGGCGCCGCTCGACCGGGACGGCGTGGGCGAGCAGGCGGTCGGCCGCCACGACCAGCGATTTCGGCAGCGCCAGCGCGATCGCGCCGTCCCGCAGGCCGCGCAGATTGGCGAAGAGCGGGGCGAGCCCGTCCTGATGCGCGAGCGCCTCGCCCAGCAGGGGGCCGACGACGGCGCGGGGCGAGGCGGTGGCCGGCGCGGCCGGCTGAAGCGGGGCCTGTCCCGGCATGCGGGGAGCGGCGGCGACCTGATGCGCGGTGCCGGGCTGGATGGCCACGGCCGCTGGGGCGGGGCCGAGCGGCCGTGACGTGAGCGAGGCTGCCGGAGCGCCGAGACCGGCTGCGGCCAGGGGCAGGAGGAGAGCGGCCGGCACCGCCGGGCTCTGGACCGGGTCGATGCCGGCGACGGCGGAGATCGCCGGCACGGGAGACGGCGCCGGCTGAACGGTGGCCGGCGTCGCAGGGCCTGGCGGAGGCTGTGGCGGCACCCCGGATGGCGGAATCCGGGAGGGCGGGGCCTCTGAAGGCGGGCGCGCCTCGACGAGCGTGGCGGAAAGGCTGCCGCCGGGCCGGGCCGGCGCCTCCAGCCGCAGCACGAGCGTCGCGCCCGGCTGCACGGCCGCCTGACGCGCCTCGGGGCCGGCGAGCACGAGCGCGATCTTCGCGTCTCCGACCGCCGCGGTGGCGGTGCCGTCGGGCGCGACCGAGAGCAGGCGGGCTTCCACCGTGCGGCCGGCGGCGAGCCCGCCATCGGAGGCGAGCGCCGCGAGCAGCGTGGCCAGATTCTGGCCCTGGAGGAGAGCGGCGAGATTCATGCGGTTGCCGTGAGGGTGACGGCGAAGGGTCTCACGAAAGCTTAAGCATTTCCTTGCGGGAGCCCGACGGGGCGGGCGGGGTGCCCGTTCCGCAGGCCCCGGCTGCGTGCCCGGTGCTGGCGCGAGCGGCCGGGACGGGGCAGGCTGCGGGGCAGCTTGCGGAGCGTCGTCATGGAATATCGTCGTCTGGGCCGATCCGGCCTGAAAGTCTCGCCCATCTGCCTCGGCACGATGATGTTCGGCGGGGCGACACCCGAGGCCGAGGCCCGCACGATCATCGACCGGGCGCGGGGCATCGGCATCAATTTCATCGACACGGCGGATGCCTACAACGACGGCGTCTCCGAGGAGATCACCGGCCGCGCCATCGCCGCGAACCGGCATGACTGGGTGCTGGCCACCAAGGTCGCCAATCCGATGGGGGACGGCCCGCTGCGGCGCGGCCTGTCGCGCAAATGGGTGATGCAGGCCTGCGAGGACAGCCTGAGGCGGCTCGGCACCGAGTTCATCGACGTCTACTACCTCCACAAGGAGGATCACGAGACGCCGCTGGCGGAAACGGTGCATGCCGTGGGCGACCTCGTCCGGCAGGGCAAGATCCGTTATTTCGGCGTCTCCAACTATCGCTCCTGGCGCCTCGCCGAGATCTGCCGGATCTGTGACGCGCTGGGCATCGACCGGCCGGTCGTGAGCCAGCCCTACTACAACGCGCTGAACCGCATGCCCGAGGTCGAGCATCTGCCGGCCTGCGGCTATTTCGGTCTCGGCGTCGCCAGCTACTCGCCGCTGGCGCGCGGCGTGCTCACCGCAAAATACGAGCCCGGCCAGGCGCCGCCCGAGGGCACGCGCGCCGGCCGCGCCGACAAGCGAATCATGCAGACGGAGTGGCGCGAGGAAAGCCTCGTCGTCGCCCGCGAGCTCAGGGCGCATGCCGCCCGGCGCGGCATGACGCCGATCCAGTTCGCGCTGCGCTGGGTGCTGAACAACAGGCTGGTGACGGCCGCCATCGCCGGCCCGAGGACGCTGGAGCAGTGGCAGGCCTATGCGGCGGCGCTGGATGCCGGGTTTTCGGCCGAGGACGAGGCTCTGGTGGACGCTCTCGTGCCGCCGGGCCATCCCTCGACGCCCGGCTACAGCGACCCTGCTTATCCTGTCGAAGGGCGCGAGCCCGTCTAGTTCGCGCCATCTTCGCCGCGCAATTGCCATGCGGGACAAGGACACATAGTTCAGGGAGCGGCAGCGGAGACCGCTTCCTGATCAGGGCTCGGGGGAAGAGGCGGCATGGCGGTCGAGGGCGCGACGGGCGATCTCATCAAGGTCGTGAGCTTGCTCGGCGCGGGGGTCGTCGCGGTGCCGCTGTTCCGGCGGATGGGGCTGGGCTCCGTCCTGGGCTATTTCTGCGCCGGGCTGATCATCGGTCCCTATGGCCTCGGCCTGTTTCCCGACCCTGCCTCGGTGCTGCATTTCGCCGAATTCGGCGTGGTGATGTTCCTGTTCATCATCGGGCTCGAGATGCAGCCCTCGCGGCTGTGGAACCTGCGCCGCGCGATCTTCGGGCTCGGTCTCTCGCAGGTCCTGGCCTGCGGGCTTCTGCTCACGGGGGTCGGCTATGTCTACGGGCTCAGGCTCGAAGCCGCCTTCGTCGCCGGAATGGGCTTCGTGCTGTCATCGACCGCGGTCGTGATGCAGATGCTCGACGAGCGCGGCGAGACCTCGACGCCGCAGGGCCAGCAGGCGGTCTCTATCCTGCTGCTCGAAGACCTCGCCATCGTGCCGCTGCTGGCGATCGTGGCCGCGCTGGCACCCTTCAAGAGCGATGCCGGCAATGGCTGGCTCTCCTTCGGCATCGGCATGGCGTGCCTGGCGGGGCTGGTCGTGGCGGGGCGCTGGCTGCTCAATCCGATGTTCCGTCTGCTGGCGCTGGCGCAGGCGCGCGAGGTGATGACGGCCGCCGCGCTGCTCGTGGTGCTGGGCTCGGCGCTGCTGATGCAGCTCGGCGGGCTCTCCATGGCGATGGGCGCGTTCCTGGCCGGCGTGCTGCTGTCGGAATCGAGTTTCCGGCACCAGCTCGAAGCCGATATCGAGCCGTTTCGCGGGCTGCTGCTCGGCCTGTTCTTCCTCGCCGTGGGCATGTCGCTCGATCTCGGGATGATCTCGCGCGATTGGCTGCTGATTGCCCTCGGCGTCGTCGCCTTCATGAGCGTCAAGGCGCTCGGCATCTTCATCGTGGCGAAGCTGTTCCGCTCGAGCACGCGCGAGGCGCTCACCCGCGTCTCGCTGTTCTCGCAGGGCGGCGAGTTCGCCTTCGTGCTCTACGCCGCGGCCTTCGGCGCCGGCATCTTCGACGCGCGGACCAATGCGGTGGCGAGCGCGATCGTCATCCTCTCGATGGCGCTGACGCCGCTGCTCGTCATCGTGCACGACCGCCTCACGCCGCCCGAGGAGGCGTCGCTCGACGGTGTCGACGTCGCGGACGGGCTGAAGGGCCGCGTGCTGATCATCGGCTTCGGCCGCTTCGGGCAGGTGGCCAGCCAGTCGCTGCTCGCGCGGGGCTTCAGCGTGTCCATCATCGAGATCGACGTCGATCTGATCCGCTCCGCCTCGGCGTTCGGCTTCAAGGTGCATTACGGCGACGGCACGCGTCCCGAGATCCTGCATGCGTCGGGCGCCGGGAGGGCGGAGGCGATCCTGGTCTGCGTCGAGCGCAGGGCCGTGGCCGACCGCATCGTGACGACGGCGCAGGAGCATTTCCCGCATGCGAAGCTGTTCGTGCGGGCCTTCGACCGCGGCCACGCGATGGACCTGATCCGGGCCGGCGTCGACTACCAAATCCGCGAGACCTTCGAATCGGCCATGACCTTCGGCAGCGCCGTGCTGCTGGGCCTGGGCGTCCCGGAGGACGAGGTCAGCGAGATCGCCGAGGATGTGCGCCGGCGCGACGAGGAGCGGCTCGATCTGCAGGTCGCGAGCGACATCCATGCCGGGGTCGATCTCGTTCGCGGCAATGCGCCGACGCCGACGCCGCTGACCAGGCCGAAGGCCGCCGGCACCATCTCCGGCAACGTGCCGGACGATTACGGCGTGTGAGGCGGCGAGGCGCCGGAGGCTGCCTTCAGTTTCCCGGCAGGACGACGAGCGTCGGCTTCGCCGGAAGCGTCGCCCTGGAGAGCACGATCGCGGGATCGTTGCGGCGCTCGACCGGCCAGAGATCCTGGGCGCGGGAGAGGAAGCGGGCGAGCGTCCCGCCACCGAAGAAGTGCATCGGGATCATGACCCGTGCCTGGACGGATTTCAGGACCTCCAGCATGCCCTCCTGATCGAGCGTGTAGCTGCCGTCGACCGGGAAGAGCAGAATGTCGACGCGCCCCAGCGCGCGCAGATGGCCGGGTTCGAGCGGGTGGTGCAGATGCCCGAGATGGGCGACGCAGAGATCGCCGATCTCGAAGACGAAGATCGAGTTGCCGTCATAGTCGGTCGCGCCGGAATAGCTGCGGATGTTGGTGGGCACGTTGCGCACGCGCATGTCGCCGAGGGTGACGTCGTGCCTGGCCGCGCCCTGTCCGGCGGGGTCCCAGCCGGGCAGGACGTGCCTGATCCACGGATCGGGGTTGCGCGAATTATGCGTCGAATGCGCCTTGTTCATCGTCGCGATGTCGGGCGTCACGGCGGGGCGGAGATAGTCGTTGTAGTCGGTCGCGGCCTTCACGCCGCCGGGCGTCTCGATCAGAAAGGTGGCGTGGCCGACGAAGGTCAGGCGGATTTCGTCCTTCGCGAGCGCAGCCCGCTGGATCGGCAAGCGATAGCCCGCCATCTCGGGCCGGCAGCCGGGCTCGTCGGCGCTGGCGCGTCCCGGCGGCGAGGCGAGCAGCAGGAGCGGCGCGAACAGCGCGGCCGCAGCCAGGCGAAGAACGGTCGAAGGCAGGCGCATCGGCAGGCTCCGGCATCGCTTTCAGCTGTCCGAGCTTCAGGCAAAAGCCGGGCCGGGAAAAGCGCCGATGACGCGACTGGCGAAGTCGTGAGCGGGCGGCGCGGGCGGTCGCCGCGCCGCCGGGCCGTCAGTTCTTGGCGAGGCCGAGGTCCTTCAGGACGGCGTTGCCGCGTTCCGTGAAGGTCTTCACATAGGCGTCGAACTCGCCGGGCTTGTCCCAGACGGGGGTGATGCCGCGATCGGCCATGGCCTTGCGCACCTCCGGCCGCTCCATCGTGCGCGCGGCGGCGTCGAACAGGATCTTGCGGCGGTCGGCCGGGATGCCCTTCGGGCCGGCGAGGGCGAACCAGTTCTGGTAGGTCCAGTCGAGGCCGGCCTCCTTGGCGCTGGGAACGTCGGGGAAGTTCGGATGGCGCTCCTCGGTCATGAGCAGGATGGTGCGGACGCGTCCTGCCTCGAGCATCGCCCGGGCCTCGATCGGCGAGCCGGTGAAGACCTGGAGCCCGCCGGCGACGAGGTCGTTGAGGGCCGGGGCGCCACCGTTGCTGGGCACCCATTTCACCGCGTCCGGCGCCAGTCCGGCGGCCTTGAGCAGGCCGCCCGAGGCGATGTGCCAGGAGCCGCCGACGCCGGTGCCGGAGCCCATCAGGGTGCCCTTGGGATTGTCCTTCACCGCCTTGAGATAGTCGGCGATCGTCTTGTAGGGGCTGTCCGCCTTGACCGTCACGCCGGCCGGGATCAGCGAGACCCGCGAGAAGGCATCGACGCTGTCGACGGTCAGGTCGCCCATGCCGAGCGTCTTGAAGAAGGCGATCTCCGGGCTGATGCCGCCCACCGTATAGCCGTCGGGCGTGGCGGTCGCGATCGCGGTGTGGCCGGTGATGCCGCCGCCGCCGGTGCGGTTGACGATGTTGACGGGTTGCTTGAGCTCGGCCTCGTAGCCGGCGGCGAAGATGCGCATCACCGAGTCCATGCCGCCGCCGGCGGCCCAGGGCACGATGAGCTGGATCGGGCGATCCGGAAACGCCCAGGACGGGCCGGCTGCGAACAGCATTGCCGCCGCGCCGAGCGCGGCCTTGATCACGATCTTCATGGTCCCTCCCCAGGGATCGGCCGCCTTTCAGACGGTCCATGGGAAGCCTAGACCGCTTTGGCAGCGGCCTCAAGATATACTGTATGCAGTGTTCAGCGTTCCGGTGCCGCAGGGGTGACCTGCCGCTCGCCCGCCCGCCACTCTCCCGCCTCAGCCGGGCTGGTCGCGACCGGAGGCGGGAGACCGCCACAGGGCGGCGACGCGACCGTCGATGGCGAGGAGGCCGGCCCCGATCAGCGCCATCCCGGCGAACTGGCGCATCTGCGGGACTTCGCCGAGGACGAGCGCGCCGAGCAGGATCGCGCTGACGGGGATGAGGAAGGTGACGAGCATGAGGTTGGTCGCGCCCGCCGTCGCCAGGATCCGGAAGAAGAGGATATAGGCCAGCGCGGTCGAGAGCAGGGCGAGGGCGAGCACGGCGGCGAGCGTGGCCGGGCCCGGCATGGGCAGGGTCCAGGGCCTCTCGACGATCAGCGCGACGGGGGCGAGCATCAGCGTCGAGGCGCTGACCTGGCCGGCGGCGGTCTGCAGCGGCTGGAGGCCGAGCGCCCCGAAGCGACGGCCGAAGACGCCGGCGAAGGCATAGGAGAGCGCCGCGCCGAGGATCGCGAGCTGTGGCAGGAGCCGGTCGCCGAGGCCCGCGAGCGCGGCCGGGCCGACCATCACCGCGACGCCCGCCAGGCCGAACAGCACGCCGGCGAGGCGGTTGCCGGTCATCTTCTCGTCGGCGGTCATGAGATGGGCGACCACGACGCCGAACAGCGGCGTGGTCGCGTTCAGGATCGAGGCGAGGCCGCTGGCGATCTGGGTCTGGCCCCAGACGATGAGGCAGAACGGCACGAGGTTGTTGAGCAGGCCCATGCCGAGGAAGGCGCGCCAGGCCGCCGGCTCGCGCGGCATGCCGCGCCCGAGCACCTGGACGACGACGAGCAGGGCGAGCGCGGCCAGCGCGACGCGCAGGGTGACGATGGTCAGCGGCGGCAGCTCCTTCACGGCGATGCCGATGAAGAGGAAGGAGCCGCCCCAGAGCACCGACAGCGCGAGCAGCAGCAGCCATTCGGCGAGGCCCATTTTCGTCTGCATCGTCAATTCCATGTCCGTGGCCCGATCGGCAGGGTGGAGTAGGCCGGGCGCGAGGCCGGGGCCACCCGGTTCCTGGCCGGAGGCGGGCGGCTGGCGAGGGGGACGCCGCTCAAGCCTGCGCGCGCGGCGCCGTCACGGTCACGCGGGCGTCGGCGAGGCGCTGAAACAGGCGCCGGCGGCGCAGCAGGGGCAGCCAGTCGTAGAGGAACATTTCGGCGGGGCGCCAGATGACGACCCAGCCGATGATGATCAGGCTCTCCTGAAACACCCGCGCGAACGGCCCCTCCATGCGCTGCGTCAGCACCCAGCTCAGGAACAGGCACAGCGCGAGCACGACGAAGCCGATCGCGAAGGCGAGGCGGCCGTCGCGGAAGAGCTCGCGCAGCGCGTTGGTCTCGGCACGGGCCCGGTCGGCGAACCAGCCCGTCACCGCGGCGGCGAGGTCGGGGTCCGGCGGGTGGCCGGCTTCGAGCGACTGGAGGCGGATCACGATCTCGATCGGCTGCTGCTTGGGCAGTTCCTGGGCCCATTCGACGATGTAGCGCTCGGCATCGGCCGAGAGGTCGCGCTCGCGGAAGGGGAACGGGTCGAGGGTGTTGAAGAGCTGGGCGCCCTCGCGCAGGGTGAGTTCGATCGTGGCCTTGCCGCTCTGCTGTGCCACGTCGAATGCGCCCCGGTTCCCTTCAGCGGTTCCGGCATATCGCGGCTTGGCGGCGAGGCGCAATCGCCATGCGGGCCGCCGTAAATCCGTCTCGTATCGGTGAGACAGGACGTGAGCGGGGCTTCCCGGTCTCCGCCATGCGGGGCAGGGTTCGACGGCTCCGCACCCCATGTGTCTGCTCTTCGCGTCCAGAGGACTTCCGGCCATGCCTGTCGCTCGCATCTCCCGCAGGGCGGTTCTGGCACTCGGTTCGGCATTCGCGACGGGGATGGCGGTGCGCGCGCGAGGGCAGGACAACCCGGCGCCGGGTTTGCTCGCCGCCTATCTCGACGAGGTGTCGCCCACGGCGTTCCTGGCGATGCGCGAGGGCCGGCTTGTGGCTCAGCATGGCGATCCCGCGCGGAAGGTCTCCGTCGCTTCCGTGCGCAAGAGCCTGCTCGGCGCCCTCTACGGCATCGCGGTCGCCGAAGGCCGGATCCGGCTGAAGGATACGCTCGCGCAGCTCGGAATCGACGATCTCGCGCCTTCGCTGAGCGCGGCGGAAAAGCAGGCCACGGTCGCCGACCTGCTCGCGGCCCGGTCGGGAATCTACCATGTCGCGGCCTATGAGACGCGCGACATGGAGCGGCGCAGGCCCGAGCGCGGCAGCCATCCGCCGGGTAGCTTCTGGTTCTACAACAACTGGGACTTCAACGCGCTCGGCACGATCTACCGGCAGCGAACGGGCGAGGACATCTTCCAGAGCTTCGAGCGGCGCATTGCCCGGCCCATCGGCATGCGGGACTTCAGCGCCGCGGACGGCCGCTATGTCGGCGAGGCGGGCAGCGTCCATCCGGCCTATGTCTTCGACCTCAGTACGCGCGACATGCTGCGCTTCGGCGAGATGGTGCTCGCGCGCGGGCGCTGGCAGGGGCGGGAGGTGGTGCCGGCGGGCTGGCTCGCCGAGTCCCTGACGGAGCATTCGCGGTCCGCCCGGCCGGGTCTGGGCTATGGGTATCTCTGGTGGACCCTGCCCGCCGAGCGCTTCGGGCCCGGCGCGGGCTTCGCGGCGGGCTATGGCGGCCAGTTCATCGCGGTGCTGCCGCGCGAGGGGATCGTGGTCGCGCAGACCATCGCGAGACGTCCGGCGGCAGGAGGCGGCGCCACCCGACGCTTCGTCCGTCTGCTCAACGGACTCGCGGGCGGCTGAGGCCGCTGGATGGTTGCGGCGGCGGGCCTGCCTCGCTACATACGCGGCACATTTCCTGACAGCCTTGGCCATCGTCCGAAAGCGGAGCCCGCTCGCCTCATGTCCCGCCAGTTCATCTACCATATGCGCGGCCTGTCGAAGACCTATCCGGGCGGCAAGCAGGTTCTGAACAACATCCACCTGTCCTTCTATCCCGATGCCAAGATCGGCGTGCTCGGCGTCAACGGCGCGGGCAAGTCGACCCTGCTCAAGATCATGGCGGGGATGGACAAGGAGTGGACCGGCGAGGCCTGGGTCGCGGAAGGCGCGCGCGTCGGCTACCTGCCGCAGGAGCCCAAGCTCGACGAGACGCTGAACGTCCGTGAGAACGTCATGCTCGGCGTCGCGCCGCAGAAGGCGATCCTCGACCGCTACAACGAGCTCGCCATGAACTATTCGGACGAGACCGCCGACGAGATGACCAATC
>QFQY01000064.1 GCA_003248805.1 Chelatococcus sp. | reverse complement strand
CTCCCGGCAAGCCGTCAACCTGCTCGACGCCGTCTTCTTGAGCAACCGCGGCATCTTTGTCCCGTCGCTGGAAACGAGCTTGGGTTGGGAGACGCTTGCGCTGTTGGCCGGCGGATCAGTAGCCGCGATCGCAGACATTCTTCGCCGCGGTCGACGCCAGCGAGAGGAGACCGGACAGCCGCCGCGTGTGGCGATCCCGATCGTCTTCATCGTGGCTGGTGTTCTGCTCCTTGTCGCTGGATGGGGCCAACTCCGCGTGAGTTGGCCGGCGCTGCAGGGGTTCAACTTTTCCGGCGGCATGGCGCTGTCGCCAGAGCTCGCGGCGCTGGTCGTGGCGCTGGCCGTCTACAACGCCTCCTTTATCGCGGAACTGGTGCGCGGTTCGATCGAGGCGATCGGCAAGGGCCAGCGCGAGGCGGCCGCGGCGCTGGGGCTCGACCGCGGCAGGATCTTGAAGCTGGTGATCATCCCGCAGGCCATGCGCGTGCTCGTCCCGCCGCTGACGAACCAGTATCTGCATCTCGTCAAGGCGTCGTCGCTGGCGACCGTTATCGGCTATCCGGATCTCGTCAACGTCTTCGTTGGCACGAGCCTCAACCAGACCGGGCGAGCGATCGAGATCATGGCGATGACAATGGCCGTGTACCTTGTGCTCAGTCTGGCCATCACGGGACTTAGCAACTTGCAGTCCCGCCGCCTGAGGCTCGTCGAGCGATGAGTGCGGTGGTCAACTCGAGCCGCGTCGAGCAGAGCCCGGCTTTTGCGCACTTGAGAAGGCGTCTCGCCTGGGCGCGCACCAATCTGTTCGCTCGGCCAATCGACGTGCTGCTGACATCGACGATCTCCGCAGCCGCTGTCGCGCTGATCTGGGCGATCGTCCCGTGGGCGTTCATCGACGCGGTCTGGGTCGGCGAGAACCGCGCCGCCTGCCGGCCGGATGCCGCCTGCTGGGCCTTCATCGTCAACCGTGGCGGCCAGTTCCTGTATGGCTTCTACCCCCAGCCGGAACGCTGGCGCGTGAACGCCGTGTTTCTGATCTTCGCAGTATCGGTATTCTTGCTGCTGCGGCGCGGCATCCCAGGCAAGCGGGTCGTTGCCGTCTTTCTCCTCCTGGTGTTCCCCATCCTGGGCTACGTTCTGCTCCACGGCGGTGTGGCGGGGCTGCCGCGCGTGACGACCGATAAATGGGGCGGGCTTTCGCTCACGCTTCTTCTCGGCGTCGCCGGCATCGTGGTGTCTTTTCCAATCGCGATCGTGCTGGCGCTGGGTCGGCAGAGCGAAATGCCTCTGTTTCGCTGGGCGAGCATCGGCTACATTGAGATTTGCCGTGGGCTGCCGCTCATCGCCGTGCTGTTCATGGCGCGGATCCTCTTGCCCTACGCCTTCCCAGTTGGCTCCGAGTTCGATCCCCTCGCGCTCGCGGTCACCGGCATCATCCTGTTCGAGAGCGCCTATCTCGCGGAAGTGTTCCGAGGGGGCTTCCAGGCAATCCCGAAGGGTCAGGCCGAAGCAGCGGCCGCGATCGGGTTCGGCTATTGGCGGACCGCGATCTACGTCACGCTGCCCCAGATGTTGCGCGTCGTGGTTCCCGGCGTCGTCAACAACGCCATCGCGTTGGTGAAGAACACCACGTTGGTCGTTATCCTCGGCCTCTTTGAGGTTCTGAACATCGTCGCTGCCGGCGCCGCCGACCCCGACTGGCTGGGCCTCCACGCGGAGGGCTACGTCTTCGTCGGGCTGGTCTTCTGGGGGCTCTGTTTCGCCATGTCGCGCTACAGCCAGAGCCTCGAACGCGAGCTCAAGGCGGCGGAACGGCCATGATGTCATCGTCCAGCCGCCCGCTTCTCGAGGTCTCCGGGCTGAACAAGTGGTTCGGCGCCATGCAAGCTCTGCGCGACGTCGATCTGACCGTCGGGGCCGGAGAGCGCATCGTGGTCTGCGGTCCGTCCGGTTCGGGCAAATCAACGATGGTCCGATGCATCAATGCCCTTGAACGCTACCAGCAGGGCCTGATCAAATTAGAGGGGGAGGCTATCAACGCCGACTGCGACAGCGTCCTCCGGGCGAGGCGCGCGATCGGGATGGTCTTTCAGTCGTTCAACCTCTTTCCGCATCTCAGCGTCCTCGACAACATCACCCTCGGTCCGCGCAAGCTGCTCCGGTTGTCGAGGCCCGACGCCGAGAGCGCGGCGATGATCCTGCTCTCCCAGGTCCGGATGGAGGATCAGGCGCACAAGATGCCTTCGCAGCTTTCTGGCGGGCAGCAGCAGCGGGCCGCGATAGCGCGCGCATTGGCCATGCAGCCCAAGCTGATGTTGTTCGACGAGCCGACCTCGGCCTTGGACCCCGAAATGGTCAAGGAGGTTCTCGATGTCATGACGGTCTTGGCAGAAGCCGGGACGACGATGATCTGCGTGACCCACGAGATGGGCTTCGCCAAGGCTGTTGCGGACCGGATCGTGTTCATGGACCAAGGGAAGATCGTCGAGACCACTGATCCCGCGGCGTTCTTCGCCGGCGACTGCTGCGATCGGGCACGGAGTTTTGTTGGCACCACCACCTTCGGTCAGGCCTAGCGTTCTCGTCGTGATCTGATCGGGACCCAATGAAATGAGCAAGAAACTTCATCGACTTTCAATGCCGGTCGGTGCACAAAAGAGTCCGCGAAAGCGCAAGGTAAACAAGACGATCCTGAGGGGATCTCAAGCCAGTTTCATAAAAATCATTTCGTTGATGTCGTTAGCAATATTGGTGTTCATTGCTTTAACAAATAGATGACGATCTAGTGCATGCCGAAAATCATCCAGGCTGCCATGGCGACCATCATGAGATTCTCGGTCAAGGAAACAAAGCCCAGTGGAACCCTGCTACTCCCTCCGACGCACGCGCATTTGATCTGGCGACCCTCGATATAGACCGCCTTTATTACAGACGCAGCGCCAACCGTGCCGATGAAGGCCGCGACCGGAACGGAGAGCCAGGTTAGCGCGCCGGCGATCATCAGGACGCCCGCCACCAACTCGGCGTACGGATAGACATAGGAGTAAGGCACCCAGCGCCGCGCCAGAAGGTCGTAGCCGAGAAACATCGTCGAGAAGCTCTCGACGTCCTGAAGCTTGAGTAGCGCCAGGATGCACATGCTGAAAGCGATGAACCACTCCAGCGAGCGCAAATCGAGAAGCCGACCCGAGGTAGCCCAATTTGCTGCGAGCGCCATCAGAGCCGCGACGGCAAAGACCCAGATGACGGGCGTATAGCTGGTCGCCTCGGGATCGGCGACGCTGAGCCCGAAGAAGCGACGCAGATCGTCGTAGCCGCCAACGCGTTGTCCGTCGACGAACGTCTGCGGCGTCGTCTTGACGTCGTGCTCGAGCTTGAAGGCGTCGGTCTCAGCCCTCGAGGTAAGCCAGCGATCTTCGACAACGTAGCCGCGGCGGCGCAGAAGGTCCCGCGCTTTCAGCCCAAACGGGCATTCATGCTCCGGCATCACCATCCGGTAGATGGTGGCATGACGCGCTTCACTGGTCGTCACCGCTGCGTCTCCAGGCTTTCGAGCAAGTCGGTCACTGCCGGGCCAAAAGGGCTTCCATCTGGGCGATCTCCTGGCGCTGGCTCGCGACGATCTCGCCGCACAACGCCTTGATATCCGGGTCCGTCAGCGTCGCCTGCTCGCACATCAGGATGGCGCCCGAGTGATGAGGGATCATGGCGCGCAGGAACTCGGCGTTTCCAATGCCGACCTGCGTGCGCATTCCGACGAAGCTGAGCTGAACACCAACATGGCGGCCGCGCCGATCGCCATGTTGATGCGTCGCGACGGGAACATCGAGCGCATTGAGACGACCATGATCACCGTCATCGGCGCGACCATCATGAGGGTCATGTAGACGTTGTTCAGGTTGAAATGGAAATGGTTTACCGTCGCGATCATCGTGTACATGACGAAGTACATCACGATGAAATCCAGGACGATCTCGACTGCGAGGCCGCGGTAACGGCCTTGCTTCATGTCGCCGTGATACTCCATCTCCCCAACTCCCTGATCAAGCTCTCGCCAAGCTTCGAACAGCGCGACGCTACTTGCCCTTGGCCTTCAGCCATGCGTCGATCGTAGCAATTTCCTTCTCCTGAGCGGTGACGATCTCCCGCGCCAGCGTCTTGGCCTCGGCGTCCTTGCCGTGCGCCAGCTCGACCTTGGCCATGTCGATCGCCGCCTGATGATGGCCCTTCATTTGCTTCATGAAATCGACATCGGCGTCGCCGGTATAGGCCGGCATTCCGCTCATCATCGTCATCATCGACTGCTTGTAGCCCTTGGTCGCAGCCGAGTCGGAGTTCATCGGCATCATCATCTTCATGTGCATGCCGGGATCCATCGCCGGCTTCGACGTCGGCTGCTGCGCGTTGGCTGCTGAAATGGCGAGGGTGGAAGCGAGTGCGATGAGGCTGAGACGTGTCATGTTTCTGGTTCCTTCGTTGAGATGAGCTTGCCGGGCTCGCGCATTGGTGCCGGTGAATTTGCTACGCCGCCATCTCGCGACAGCTTTCGGCGCAGGCGCGGCACGCCTGGACGCAATCGTCCATGTCTCCGAGCCGCTCGCATTCGCTGCCGCAGTCCTCACAGATATCGGCACATTCGGCGCAAAGATGCTTATGATGGGGAGAGCCGATGATCAGGACATGTGCGCTGGCGCGGCAGATTTCCGAACATGCGAGCATGAGTTGGATATGCGCTGGCCTGGCGTGTTCTCCGCCGAGTTCGAGACAATGGGCTGTGCTCATGCCAAGGCAGATCTGGTAGCAGCGCAAACAAGTGTCGATGCAGGCCTGCATTTTCGGGTTGGTATGGTGCATGGCGAAACTCCGTCTGGCGCCCATTGAAGGTCAGACGCGAGAGCGCTGCCGCAGTTCCAGCCTGCAACAATCTGTAATAATCCAGCCTGGTTTTGCGCTGTGCCAAGTCGGCGTTGTTTTGGTCTCTGACAATGGAATCGGATGCACTCGCATTGATCCCCGGCAGGGTGCTCGCGTAAAAAGATTATTCGGCCCGAGAGCCCAGCCGCCTCAAACATTTCGGGAGAAATGGACCTTACATGCGGCCCTTTTCGACCTCGCGCTTGACCATCTCGTAGAGTGGGCGCGGGCCGAACTCGGCGAGGGGTTGCCCATTTACAAAGAACGTCGGCGTTCGGCTCACCTCCAGCGCTTTCGCATCCGCGCCGTCCTTGTCCAGGGTCGTCTGGAATTCTGGCCGAGCCACGTCGCGCTTGCCGCGTTCGATGTCGAGCCCAGCGTCCTTCGCCCGTACCCAGGCCTTTTCGAGATCGGGCTCGTCGTGATCAGCCCACTCCGGCTGGAACTCCAGCAGCGCTTCCATGACAGGTTCGAACTTGCCTTGCAGGCGCGCCGCCTCAAGAATCTTGACGGCCTGATCGGACCCTTCGTGAAACGCGGCGTAGCGGATGACGAGCTTCGCGTCGTTCGGGAAGAGAGCCAGGATCTGCTTGAGCGGGGGATAGAAGGCGCGGCAGGCCTCGCAGGACGGATCGAAGAACTCGACAATCGTGACGGGCGCGTTCGCGGGGCCGATGATGGGTGAATGCTGGCGGACCAGCGCCTCGGCGCGCGAGGCCGCTATGGCTCGCGCCCGTGTGGCTTGTTGGTTCTGATGGAAGACGGTCGCGCCCGAGAACAGCGCGAGGGCGGAGACGCCGGTGAGGACGACGTTGGTGCGGCGGTTCATGTCGGGGCCTTGGTTCTGGAGGCGAGAAGCGTGATCGCAATCGCAGCAAAGGCCGCGAGGGAGAGGTAGGGCAAAGGCAGCAGACCGAAGATCGTCATCTCGGCGCTTGCGCAGGAGGGTCCCTGCGAGCAGGGCTGGATGCCTTCGGGGATCAGGCCGGCGTAGAGCAGGCTATGGAACCCGGCGATGGCCATGCCGATGACGGCCAGGGGAAGGCCGTATCGCCATATACCGGCGTCGCCCCGAAAGCTCGCCACCGCGAGCAGGATAGCCAGCGGGAACATGAAGGCGCGCTGGTGCCAGCACAGGCTGCAGGGAGCTTGACCGACGACTTCGCCAACGAAGAGCGCGCCCAAGCTCGCTGCCACTGCGACGATCCAGGCGACGAAGAGATATAGCCAGCGGTCGTGTCCGCCAGCGGCCGTATGGTTGTCGGTCATGGGGGAAGCAAAGCCTTTCAGCCGATTTTCGCGAGGAATGGGAAGGTTTCGAGAAGCCAGAACGCCGTCGTCGAGAGCTGGCCCGAGATCATGGCGAGGCCCATGAGGATCATGATGCCGCCCGCCACGATCTGCAGGACGCGTCCAACGCCGCGCAGGCGGCGCAGCCTCGCCGCCATACCGTCGGCGAACATAGCCGTCAGGAGGAAGGGGATCGCGAGCCCGAGCGAATAGACGCTCAGCAGGGCGACGCCGCTCGATGCCGAAGTCGATGTCGCGCTGACGGTCAAGATGGCGCCGAGAACCGGGCCTATGCACGGCGTCCACCCAAAGGCGAAGGCGAGGCCAAGAAGATATGCGCCAACCGGCCGCCCGCCTTCGACAGGCGCTTGAACCCGAAGCTCGCGCTGAAGCCAGCCAAAGCGCATCAGCCCCGTGGTGAAGATGCCGAAGATCAGGATGATTGCGCCGCCGAGGATGCCGGCCTCGACGCGATAGGCGAGCAGGAGGTGGCTGAGCGCGCTGGCGCCTGCGCCAAGCAGCACGAAGACCGTCGAGAAGCCGAGCACGAACCAGACGCTCATCACGAGGGCGTTGAGCTTTGATGATGATCCTCGGTGGAGGTTGCTGGCCGCCGCCGCGCCGCCTGCGATGTAGGAGACGTATCCGGGAACGAGCGGCAGGACGCAAGGCGACAGGAACGAAACAGCGCCGGCGGCGAGCGCCGCCCAGATGCCGATGCCGGCGATGTCCATCAGCGTGCGCTCCTCTGGGGGGCACCGGCTAGGAGGGCAGCGATCTCGTCCATCATCGGCTTCTCGTCCCAGGCCCGTACGCCGTACCAGCGTCCCTGCTCCGAGCCGTCGGGACCGAACAGGATCGTGGTGGGCAGCCCGGATATGGACAGCCGCCCAACCGACGCGCCAGCCGGATCGAGGAACACCAGCAGGTCCTTGACGCTCAACTGCTCCAGTAGCGGCTCTACGACTTCCGCCCCGTCGCGATCGACCGAGAGAGCGATCACGGCGGGAGGCCGTCCGCCCAGGCCGCGTTGGAGCCTCGCCAAGGCCGGCAGCTCCTGGCGACAGGACCAGCACCATGTCGCCCATACCGTCAGAAGAATAGCCTGCCCGCGAAAGCCCGCAATCCCGGTGGAACTGCCGTCGAGCCGCTGGAACACGAGCGCATCGGCGTTCGGGGTTCGAGTCGCCCTGTCGGCGACCACGCCATATCCGACGACTACCGCCAGCATCGCCATGGCGACCGCCGACAGCACGAGCCTTCTGGATATGAGCACTGGTCCGATCAATCTCGGGCCTCGAACACGGAATGGTCATGTCGTCCAGATCCGGCATGGCGAGCATCCGCGCTCGCGGCCGCTATCGACGGGTCTGGAATGGAAGGCTTGCGCGCGATGACGCCGCAGGCCGCGTGAAGGCTCGCCCTTCAGCTCCGGCGCGGTGGACCCGTCGCTTGCGGCGAATCCTGAGGGCTGAACGACGCCGAGGCATCGGCACGCTCCTCAAAGAGCGTCTCGGCCGGTTCGGGGCGTTCTGGGATCAGCGAGGCCGGCACAGGGGGAGTCAGCGGCGCGAGAGCGACCGATTTCGCCCAGACGCAGCAGGCATTGACGCCCTCGACATGCGCCGATCGATCACGCTTCGAATCCGGCGTGGCGCCACATATTTCGACAAGGGCAATTTCCCCCGCGTCGAACTTGACGGCGAGATGGGTGCTGCCGGCAAGCGCGCTCGCCATCAACTGGAACACGAGCACGAGTCCGCAGGCGGTAGCCAGAACGCTGCGCCCCCAATCCCGCGATGTGCCGAACGACGTCATTGCCTGAGAATAGCCCGGGCGCTCGGAGCTGGGCAATGGCGGGCCAGCGTCCTCGCGCTCTGTTGACCAGCGCTGCTGGCGGCGAGGGGGATCATCGCGTCATGCTCATGGACCTGGCGATATGCTCGTCGATCTCCGCCACCGTCGCCGGGTGGTCCCACTCCCTCGCACCCGGCCAGCGGGCGATCTCGCGACCAGTCGGGTTGATGAGGATCGTGGTCGGCAGCCCTGTGATCCTCAGCGCCGACATGCTCCTGGCCTCGCGGTCGAGATAGACTGTAAGGTTGGCGAGGCCCGTCCGTCTGAAGAACGGCTGAACGACCTCCAGCCCCTGTCGATCGATCGACAGGGCCACGACCTCGAACGAACTATCGCCCTTCATCGCCTGAAGCCGGTCGAGCGAAGGCATCTCCTTGACGCAGGGCGGGCACCAGGTCGCCCAAACGTTCAAAAGGACGAAGCGGCCACGAAAGGCCTCTTCCGATAACTTGCGGCCATCCGCAGTCTCGACCGCGAGCCCGGTCAGGATTGGCGCTGCCGCTTGCTCTCGACGTGTGTCGAAGAGAAGGACCGATGCCGCCCCGATCACGATCGCCGCCAGCACCCCGGCGACGAACACCCTGCGCTTACGAGGGCTCATCGGAGCACCATGCGGACCTTCTCCAGCGCGGAGGCCTCCTCCTCGTGGTAGTCGATCGTCGTGCGGAAGCTGCCGTCGGCCTTCATCAGATAGACCGAAGCCGAATGGTCCATGGTGTAGCCGTCTGCAGTCGGGATCTTCTTCGCATAAGCCTTGTAGGCGCCGAGCGCCGTATCGATCTGCTCGCGAGAGCCGGTCAGGCCGACCACGCGGGGATCGAACGACTGCAGATAGAGCGCGAGCTGTTCCGGCGTATCGCGCTCAGGATCGACCGTGATCAGCAGAATCTGCAGCCGGTCCGCTGCCGCGCCGATCTGCCGGGTCAGGCTGGCCATCTGCATCAAGGTCGTCGGGCAAACCTCGGGGCAGTGAGTGAAGCCGAAGAACACGGCCATCGGCCTGCCGCGATAGTCGGCGTCGGTGACCGTCTTGCCAGTGTGATCGACCAGTGTGAACGGCCCGCCGATCGCCGGCACGCCTTGAACGGCCATGCTGTCGGCCACCGGGCGGCCAGGACCGTCGACCCGCCACCATCCCAGGAGGATGGCGGCCCCGACGAAAGCGACGAGGACGACGCCGGTCCAGGCGCCGTAGCGTATCAATCTGAGGACGGGCATGGCGCAGCCCCTTAGTGCCCGGAATGCTCGGGCGCGGTCGGCTGCGGCGCGCCGACGCCTTGCACCTGCAGCTCGACTGCGACCGAGCCGGCGCGCTCGAAGACCATCGTGGCCTTGACCTTGTCGCCCTGCTTCAGCGGAGCCTTGAGATCGACGAGCATCAGATGCACGGCGCTCGGCTTCAGCTCGACCTTTGTGCTCGCCGGGATCGGGACGCCTTCGGTCATCTCACGCATCCGCATGATGCCGTCGCTCAGGCTTGTCTCGTGGATTTCCAGGCGGGCGGCCGCCTCGGTCGAGCCGCCGACCAGCCGGTCGAGTTCCGAGCCGGTATTCTCGATGCTGAGATACCCGCCGCCGACTTTCGCCGATGGCGGCGTCGCCCTAGCCCATGGGTGGCCGATCTTGAGCGGCCCAATGGCGTAGTCATGGGCGAGGGCAGGGTTGGCATAGACGGCAAGACACAGGACGACGCCGGCGGCGCGAAACGCTTCATGGATGGATCCTCGAGCGAGTGATGGGGCCGGCTTAAAGCCGGCGCTCAGGTCACGCGTCGAGACTTGGCGGCGCCCGCGATCCTTGGGCGGTCGCGACGCGAAACAGGATCGCCGTCGTGACCACTTGCCCGAACGGGATCGGGTCATTGGTCCCCATGAGATAGGGGATGATGGTCGCCGGCGACGTAGCCGGAACGACAGGGTCGAGCGTGACCGAGGCGCTCCAGGCGCAGCAGGAGGACTGCGCGGCGGCGTGGTTCGGGCTCTCGCCCGGCACGGCTTCGCCTGGAGCCTGAGCGCCCGAGCACAGGGGCTGCGTCAGGCCAGGCATCCCGATGGCTATGGCGAGCCGGGAACTGGCTGCAGCGCTGGCGAAAAGTCCCTGTAGGATCAGAATATAGGCGATCGCCAGGGCGAGAATCGCCCGGGAGACAAAGGTTCTGGTCGATCGCTCGTTCATGCGTTGGACATAGCGGGGCACGGCCGGCCCCGCAATGCGACATGGCGGATCACGCTCAGCCCGCTGCGATCCAGCGAAGACAGCGACGCGTCAGAAAGGTCAATCTTGGCAGTCCTCGAAACGCTTCTCTAATCCCGTTTTGCTATCTGACGCATGATGCGAGTGGGAGCTACCCTTCATGGCGTCCGTCAAGCCTGCGCTTATTACGTTTTCCGATGCCAAAGTGCATGCCTCCCGTGCAGACGGCGCCGATGCGCTGGCTGTACTGATAGATTGGGTCGAAAGTTATTTGATGGAAGGGCATGCTGCGCTGGGGCGCACTGGCGCTGTGTGCCCATTCACCCGCCAAGCGGCGCGGATCGACACAGCGAGACTGCAAATCTGCGAAGCCGGAGCCGGCGAAGAGGTCACTACCTTCGAGATGATCCGCGCTTGCTTCCGTGCCCTCGAGGAAATCCCGGCGCAGACCGGCATGGAGCATTTCCGCACCGTGATCGTTGGCTTCCCGAACTGTGCCGACGAGGACGGAGTTGCAATGCTGCGGCGCGTGCAGGACCGCCACAGGTTCTATTCGCTCGCACGTAACCGCATGATCGGTCTGATGTATGCAGGCTCTGACGCGCCCGGCCTGTGGAACCCGCAGTTTCGGCCGCTGCGCGCACCGCTGCCGGTGCTGGCGATCCGCCACATGGTCGAGCAGGACGCAAGCTTTGCCCTGCGCCACCCCCTGCTGCTGGCTCCCTATCTGCTGCGCTTTCCGGTAGCCGGGACGATGCGGCTGTTCGCACATGTCCGCAGCGGGCTCAGGCGATGACGCTGGTCGCGCGCTCCGACCGAGCCGTAGCCGAGGCCGCTCCGACCGGCCTGGCTGATTTGGATTTCGACGCCGCGGCGGCTTCCATCGACGTCCTCCAGGGCCGCGAAGCTTTTCTGGCGCTGCGCGCGGAATGGGATGCGCTTTTCATTCGCGCGGCGCAGCCGCACAACGTATTCCAGAGCCACGTCGTGCTGCGACACTGGATGGACCACTACCTTGACCAGCCGGGCCGCGCCTTGATCGTTACCGCGCGCCGCCAAGGGCGGCTGATCATGGTTTGGCCGCTACTTTCGCGACGCCGCTTTGGCGCGGAGATAGTTGGCTTCATGGGAGGTCCAGTAGCGCAGTTTGGCGACATCCTGGTCGAACGAGTCCAAAATTGGGAAGCGCTGACCGCAGCCGGATGGGCGGCTCTACGCGCACGCGGCGTCGATCTCTTCGAGGCGCGCAAGGCCCGTGCAGACTCGGTGCTGGTCCAAGCGGGGCTGCTGGCCGGGGCGCGCGAGACGGACCGCCAGGAGGCGCCATACGCAAGGCTTGCGGGGCGCGTCGGGGCCGACGGCGGACCCGGTGGAGCCTATTCCGCCCGCGAGCGCTCCAATTATCGCCGCCGCCTTAGACGACTCGGCGAGCGCGGCAAGTGTACTCTCGAGACTGTCGCGCCGAGCCGAGAGGCGGGCGAGTTTGCACTCTGCGCGATCACGCTGAAGCAGGCGGCGCTACGCCGCAACAGCATAGTGGCGCCGACAATTTCGGATCCGCGCTTCGCGGCGTTCTTCGGCGCGCTTGCCGCCGATGAGGCACATGACTCGCCGTTGCGGGTGTCAATTATCCGCTGTGCTGGAGAACCAATCGGAATTGACCTTGCCTTCGACTGCAAGGGTGCAACGTTCGGTCATGTTTTGGCGACGCATCCGGACCATGACCGCGGCGGCATAGGCGGCCTGCTGGTCCACCACAGCTTCGCGTGCGCGATTGCGCGTGGCAGCGCAACCTTCGACATGCTCGCGCCAGCAGACCCCTACAAGCGTGACCATGCCGATGGAGTCACAATGGTGAGCGACTATCTGCTGCCAATGACGCTCAAGGGAAGCGCAGCGATGCTGTTCAACCCTCGCCGCTGGCGACCATTGCTGAAGTCGGCCATGCGGACTCTGCCCATGCCAGTTGTACGTCGGCTCGCCAGTTGGGCCAACAGTGGCAAGAACTGACGCTAGTCATGTGAGCATCCGAACGTCAGCCCGAGCACGAGACTGCACTTTTGGCATCGAGTGCGCGCACCCGATCAATTGAACAGCAGGCGCCAATAAGCGCCCAGGGCTGCGCGACGGCGATACTGGTAGAGGAGTAATTGCCATCTGCCACGGCGGATCACGCTCAGCCAGTGGCGAGATCGAACAGCAGCTTCATATTCAAGGCGATGATGATGGCGGCGATCAGGGCGGCGGTGACGGTCAGCCATTTCGGCGCGACCATCTCGCCCATTTTGCTCCTCGACGCGGTGAACATCACCAGCGGCACGATCGCGAAGGGCAGTTGCAGGCCGAGGATGACCTGGCTGAGGATCAGGAGCTTGCCGGTCTCGCTGGCGCCATAGATCCAGGTCACGATGATCGCAGGGATGATGGCCACCAGCCGCGTGACGAGCCGCCTGACCCAGGCCGGCAGCTTGATGTCGAGGAAGCCCTCCATGACGATCTGGCCGGCCATGGTCGCGGTCACCGTCGAGTTGAGGCCGCAGCAGAGAAGCGCGATGGCGAACAGCGTCGGCGCGATTGATAGGCCAAGCAGCGGCGCCAGCAGCTCATGCGCCTTCTCCAGTTCGGACACGGTCGTCTGGCCGGTCTTGTGGAAGGTCGCCGCCGCCAAGATCAGGATAGAGCCGTTGACCAGAAGCGCGAACATCAATGCGACGGTCGAATCGACGGTCGCCCATTTGAGTGCGTCGCGCTTCTCGGGCAGGCTCTCGCCGAAGGCCCGCGTCTGCACGATGCCCGAATGCAGGTAGAGATTGTGCGGCATCACGGTCGCGCCGATGATGCCGAGCGCGAGATAGAGCATCTGCGGATTGGTGACGATCTGGGTCGTCGGCGCGAAGCCCCGGACTACCTGACCCCAGTCGGGGTCGGCAAGGGCGATCTGGACGCCAAAGCAGATCGCAATCACGCCGAGAAGCGTGATGATGAAGGCCTCGATCCAGCGGAAGCCCTTGTTCTGCAGCCATAGGATGACGAAGACGTCGAGCGCGGTCACGACGACGCCGATTTCCAACGGCAACCCGAAAAGCAGGTTGAGCGCGATTGCGGTGCCGATCACCTCGGCGAGGTCGGTGGCGCAGATCGCCAGTTCCGCCAGCAGCCAGAGCGGCCATGACACGGCGCGCGGATAGGCGTCGCGGCAGGCCTGGGCGAGGTCGCGGCCCGAGCCGATGGCGAGCCGCGCGCAGAGCGCCTGCAGGATGATCGCCATGATGTTGGAGAGAAGTGCGACGAAGAGCAGCGTGTAGCCGAACTGGGCCCCGCCGGCGAGAGAGGTCGCCCAGTTGCCGGGGTCCATGTAGCCGACCGCGACGAGATAGCCCGGACCGAAGAAGGCGAGGAACTTCCGCCAGGGCGTCGCGCCGGGCTTGACCGCGATCGTCCGGAAGACGTCGAGCAGGGAGGGCTCGCCACGCGCCTTGCGCCAGCCGGTTTCGGCGGCCTCGACCTTGTTCAGCATTCCCCGCCCCTAAAACTGCAACTCATTTGCAAAAGCAGATTATCGGCGCGCGACATATTGTCAATGCATTTGCGAACCATTCTCAGTAAAGGAGGATAGGGAGAAGGCGATGACCGACGCAGCCGGCCTACTGATCGAACACTGTCGTGAGGCGGGGCAGCGGATTACGGGGCAACGCCGCGTCATCGCCGATGTGGTCGCAAAGGCGGACGACCACCCGGATATCCCGGAGATCTATCGGCGGGTCGCAGCCGTCGATCCCGGCATCTCGTTATCGACCGTCTATCGGACGCTGAAGCTCTTCGCGGCCACGGGCCTCGTCGAACGCCACAGCTTCGCTGGAGGACGCACCCGGATCGAGCCGGCGTCCGAGATCCATCACGACCACCTGATCGACATCGAGAGCGGTGCGGTCATCGAGTTCAGGTCCGACGAGATCGAGCGACTGCAGGCGCTGGTGGCCAGGGAGTTGGGCTTCGAGCTGACCGCTCATCGCCTTGTCCTCTATGGCCGTCCGCTCGCCAGGGCTCCGCGCCGCGCCCGGAAGCCTTGAGCTAAGTCCAGATCAAAGGCAGCTTTCAGCCGCTGGATCGCTCGGCCTGTCAGCTCCGATCCTGCTCCACCGCGCACAGGCTGGCGTTGGTCTGGCGGAACGCGACCCGGGCTGCGCTCACCGTGGTGCGAGAGAGCCCGTCGTGTCGGTTCGGCTGGGCGCGTCGTCTCCGCCGAACGGATCGGCGAGCGCCGCATCCGGGCGGCTGATCTCGACCTTGCCGGCGACCATGGGCTGCATCCGCTCCGGTCCCAGATCCTTGAGCATCGACCGGAAGCTCTGGTGCATGCCGCCGTCGAGATGGGCGTAGCTCATCGCCGGCGCACCGCTGCCGACCAACTCGGCGAAACGAGCCTCGTCGCGCGCCTGGCGCTGTGACACAAGCGACTGGACGTCAGCGTCGGTCTCGTAACGAGGGCATGCTTCTGCCGGCACGAACGGTCCTGACCCATCTTTGGCGTTGAAGACGTAGCGGCGACCGCAGGCCGCGAGCCTGGGCGGCTGCTTCGTCGCCTCGAAATGGTCCGAGCCTTCCTTGAGGTTCTTCCAGAAGGCGAAATGGGTGTTGCCGCGATGGCGCGCCATGTTCTCCGGCGTCATCCGGAACGGCAGCGCCTGGACCTGAAAGCTGCGCTGGCCCCCGGCGAAAGCCTCGCGCGCCAGGCCGTAGATTTCGGTCACGCCCTCGTCGGTCATGGCGAAGCAGCCCGACGACGTGCAGGCGCCGTGGACCATGAGCGCCGAGCCGGTAGCGCCTTGCGACTTCTCCAGCGGGTTGGGATAGCCGAGGTTGAAGGACAGGTAGAACTGCGAACGCGGGTTCATGAGGTCTGCCGTGACGGTATAGAACCCTTCCGGCGCCTGCCTGTCGCCCTCGCGCTTCTTGGGGCCGAGTTGGCCCGACCAGCGGCACATCGGATAGGTCTTGAGCAGGGCGTACTGGCCGCTGCGGTCGCGCTTCCAGACCTCGAGCTCGCTCTCCTTCTTGAAGATGCGCACCAGGATGGGATCGCTCTGGCTCATGCCCTTGGCCGACATGTCCGAGACCAGCCGCGCCGGCAGCGGCTGGAGATGGCGCGTGTCTCCGTCGCCGGTGACGCAGCCCGAGAGGGCTATTGCGCCGAGCATGAGCCCAAGGGCAAGACGCAGGGTCGAGAAGCGGATCTTTGAAAGCATGCGAGAATTTTGCGCGAACAAAGCTGACAAAGCGTCAAGAAGGACAGTTAACGGGTCTCTACAACCTGATGCCACTCGAGGTTCAAGGGGAAATCGCCGGCGTTCGCCCCGCGCTCGCATGCTTGGTCCACCAGCGCCGAAGCGCGACGACCGACCAGATTGCCTCGACGACGCCGAACGGCCAGGCACCCTGCAGGAAGCCGTAAACCGAACCGAGCGCGCAGGCGACGGCGAAGCCGAGGACGAACCAGTGGCTCCGCTCCTCGAAGGCGTAGGTGACGAGCATGAGCGTCACGGCGACGAGGCCGAAAAGGGTGAGGGCGTCCATCGGGCGATCATGTGCGTTGCGGCGGTCGAAGGCCGTCATAGTCAATTGCGACCATCGGCGCAGATCCAACACTGCGACCGCCTGTCGCATCACATGGAAGACCGAATGCCGTCGGAAGCGCTTGAACCTGAAGTGGCTTCAGGTGCGATCAGTGTTCCGAAGGGAGGATTCCATGTTCGCACGCCGCTCGCTGCTTCGGCTCACGGCCGGACTCGTCGTTACCGGTTTCGTCGGCCGATCGGCGACCGCACAGACCGCCCTCGCTGCGAAGCTGCTCGAACCCGGCCCGCTGCCGGACAAAATCTTCGGAGCCGCCGACGCGCCCGTCACGGTGATCGAGTACGCCTCGCTCACCTGCCATCACTGCATGAACTTCCACATCAACACCTGGCCGGCGTTCAAGGCGAGATATGTCGATACCGGCAAGGTCCGCTTCATCGCGCGCGAATTTCCGCTCGATCCGCTATCGACCGCCGGGTTCATGCTGGCGCGCTGCAGCGACGATGCGAAGTGGTATCCGATCGTCGACATGCTCTACAAGACGCAGGAAGGCTGGGCGCACGCGCCAAAGCCGCTCGACGCGCTGACCCAGACGATGAAGCAGGCCGGCTTCACGCAGGAGACGGTCGAGGCCTGCCTGCGCCGCGAGGACCTGTTTCGGGGCGTCAGGCAGGTGCAGGAACGCGGCCCCGACCTTCTTCATCAACGGCGAGAAGAAAGTCGGCGCGCTGACGATCGACGCGTTCGACAAGATCCTGACGCCGCTGTTGGCCGGGCGCTGAGCGCGTCCGGACAGCCGCGATGCTAGCGCGAGCCCTTGATCGCGGCAGTGACGACGTCGGGACGGCCGAGGAAGCGCCCGAGATCCTGCCAGACGTTCTGGTTGTCGGGCGATTGCCGGCGGATGAAGGTCAGGCCGGATTTCGACCAGGGAAGGACCTTGTCGGTCTGGTTGTCCAGGACGAACTCGCCGCGGTCGGTGACGACGGTGAGAACGGCGTGCCCGCCGCCCTCCTTGTCGATCACCACGGTGATCAGCAGCGCCGAGAGTGGCCAGCCACGCTTGACGAGCTCGCGTCGCTTCTCGAGGACGTAATCTTCGCAGTCGCCCTTGCCCGTCTTCGCATAGTCCCAGTTCTCGATGACGCCGAACTGATCCTGGTCGGTGACAGGCTCGATCTCCCGGTTGAACTTCAGATTGATGGTCAGGAGTTCGTTCCAGGACCTGTCGTCCAGACGCATCACGGTCGCGGCCGAACGCGGCGTCCGGCAGTCGTTCGGATTGTCGACGCAGAACTGCTGCCAGCCGATCGGCGTGCGCGAAGGTTGGCCGGCATGAAGATGGGCGAGGTCGGTGGCGCCGGCCGCGAACGCTTCCGTGACCATGGCCGATGTTGCGATGCCAAGGACCATCGCCGCGATGACGCTATGCCTTTTTTTCATGACGCTCTCCCTTTGTCGTTGAGAGCGTTTCTAGCGAAGACGCGTTGAATTCGCGCGAAATTGGACCCCTAAATTTTCAGGCTAAGATTCAGATTTCATTGGGATTTATTGCTGCCTCGTCAACCTTAAGGAAGACTTTCGCCATGGATCGATTTGCTGTAGCCGAACACTCCGACCTTGCGCCGGTCGCCACGGCCGCGATCTCTGACCTCGAAAGCGTGGCGTCATGAAATCCCGCAACGGCGCCTTGGCTGCGGCCCTGATCGCGTTGGCGGTTCTGTTCTATGCGGTGAGCGTCGTGCGGACGCGCGAGACGGAAGATCGTCGCCACCAGACCGACCCGCAGGCGCACTCGTCCGGCGCCGCGCCGACATCGCCTCGGCCCTGACGACTCGCGCTTCCCGGCGAAATGCGGCCGACCTACAAAGGCGTGATGTGGCCTTCGGCGTATCTGATCGCGGCATCCTCAATCTGGATCGTGGTGTGGGTCAATCCGAACTCAGAGCGCATGGCCGCGCTCGCAGCCGTCAGGACGGCCGCCGATCTGGCCATGTCGTCGACGACGAGGTGGCAGCTCATCGCGTCCAGCCCCGAGGTGATCGTCCAGACATGAAGATCGTCGACGGCGACGACGCCGGGAAGGGCCGCGAGCTTCGCCTCGAGCAGTTTCAGGTCGACCTCCGGAGGCGTGCCCTCCAAGAGGATGTGGACCGCCTGCTTCAGCAGGCTCCAGGTGCGCGGGACGATGAACAGGCCGATGCCCGCGCCGACGATCGGATCGACGATCGTCCAGCCCGTGGCCATGACGACGACCGCGGCGACGATGACGCCGAGCGAGCCGAGCATGTCGCTCAGCACCTCGAAATACGCACCCTTGACGTTGAGACTTTCCGACGATCCGGCCGACAGGAGCTTCATGCTGACGAGGTTGACGACGAGGCCGACGACGGCGACCGCGAGCATCGGCCCGCCGATGATCTCGGGCGGGCTTAGGAAGCGCTTATAGGCTTCGTAGAGGATGTAGACGGTCAGAAGCAGCAGAACGACGGCATTGGTCAGCGCCGAGAGCACCTCGGCCCGGACGTAGCCGAAGGTCTTCTCCGGCGTGGCCGGCCGCTCGGCGAAGCGGATCGCGATCAGCGCCAAGGCGAGGCCGCCGGCGTCGGTCAGCATGTGGGCGGCGTCCGCAAGCAGCGCCAGGCTGCCGGTCCAGAGCCCGCCGACGACCTCGGCGGCCATGAACGCGGTGGTCAGGCCGAGCGCCATCGCGAGGCGGCTCTTGTGCTTACTGGCCGCCGTGCCGGCAGGCGCTTTCGCATGGGAGTGACCTGTCCCCATCGTGGATACCCCTCGTGCGCCCCGCGCCGAACTGGTCTTCAGCCGCAGACGGCGATCGCCGCAGCTACAGCTCCGACGCTCAGATGTGGTCCTTGTGCTCGGGCTCGCCGAGGTTTTCGACCCGGATATCGGCCGAGAGACGCCCCGCGCGCTCGAACACGAACGTCACCGGAATGAAGCTGCCCGGTTCGACCTTGGCGTAGAGGCCGATCAGCGTGATCTGATGCGTCCCCGGTCTGAGCGACACCCTGCCATTGGCCGGCACGGCAAGTTCGTCGAGTTCCACGGGGCGGACGATGCCGGTCTTGGTGTCGAGCGCCTTCAGGATGGCGTGATGGGCGGCGGCCGTCTCGATCTTGAGAAGTCGGTCGGGACGGGCGGCGCTATTGGCGAAGGTCGCGTAGAACGGCAGCGGATCGCCCTTGAGAGCCGATCCTTTCGCCCAGGGATGGATCACGGCGACGCCGCCACGCTGCGCCACCGGCTCAGGATGGATCTGTCCCATCGCGAGCAGACCTGCGCCGATCAGCGCGGCGAGCCCCCCGAGACGCCAGGCCGCCGCGCTGGAGAGCAAAGCGAACGGCCTGACGTCTGCAGTAGCTACCGCCACGAGCCATTGCCGGACACGCTTCACGATCTGTCCCCCGACGCATCTGGAGCGCCGCTCGCCCCTGCGGTCGCAAGGTCGGATCGGGCCTTGCGATAATCGACAAGCGCGGCCAGCAGGATCAGCCCGACGCCGGCCGAGATGGCGATATCGGCGCCGTTGAAGGTCGGCCAGTGCCAATCCCCCCAGTGCAGATCGATGAAGTCGGTCACAGCGCCCTGCCGCCAGCGGTCCTGCGCGTTGCCGAGCGCGCCACCGGCGACCAGCGCCAGACCGACCCGCTCCAGACGGACTTGGCTTCTCACCGCCCAGACCATCAGGCCGATGGCGACGGCGAGCTTGAAGGCGGCCAGCAGGCCCGGCCAGGCCTCCAGCAGGTCACGCCCGATCCCGAAGCTGACGCCGTAGTTGAAGCCCAGGCGAAGGTTGAGGAACGGCGCGATCTCGATGACGCGCGGCGGCGCCATCACATAGGTCAGGATCAGCCATTTCGAGAGTTGGTCCAGCGCTTCGGCCGCGACCGCAAAGCTCAGCACCTCTCCGAGCCGCTTCTGCATCGTCATGGCGTCATGGTCTCCGCGCGATGGGTTCCGAGCCAACGGCGGACCCGCCGCCGATAGTCGCGATAGGGGTCGCCCAGCGTCTGCGCGAGGACGCGTTCCTCGATACGGACCTGCAAGGCGATGGCGACCAGCAGCGCCAGCGTCAGCGCCGCTTGGATCAAAACCGGCAGCACGATGAACAGGCCGACGAACAGGAGCGCCTGTCCGGCGAAGACGGGATTGCGCGAAATCGCGAACGGGCCGGTATCGACGATGGGACCGAGTTCGCCCTCGGCCGCGCCGATGCGCCAGGATACGCCCATATGGCGCTGGGACAGGATCGCGACGCAGGCTCCGACCACCACGAGGAGATGTCCGAGCACGTCGAGCCATGGGCCGTCGAGAACGCTCGCGAGCGGGTCGGCTTTGATCGGGTTGCCAAGCAGAGTCAGCACGAGCGGCCAGATCACCGCCCCGGCGAAGGCGATCCGAAACAGCAGGGCCGGTAGCGCCTGCTTCTCTCGCCCCTTGCCGAAGAGCCAGATCGGCCTTCCCGCCTCCTTGGCCAGGATGGCCGACATGGCGAGGAAGCTGATGACGTAGACCACGGTCATCAGGTAGCTGGCAATTTCCATCCCCGACATGGCGCGCGGTTCCCGATCAGCCCGTGCGGCCGGCGTCGAAGCGCAGCAGTCGCAGGGCATTGGCCGTCACGATCACGGTCGCGCCGGTATCGGCGAGGATCGCGACCCAGAGGCCGGTGTAGCCGAACACCGTGGTCACGAGGAACACGGCCTTCAGCCCGAGCGCGATGGCGATGTTGACGCGGATATTGCCCATGGTGGCGCGCGCCAGCCGGATCATGGCGGCGACGTCCCGGACGCGGCTCTTCAGGATCGCAGCATCCGCGGTCTCCAGCGCCACGTCGGTGCCGGAGCCCATCGCCACGCCGATGCCGGCGGCGGCCAGCGCCGGGGCATCGTTGATGCCGTCTCCGATCATCATGACCGAGGCCTCGGTCGAAAGCGCCTTGATCGCCGCGACCTTGTCCTCCGGCATCAGCTCGGCCTTGTGCTCCATCCCGAGCGAGCCGGCGATGGCCGCGCCGGTGCGGGCGTTGTCGCCGGTCAGCATCAGCGAGCGGATGCCCATGGCTTTCAGTTCGGCGATGCCGGCCGCGGCGTCCTCGCGCGGCTCGTCGCGCATCGCGATCAGACCGGCGAGGACGCCGTCCGCGATCACGGCCGCGACGGTCTTGCCGGCCGTCTCAAGCTGCGCGACGGCGGCCTTCGCCTGCTCGTCGAAAGAGGCGCGTGACAGGGCGTGGCGTGGCGCGCCGACGAAGATCGCGACCCCGTCGAGCGTGCCAGTGACGCCCTGCCCGGCGATGGCTTTCGCCTCGTCGGCGTTGCGCACCGGGATCGCGTGCGCCTTGGCGCGCTCGATGATCGCCAGCGCCAGCGGGTGGCTCGATCCGGTCTCGACTGAGGCTGCCAACTCGACCACCCGCCGCTCGTCCTCGACGAGCGCCACCACCTCGGTGACGCGCGGCGTCCCGGCAGTCAGGGTGCCAGTCTTGTCGAAGGCGACGATGCCCGTCTTTGCGGCGGCCTCGATGACGACGCCGCCCTTCATCAGCAGGCCCTGCCGCGCGCCGGTCGAGAGCGAAGCCGCGATCGACGCCGGCACCGAGATGACGAGCGCGCAGGGGCAGCCGATCAGCAGCAGCGCAAGGGCCCGGTAGATCCAGACCGACCACTCGGCCCCGAGCAAAAGCGGCGGCACGATCGCGACGAGGACGGCCAAGCCGACGATAGCCGGCATGTAGACCCGCGAGAAGCGGTCGATGAAACGCTCCGTCGGGGCGCGGGCCTCCTGTGCCTCCTCGACCAGCCTGATGATGCGGGCGATGGTGTTGTCCTGCGCCGCCTTCGTGACGCGCACCCGCAGCGCCGCCTCTCGATTGACCGAACCGGCGAAGACAGGCTCCCCGACGCCCTTGGTCTTCGGGACCGACTCGCCCGTCACAGGGCTCTCGTCGATTCCGGAGACGCCGTCCGTAATCTCGCCATCGGCCGGAATGCGGTCGCCGGGACGCACCAGCACGATCTGGCTGATCCTCAGCGCGGCGGCGTCGATCGTGCGGGTCTCGCCGTTCTCCTCGACGATCGCGGTCTTGGGCACGAGGTCGCCCAGCGCACGGATCGAGGCGCGGGCGCGATCGGCCGCGACGCCCTCCAGCACCTCGCCGACGGCGAAGAGAAAGACGACCAGCGCCGCCTCCTCGGCCGCCCCGATGAAGAGCGCGCCGGTGGCGGCGATCGTCATCAGCATCTCGATGGTGAAGGGCATACCGGCGCTAGCCGCTGCATACGCCTTCCGCGCCACCGGGACGATGCCGATCACGCAGGCCGCGATGAAGATCCAATGCGATGCGGCGGGCCAGACGAGGCTGGACGCCCATGCCCCGCCGAGGAGCGCGCCCGTTGTCAGGACGAGCCGGCCCTTGCTGGTCTGATACCAGGATACGCCGTCGGGCGTCGCTTCATGGACATGACCCGGCATGCCGTGGTCGGCATCGGCGGACGGCTTGCCGGCTGCCGGTCGCTCGGCCGCGTGTGGATCATGGTCATGCGAATGACCATGGCCGGCATGAACGTGCCCGCCGTGATTGTGGCCATCTCCGTTCGAGGATTCCGACGCTGGCGCCTTCGTCGCCAGCGCGGCAGTCGTGAAGCCGAGGCTGGCGACGCGCTTCTCGATCGCATCGCGTTTCGTCTGGGTCTCGTCCAGCGACAGCGTCAGGGTTTCGGACATGACCGAGAGCTTGACGTCGCTGACGCCCGGCAGGCGCTCGATCGCGCCACGAATGGTCGCGGCGCAGCCCGGGCAGTCCATGCCGCCGACCGTCCAGCGCAGGAACGCGGGACGGCGGTCGACCTCCGTCTCCACCTCGCTCGGCCCATCGTGCTTACAGTAGCCGCAGGCGCCTGCGGGCTCTTGCGTCGATCCGGCCTTGGCGGCCATCGCCGTCGTCGTGAAGCCGAGACTGGCGACGCGCTTTTCGATCGCCTCGCGCTGGGTCTGGCTTTCGTCGAGCGACAGCGACAGCGTCTCGGACATCACCGAGAGCTTCACGTTCGCGACGCCGGGCAGGCGCTCGATCGCGCCGCGGATCGTCGCCGCACAGCCGGCGCAATCCATGCCGCCAACCTTCCAGCTCAGGGATTTGAGCTCGGCGTCTGAGGTCGTTGTCATGGTCGTCTCCGCTTGCGGGCGCTGCGAGACCTCCTAGATACGATCTATAGCCACTTCAGGTTCAAGAGGTAAAATGGCGATGGATACAAAAAATCTCACTCGCGCCATGCCGATTGGCGCGCTGTCGGACCGGACCGGCGTCAAGGTGGAGACGATCCGCTACTACGAGCAGGTCGGGCTCCTGCCGCAGCCGGAGCGCTCAGAGGGCAACCAGCGCCGCTATGGCCGAGCCCATGTCGAGCGGCTTGCCTTCATCAAGCACGCGCGGGATCTCGGTTTTCCCGTCGACGGCATCCGCGCCCTGCTTAGGCTGTCGGACAACCCCGGCATGGCCTGCGACGAGGCCCATGCGATTTCCGTCGCTCATCTCGACGACGTCCGCCACAAGATCGCGCGCCTCCGCTCGCTGGAGAAGGAATTGGAGCGCATCGCGGCGACCTGCTCGGGCAGCGTCGCCGCTTGCGATTGCGCCATCATCGAGGCGCTGGCGGATCACGGCCAATGCCGGCATCATCGCTATTGAAACGATTGATTTCAGGATCGAAATGAAAGCAAAGAGTGACAGCGTAGAGACCGCTTAGGCCAATTAATGAATTAGGCACCACCTATACCCATCAAGCCATTAGCCTCTCGGGTTAATAGTCAAATTTTTATGCATTCGATGGTTCCTTAATAATAAGCGGGAGATCAAAAACGCCGGCTTCGAGGTGTTCGGCCTGCGGTAGAGCGCCTCGATCCCCATGCGCTTCATCAGCATGGCGACGTGAAGACGTCCAGCTCGATGGCCATCGGCCCCGAGAAGTCCCTGCAGCATGCGGCTGCCCGCGAAAGGGTATTCCAGATGCAGCGCGTCGATTGCGCGCATCAAAGCCAGATCGGCGGCAGGAACCGCGCGGGGTAGATGATAGACGCTGCCCGCTGATCCCGAGCGCCCTAGCTTGCCGGGTGAGGGGTAGATCGTGCGCGCGGCCGATCATCGCTTTGCGCTCAGAAGGCCGGCCTTGCCGAGCGCGCCGGACAAAAAATCATTCTCCAACGCCAGCTCCCCAATCTTCGCATGCAGCGTCTTCACGTCGATCGAGGGACGCCGGCAGCCCCGTCAAGAAGCTGGCTGCGCCATTGTGTGATCTGGTTGGGGTGGACGTCGAACTGCTGCGCCAGGTCGGCCAGCGTCTTCTCGCCCTTGATGGCAGCCAACGCCACCTTCGCCTTGAAAGCCGGGCTGTGGTTCCGGCGCACACGTCTCGTCATATCCGCTCCTGTTCACGGCAATCTTGCCGCGTTCAGGCCGAAAATCCACCTACGCCCGCTGTCCAGATTTCCCGAACCAGCTCTATCGGCTTTGTTGATTTTGCCCTCATCCTCGACGTCTGGTCAAACCGGCTCCTTGCTCGCCTTCGATCGACCGATCTGCGTCAGGACATTGCCACTTTGTGGTCAGCCATCGAGAAGCGAGGAAAACTCAGTTCTTGGCAGCTCACTTCAAGCCTGCTTCAGGAGGACCGCCCCTAGTAGATATTGAAGAATAGTTAAATAGGCACCTCCACCGCATGTTGGCATCGGTAGTTGTGCGCCCCCGCAACCACTGAGAACGAAAGCCCCGGCTCCCCAGGAACCGGGGCTTTCGTTTGTCCAGAACTGATCGCCAAAATCCGCGCCAAATCGCCGTGGAGCTCGAGCGAAACACCGCCGCCCTCGCGCGGCGCCACAACGATCTTATCGATCATCGAGCGGATGGTTTCCATCGCCTCATCGCAAAGCTCGGGATCGCCCAGCAGGCTCTCC
>QFQY01000063.1 GCA_003248805.1 Chelatococcus sp. | reverse complement strand
CTCGCTCCAAGATGGCCTGAACAACCCCTTGGAATCACGAGTGCCCCAGTCGCTCAACCCTTTCGGGACGGGCTCTTACTATTCAGGTCGATCTGTTCGACGTGTTCTACACCGACCTTCGACGGCACCCCCCGTTTGCTCGTGGGCACCAGCGATATTGCGTAGGGCACGCCCAGCACGGTCTCGTCGACCTTGCGGAACGCAGCGATGCTTGTCACGACGGAGATCGTCTGGAACCGCGTGCCTTGTCGGCGGTAGAGTTCTAACTCGCCCTTAGAGGGACGGTCTTCCAAGATGAAACCCGCAGCTTCCGCCATCGGCTCAGTTATCGGCTGCACCCCGCGGAGAAAGAGCATGCTGAGCTTGATCCAATTTGGGACCGTGCCCAGGTCGAGGCCTATCGGAAGTGGAGGGATGGCGGCGTAGTCGGGATCATCGATCAGATAGGCGGGGCGGTTGTTGATCACGTGCGTTGGGTCCCGGCGTCTTCCCCGCTTGCTGTCCCTGGGGCAGCCCTTATGTCTGCCTCGGAAACTTAGCCATAGCTAGGGCTATCGCGGCCACTGTCACGTCTCCATAATCGTCCCCGGCGGTCCTCGGCGCGTGCCCTTGGATGGCGTCGACCACCCGGCTGTCCATCCCGGCCTCGCGGGCGACCGTCTTGAAGCGGTGACGCCAACCGTGGTTCGGCATCACGCGCGGGTCATTCACGGTGTCCCTGGCGGCCTCTGCGAGGCGGGTCTTGACGCCCTAGAACGGCCCCAACACATCACCGTCTGGCGGGGATCAGGAATCGGTGGCCGTCCTTGCTGCCCAGCGCAGACGCTGGGAAATGCTTGGCGACAAGGTGTTCAGCTGTATCACGTTCCAACCCTGACGCGCCTCCACGATTCCCGGGCCAGGTTGATGTGCCGTAGGGCCATCGAAAAGGAGTTGTTGCCCACACGTCTCCGGCGCTCGGGCGTCACCAGATCATTAATCTGTATTGCTTTTTTCTGATCAACCGCTTGGCGGAAAAATGGTGCGCTTCGACGGACCCGAAGCAAACCAGATTTTCGATACGCTCTCGGATTGGGAGCAGGTTCTCAAGGATACGTCGCTGGCCCGGCCCGCGCCGCCCTCGCTGTGAGGCGCGGCCATGTCGGACATTTCCCGTAATGCCGCTGCGGCTGAAGCCGCACCGCAAAAAGCCGTCCCATTCAGCATCCGCCTGACCGAGGACGAGCGCGCCCGGCTGGTGGCCGCTGCGGGCGGCATCCCACTCGGAAGCTACATCAAGGCGACGATGCTGGGCTATGCCCCGCCGATCCGCCGCCGCGCCTCGCCCCTGCCGAAGCAGGATAAAAAGGTGCTGGCCAAGGCGCTCGCCCTGTTCGCCCGCTCAAGGGTTTCGAACAACCTGAACCAGCTCACCAAGGCCGTGAACATGGGCACGTTTCCGGTGACGCCGGAGACGGAGGCCGAATTGCGCGAGCTGCTGCGCCTCGTCCGCCGCCTCCGTGATCTGATGATGGACGGGCTGGGCTACCGGATGGAGGATCGGTTTTGATCCTCAAAGGCTCACAACGCGGCTTCGGCCAGAATCTGGCCGCGCATCTCACCAACATGCGTGACAACGAGCATGTCGCGCTGCATGAGCTGCGCGGCTTCTGCACGGATGACGATCTGCAGGATGCCTTCCGCGAGACGGAGGCGATCAGTCGGGGGACGCGCTGTTCGCAGCCGTTCTTCTCCCTGTCGCTGTCGCCGCCGGAAGCCGAGCGCGTTCCGGTTACGATCTTCGAGAAGGCCATCGACCGGATCGAAGAACGGCTGGGCCTGACCGGCCAGCCCCGCGCGGTGATCTTCCATGAGAAGGAAGGCCGCCGTCATGCGCATTGTGTGTGGTCACGCATCGATGCGGACACCATGACGGCGCGCCCGCTCCCCTTCTTCAAGAACCGCCTGATGGAGATTTCGCGCGGGCTCTATCTCGAACATGGCTGGAAAATGCCGGACGGGATCAGGGATTCCGCAAAGCGCGATCCGACCAGTTTCACGCTGGCCGAATGGCAGCAGGCCAAGCGGCAGGGCGTCGATCCGCGCTGGCTCAAGCAATCCATGCAGGAATGCTGGAAGCTCTCCGACGATCCGAAATCCTTCACACAGGCGCTGAAGGATCGCGGCTTCTTCCTCGCACGCGGCGACAAACGCGGCTTCGTCGTCCTCGATCATGGCGGCGAGGTCTACTCGCTCCCGAAGATGCTGGGCCTCAAGACGAAGGAGGTTCGCCAGCGGCTCGGTGACGGCGCATCCCTTCCCGATGTCGCGGCCACACAGAAGACCATCGGCGCGGCGATGACGCCCGCCATCCGCCGCCATATCGAGGAATCGCGCACGCGCTTCCTCAAGCGCTCGGCGACGCTCGGCCATTACAGGATGGAGATGACGCATCTCCACCGCGAGGCGCGGCAAAAGCTCGATCAGAAGCAGGCCGCCGAATGGTTGGCCGAAACCAAACAACGTGCCGCGCGCCTCCCGAAAGGCCTACGCGGCCTCTGGCACCGCATCACCGGCGAATACCAGAACGTGCGTGCGGCCAATGAAGACGAGGCCGCGCGCACGAAGGACAGGCAGGCTGGTGAGCGGCAGGCGCTGATCGATAAGCAACTGGAGCAGCGCCGCGTCCTGCAAACGCAGTTCAAGGAACTGCGGCGCGGACAGGCCCAGCAGCTTCTCGATCTGCGCCGCGATCTCGGGCGCTTCCTTGCGCTTTCGCGCGGGACGCACGGCCCGCCGGAGCGGACGCGGCAGCGTGCCATGGCGCTCAGGCTCGAACGCTGATCCTTCACCGCAACGGGAGATGTGACATGTCCCAGAACAACGCCAAGGATGAACTCACCGCCATCGCGATTGTCGTCAGTTTCATCAGCGCGATGATGATGTTCATGGTTGTCATCGCCTTCGCCATTCTTGCCTTCGTCGCGCTGGTGCTGACGGGGGTCGCCCTGTTCGCATGGACGAGCCCGCTCACCCTCGGCACATGGACGCTGATGCCGCATGAGGCCCGCGCCTTCGTCTATCGCGGCCTGATCGGTGCGGTACTGGCCGCCGCGCTCTCCGTTTTCATGGCGATCCTGTTCAAGTTCTGGATCGAAGATCAGGCCGTGCCCTACATCCTTCTTATCGGCTACACGCTCGGCTCGATCGGCGTCGAGATCATGAATGCGCAGAATGCCAGCGATGCACCGGGCCAGACGGCGCTCCCGCCCGAGCAGCACATCGCGCCGCCGCCGCACACCTATCAGCCGCCCGCAAAGCCCTTCCGTTTTGCGAGCTGGGACGATGAGGACGGGCGATGAGCCTCAACCGCCTGATCCAGATTTATCAGTTCGTCTGGATGCTGGAATCCCATGCGCAACAGCGGCTCGCATGGGAGGACGCTGCCGAGATGCGCCTTGCCCGGATGCGCGCGGAAGCGCAGGCGGCGGCGCAACTCCGGGCCATGCTGGACGCGAACCCTTCGGGGCAGCTCGGCCATGCGCGGCTGAACGATGACGACGCGCTGCGGGAGTCTGGCCTGCTATGAGCGCGCCCGAACTGCATCAGCACAGGCGCGCGCTCCGTGTCGGGATCGAACTCGGATTCCGGCAGGGACGCCCGGTTGTTTATGACGGCACGGAGCCCGTCGCCATCGATGCGCAGGCCGGTAAGGGAAAGCTGGCCCGCTTCCTCGGGGTCAATCTGGTCTCACCCCGCACCGCGCATCTGACCAAGATCATCACGGACCCGAAGGACGCCGAGCTGGCATGGGTGTCATGGAAAACGCTGGAGCGTGAGGGATATCGCGTCCGCTTCATCAATCCCGACCGGCTGCATGGTTATCCGTCCGAGAGCTACAACCTCAACACCCGCCTGCTGGAAATCGCGGCCCAGCCTGCGCTGCGCTCCATCGTCTGGCAGGCGGCCTATGATGCGGCCTCCTATCTGGTGCCGGTCGATCCCAACCCCTCGCATAAGTGGATCGGTCAGGGCGTACGCACGAGCTTCGCGCTCTACAACAAGATATCGGCGCTTTATCCCTCAGAACATCGCCCCTGCACGGTCGGGGGCCTGTGGGACTTCTTCGGACGCGCGCCCGAAGAGATCGCGGCGGACCTTCTTGTCTGGGCGAGCGATAGCCGCATGGAAGAGGACTGGGGCATGTGCCGCCTGATCGCGAGCCTGACGGCTTCAACCGATCAGTGGAATGCGTATTCCTCCACGGTGGTGGAACGCTTGCAGGGTTTTCAGCCCGGATCGGCGGCGCGGGACATCACCGCAGGCAACTCCTTCGATCCTGCCGATATGAAGCGCGAGAAGACGGCGCTGTTCATCATCGGCTCGGCGCGCTCCGATTCCTCGCGGACCTTCGTGGGCGCAATGACGGCGGCGGTCATCGAACGCTTTGCCGATGCGCACGGGCCTTTGCGTGCGCTGGTCGTCGGCGAGGAATGGGGACAGCTTTATGTCTCCAACTTCCCGGAAATTCTGACCCTCTACCGGCAGGGCGGTATCAACTTCCTTGGCGTGTTCCAGAACGCGGCGGCGCAGATCGAGGCCCGCTATGGCCGCGAGACGGCCCGCATCTGGAAGAAAGCCGTCGCGCACACGCTCTATCGCGGCCTGCCCGATGACGACACGCTGCGCGATATCGAGCACCGCTCGGGGAAGACCTCCGTCATGGTGCGCGGCTTCAACGTCAACATGAACCAGGTCAACGGCTCGGGCGACAACCTCTCCGAACAGGCCCGCCCGCTCTTGCAGGTCGAAGACATTCGCCGCGCTACGGGCGGAGAGTCTGCCCTGCTGGAATCGCGCGATCAGGGGTATTTCGTGGTGGATATGCCCAACTTCTGGGAGCGGCCCGAAATGTCCGGCCTGCTCCGCGATGTGCGCGAAAAGCCGGACAAATACGAGTGGCTGGCGCTAAGTGCAGCGACTAGGTATAGCGCGAGAAGTCTGAACTGACGGGTTGGCCTTCAGGGATGTATTTTAGGACTTCGCCGACTTTTCGTGCCGCCAGAATTGGGATGGGCAATTTTTGATTCATCTGGGTTGAGTTCCAGTTGATTTTAGTGAGTGACAGCACCTCCTTCGCAATTTGCGATATGGCGCTATCACTGCTTTCGTGCGGGCATAAGAGCAGTGGTTTGGGATCGTATAGACCCGGATAGGTCCCGTAATAGGGAATGCTACCATTGGTGTAGAGCAATCCCTTGCCGTCCAACTCAACGAAGGTGCCACGCATGACAGGATAATTGCCATCGCGAAAGAGCTTGACGGTTGCAGATTCTTGTATCCATACAAGGTCGCGCAGTTCGGCCCCTGCCTCTTCCAGAGCTCTAAATATCCCTTCCGCCTCTTCTTCTCTAAATTTCGAAGTCTTCATCACGATAACGCGGGCGGGATAGTTGCGATGATGATTTTTGTAGGCCAGAAGTGCGTCGGCAATTAGCTGATATGCATCGGCTTCGGTCATGTAGGGGTGCTTGCCGCGCGTCTCGGTATGGGCACGCTTTCCTTTAAGGATGAAGCCGCGTCCGCGCTCGTCGAACATTTGGGCGGCGCTGGTGTAAAGTTGTTGCCCGCCGACTTCGCGAAAGAAACTAACCCCGATATAGCAGGCTGAGTACTCGCCTTCTTGTGGCATTCGACGCCAGGGGATGCGGCCTGTACCCTTGTAATACAGCGTTGTCAGCAGGTTCCAGGTTAGATCGGCTGCATCCTGAATTTTGCGATCACTAGATTGTTTAATCTTACGGGGTATGACCACGCTGTTGTCGATCACGTCTTCCCAAACGATCTGGATGGGAAAGCTGAGATGCATGGCCTTGGCTTTGAGAAGCCCTCGAAAGTTCGGCGCGTCTGATCCACCGCTATCTTCTTTCTCGGTGGTCGCCTTGACGTCCATCTTCTGGTTGACGATCCGTTCGAGCAACCCGACAGGGAGCGCGATGATGGCGACGTCCGGCTTGCTACTGCCTTCGTCGATCGTCCGAAGAAGACTGACAATCTCGTCGACGGCCATTTCGACTGCTTTGGCGTGATCAGGTTCCTTCTTGATCCTGTCGAGTTTGGCTTGCGGGATCGTAGAAGTTGCGTCGTCCAGCACTTCGTACTTACAGCGGAAGGGATTTTGGTTTCCAAGGCCGGGGAAGTCGGGATGTAGATTGGGATGTTTGTCGGTTTTTCCGGTGAAGCCTTTGGCGGCGGCTTCAAAGAACTTCTTGGTATCTTCAACGGTCTTGCCATTGCCGACGACGGCGATCTTTATTGAGTCTCCGATCGGCGTTTGAAGGGGGCCGGCCTCGGTAAGGCCGAGGCGGGGATCGGGATGGTGGTGATTGTCGCCAAATTCGAGGTCGGGCTCTGGGAAGATGTCGGATTTGAATTTCATGCGAGGCTCACGAGCAAGGCCTGATCGTCGTCGATGTTCTGGGACGACCTTCTGACTGGCCCCCAGACGTCTTCGGGCACGCGGGTCGAGAGTTCGATCACGGGTGGCTCACCAAATTTTAGGCGCGGGTCTTCGGATATGTTGGCAAAGAGATCATCGGCGGCGCGCTCGGCTTCGGTGAGGAAGCGATGCCACATGATGACTTGTCCGCGGAGCGAGGCGCTTTTGTCCATGCGCTTTTTTCCAGCCAGCAATGCGGCCGGGTAACTGTGGGCAAGGAAACCGTCCGTGGTGAAAAAGTAAGTCGGGTTGATGATGAGAAACCATTGATCTCCAAGGCTCTCGAAGCGAGCGCCGAAGGCATGGTGGCGAACGAAATCGACGCGGGCGGAATCGGTCTTGCTTCGGACGACGTTTACAACGTCGGCTTCTGCTTTATTTTTTGAAGCTTGATAGTGATAGGTGCGGGTTTGATTTTTGGCCTGCGCGCGAAAATAATAAATCTTTCGATCTTTGTTCCAAGCCAAGGATTCTCGCGTTTGGTGTCCGAGTGCTTGTTTCAAGAGGAACGCAAAGTTGTTTCGCTCGTCGATATCCTCGTGGAATGCGAGGTGTGACGTTTCGATTGCTTCGACCTGATCGAGGTCGACGATGCTACGGCATACGGATGTTCGCGGGTCATGGAGCGACCAGAACGTGCCGCCACGGATAACCCAATCAAAACGCGCGGGCTCGTCGCCGTCGAGGAGAATGGCAGCGGCTTGTTTAGCCGTATATTGCGTTGTGGCGACAAAGCATTCGTCTGGCAGAATGACGGGAAGCATGTTGACGATGGCTTCTTCGCCTTCTCCCAAAGGTGGAACATAGTAGCCGAAGCCTGATTTGGGTACGGTCAACGCGGCGAGGCGATCAAGAGCATTTTTGTCTAGTGTGTCTTGCTGCTTATTAAATTGCAGCCGCCTTTCTCCTGGTCCAACGCCAAAGTCGACACTTTTCCAGTAGTAGCTGTCATCTGATCTTCGATGCAGAACGATTATGACGGGGATGTTTGATGGCCTCCAGTACGCGAGGTCTTCGCTTTTGAGAAGGTAGGTGAAGCTATTATCGTCTTCGCCGGTATATTTGCCTTCGGCGCGCGTTTTAACTTGGACGGCGATCATCCTTGCCAATGGTCTGCCATCTTTATCCATGACTTCCGCAATGCCGTCGATGCCGCTTTCGAGGCGCGAGCGGGCATCGAATTGAAACCCCGTAGTGAGGAATCGTAGTGCGACGGCATGTTCGCCTTGTTCGCCGAGCAGTTGGCTGGTCGTGATGCGCTTCATCATGCGGACATGATAGAACATTTTGAGAACAAATTTAAGAGTTTTTGCGTGATCGGCCTCGATGCGAAGGTGGAGGCTAAAGGCACCCCATTGGCAAGCGCGATTAAATCATTAAGGGGCGACAGGCTGGTGGGGCTGCGCCCTTGCAGTCAACTCTATTCCAAGCGCCTTCATTACCGCGATCGTCGTCTTCAACGTGGGGTTCCCGTTCTCGCTGAATGAACGATAGAGCTGTTCACGGGACAGGCCGGTGTCCTTGGCGATCTGCGTCATGCCCTTGGCGCGCGCGACAACGCCGAGCGCATGGGCGATATAGCCCGCGTCCTCGGATGCAAAGGCTTCGGCCATGAACGCCGCGATGGCGTCATCGGAAGTCAGACCCTCGGCGGGGTCGAAGCGTGTCAGTTTCTCGGCCATGTCATTCACTCCATTCTTTTGCCAGACGTTTCGCGGTCTTGATGTCCTTTTTCTGCGTTGCCTTGTCTCCCCCGCACAGCAGGACGATGATCGTGTTGCCCCGCTTCTGAAAATAGATCCGGTAGCCGGGACCGTAATGGATGCGCAGTTCGCTGACGCCCTCACCAACGGGCTCGGCGTCTCCGGCGTGCCCATAGGCCAACCGGTCGAGCCGCGATGTGATGACGCCTCGGGCGCGTTCGTCTTTCAGCCGCGTCCACCATTTGCGGAACGTTTCCGTCTGGTGCAGTTCGATCATGAGGTATAGTAGTTTTAAAACTACAGATTGTCAATGAAATTCTACCCCGTGTTCCTTGTTCGACCCCGCCGGAGGCGCTGGGCCATGTTCCTCGTCCCGACCATGCCATCGGCAGGCCGGGTTCACGACAGAAGGTCAGCCCTCGCGGTTGACCTGCCGCAGGGCATGACCATGCACCAGGCCGCGCAAAGCGCGTCTGACGGGAAGCTGGCACTCTGGAGGCCAAGGAGATGAGAACGGCGCTGTGCTCTTCCGCCGCCGTTGCTTCGTGGATTCGCGTCGCCTATGCTCGCCCCCGGCGCGGTCACTCCCGCGCTGGGGCGTGAGAACCCCTTTGCACAGCGGCTCCTTCAGTGCAGCCGTCACCCGCACTCCTCGACCTGCGGTCGGGGAGGCTTGCGCGCATGTCCAAGGCGAAAGCCCAAAGGCGCAGGCGGTCTTTCTGTGCAAAGGCTTCTCAACTCCCCGATCAGTCGGCAGGGGAGCTTCGACGTGGATTCCGAGACAGCCACCAAATGGTTTTACAGCGCGGGCAACGACCGCAAGGGGCCGTTCAGCCGCGACCAGATCAGCGCGCTTTTGAGCGCCGGTGTTCTGAACGCACACAGCCGGGTCTGGTCCGAGGCCACAACGGAATGGACACCGCTCTTTCGCACGGAGTTGCGCTCCCTGCTCGGCGGGCGCGACATCGCCCCACCCGAGATCGAGCTTCCTGCCGCGGAGACGACGACGACCTTCGTGGCACCGGCGAAGCTCGCGCAGCCTGCTCCCGCCTCGACCCGCACCTATGACAACCGGCTTCTTGGCACCGTTCTGTATTGGGCGCTGAATCTCAACGCTTTCATACAGGTCATTCCGGTTGCCGCGATCCTGAAGGGCAAGAAGTTTCAGGATAAAGTCGACATCGTCCGGCTTTTTGAGAACGAGAGCGTCGTCAACGCCTTCGGGCTCGTCTTCGTGGCGACCATCCTTCTGTTCCTGATCTGGTGCTATCGCGCCACGACCAACGCGTTCCGCGTGGCGGGGCCGCAATCGGTGACGCCGTGGGGCGCGGTCTACTGGAATTTCGTTCCGGTGGCATGGTTCTGGAAGCCGTATGAGGCGATGCGCAACCTGCATCGCGCTTTCGTCGGCACGGACGATCAACGCCTTCTGATGCAATGGTGGGGCGCATGGTGGGGCAGTCTGGCCATCGCCGTGCTCTCCATGACCATGCAGGGGCCGGGCGGCATCGATCAGGCGGCAAACGCCGAGCAGTACCTGTTCTGGACGCTCGCCGTCTGCGCCGCCGATGCCGCGTCCTTCTATCTCGCGGGCAGGCTGGTGCGACAGTTGTCAAAAGCCGAAGCCGACAAAATGGGGGTTGCATAGATGAGCGGCTTCCATCGGCGCCGGACGAATGCGGGTGCATTGGCAATGGCGCTCTTCCTGTCTTGTTGTGGCGCGGAAGGCCTGAGCGTCGGCAACATAGTCGGCGACGGCACGACGATCACGTTCAAGATCGCCAACGACAGCGGCACAACGGGCGATGTGGTGATGTGGATCGAGCAAAGCGGCTTGAGGGGGTGCGAGTATGTGACCGCGCTCAATGCCCGCCAGAGCTACAACATGCGCATCGGTTGCCCGACGCTGAAATCGGGACAGTTCACCCTGAGGGTCGTATGGGCGCATGTTGCGCGGGATCGCGCGCTTGTGGCCGAACGAATCAACTGAGGGCACTGACCGATACGCTGCCGTGGTTCCAAGGGGCGCGGAAAAGCCCCTTGGTCGTTTCGATGGGCGACACCATCGCGCAGAGTCCAGAGCGGCGGACGCTCTGGCCGATGGGTTCCAAGGGAGAACGGCAATCGCCCTTGGTCATGGGGTTGTCAGGGGAGCACGAAGGCTCCCATGGCCCGAATGCAACGGCGGCGCGTTGCTCTGGGCGGGTATCGGGAGGGGTAGGAACGCTCCACCTGATCGCGATGAAACGGCGTCGTTTCGGTTGGCGGAAGGCTGGCTCAATGCCGGAATTTCGCCAAAGGCTTGGGGGTGCACGGGGGCGCGCTTAGCGGCCCCCTGCCAAGATTGCGTGTTACACGCACATCTTGCGTTCTGCCCACGGGGCACAGCTCGCGTTCTGCCCACGGGGCACAGCTCGCATTCGCCGGTTCACCGGACACCTCGCATTCAGCCCAAGGGGCACACCTCGCCCTCACCGCTTCAGCGGACACCTCGCATTGAGCCAAAAGACACATCTCGTGCTCGGTATTTCTCACGTCGGAGTAGGCGCAAATCGATATCTCCTGCCTTTCATGTGTCGTCCGGCATAAATCGCATCAATGTAGATATCAACTGTAACGCGTCGCGGTATTCACGCAGTCAAACGAAACCTTTATTATAATCAGTGATTTAGCAATATAATTTGATACTAGCAATAATGTTATGGCATTATTAAAATATACAAAATTAAACGGAGATTTAAATGCTACTTAGAGAAATACTGCGTCAATCTTGCAAAAGATACCGTTCTGAATCTATTGAAGAAGAACTCCCTCCAATAGAGAAACTAGAACAAGCCTCAAATGCGATGACCCGCGTAGGTCCACAGGGGGAAGCGAACGGCAACCGTGAAATTAAGATGCCTCCATTTTACCCGACACGATAAAGGTATTTATCACAATAGTCAGCCAATTCTACTACTCCTCTCCCCGGTCCTTTAGCGTGCCACTGATAGTCAGCGCACCAATAGATATAATAACCCATCCTCCAATTACGTAAATATACTTCGCTAGCCACCACCAAAAATATTCGGGAAAAATCCAAGGTCCTGTTTCTCCGGATTCCCGACCTCTGATTGTGCACTGCTTTCGCTGCCCGAGATCGAAAATCGGCAACATGAGTTCGATAGCATAGTATACGGCCTCTATATTGTCCCCACATGGTATATTTGTCGCGCCAGCCGCCCCAAGTGCAAGAACGGGAAGCGACGTTTGGGAGGCGCCGGATTCATTTTGTATAACAGTCGATGACACGGCCTGCGTATCAACGATTAAAACATTGCGTTTTAATGCAGTGATTGTTCCCCAGGTTCCTATGCAGAGCCAAACACAAATGGTGATGGCGCTTCGCCATCTGCTGTACCCATATCCGAAACAGGCGTCGAAAATCAAAGACGGTATCTTCGAAAGCGGATTCCACGAATACCTACGTTTCAATCGCTTATACGAAACTATAAAATGATCGGCTTCTTCAGACCAGCCACTTGATCTCAAGAGCCGGGAAGCGCTGTAAAATGGCTGCGGGTCAATGCCTGCGTGTCGTGATTTCATCTGCATCGCACATGATCGCAAAAAATTCAGATGATGACGTATCGCGTCGCGGCTTCTACCTAATATCCGCTTTGACGTCATCCCTGAAAAAGAATACACGACATTGTCGTTAATATTTTTTGGTATTTCGAGCCCATCAATTGTCGCTCCACCCAATTCTGTAACGACAAAAATATCTGACTGAGGCTTGATATTTACTATAACCTGCCCTTTGCATTCGATATTACGCATGTCAACGAAGCAATTGGATATATTTCTAGCCTTATCTCTTTCTGTAGGGGGGCGAACTTCGACATTTTCGACCGCTACATTAGATTCGAACTTCGATCCGCTTAACCTGATTCCCCGGTGAAGCTTTATATCTTGGGCAGAAAATAGGCCTCTAATATGACACCCAGAAAAGTCAACCGCATAATGCTGTTGGCTCAGATCACATGAGAACGACGATCCATGAAGGAAAACTTTGCCTCCTATAGAGCATCCTGTAGCACCTATAAAACCGTCAACACGAGAGTTAGAGACAATCATAATTTGGCCGGATATATTTGAGGACGTCAGCTCTAAAGCATCCCCCGTTTTATCATTGCATAAAATACTACAATTCTTAAATTCCAAATTTATACCGATATTAGTATATATAAATCTGATATTTCCTTCAAAATGAGAGTCCCACGCGAGTACAGCTCCGCCCAAGCGGAGCCCTTCAGCTCCAATAGCTATTTTGCTTCCTCGTATAGAGCTGCCATTCTGTATCGATAAATGGCCATGAATATGCGAATTTACTAAAAACATGGTATCCGATAAATCTGCGCCCATAAGCGAAAGTGAGCAGCCAATTTTTGAGTCACTCACGTTTATTCCTGAAGCAAGAATGGAATTAACAATCAGAAAGTCACCTGCTATTTCCATGGATGAGAAATCGGCCTGTTTGGATATATTGTGATCCAAAACCGTATCGAATATTGCTATATCTTTTTTTGACGATGCCCCTCTGAGAACCAGCTCAGGGGGAATAATTTCGCCTTCGGAATTTCCTTCAACAAATTTGACGCCCTGAAGACAAAATCCGAACTCAAAAACTGAATTCCATGCGCGTACCGAATTTAGCTGAGAATTTAAGATATGAACCCGTGAACAATGGCTATAGCTGAAGTCTATACTAGCTATATCACAGTTTTCTACTATAATATTTGGTATAATTTTATCTGGACCTGAGACGTTGCCAAAATATATAGCTTCGCTAACAACTGCATTTACAATTCTTATTTCAGTCGTGATTTGTTCCTCTGATCGCAATATACGCCTAATATACTCCGATATTGCCATTCCACTGAGATTTATACGATTCCCGTTAGAATCCAATTGCCCACCGATTCTTATAAAACCACCCGATGTCTCAAATCCCGATTCTGTCATTATCATGAACTCCTTCAGGCCGGACGGTAGAAGTCCCTTGCTAATAGGTCTGATTTGGTAACTTCTGCAAGTGAACAGAATCAGCTCTGTAAGATGCTCCGAATTTCCTCACGTGCTCTGTCATCACGAAATTGTCTAGAATTCCGCTCAGCCCAGAGTATGCGCTTGTCCATCTGCGACAGGCACAATCGCAATCCCTCACGGCGATTGATTGGTGGCCGCCCTACTGGGCCGCATAGGCGAACCATTTCCAGCAGGTGCCGATGCATCATGTGGTGAACGGCGTCGCCGCCGCGATCTCCCACCAGCATGGCGTAGTGAAAACGCCAATGGCTTTCGGCGAAATGATCGATCTCGGCTGGGCCTGATCCAATCCCTCGCTTGGCGCGGACGCGCGCAAAGTGGAACTCGATCAGATGGCGCTCGTACTCTATCTCTGCGAGCGCACTGCCGTTGGCGGGGTCGCTGCCCTGATAGATGTCGGTGAACAACCCTGCCTCGGTAAAGAACCGCCGCAGCTTCACGAAGATCGTGCTGACCGCATTGACGCTGAGGCCGGTTCTCTGCGCCGCCTCGGCGACCGTGTCGTCCTTGGCAAAATGCCAAAGCACCTTCTTGAACCGCGCCTCGCTGATTTTCGAGGCATGATAGAGGGGTCTTCGCGCCCGCCTCGGTCTGACGTTTTTCGAGGGACGATCAGCCACGGGATTCTTCCAAAGAGATCAAAGCGTTGGGCGGAATGCAAGGCGCCTCATACAAGCATTTTGCTTGTATGACCGACACGCCCGCGCTCTCGCCTTAGCCACAGGCAATTCTTACACCAGAGACATCCCGCATGGCTGGGGACCGACAGCCATCCGGCTTTTGGCGGATCGCGTCATGGCTCGGGTCATGTTGGGATAAGTCGAAGTCTCAATAGGTATTATTTCCTAGTAATTTGCCTCGGGATCGTATATCCTGCCCGATTACTCTGGAACCCAAACAGAAAGGAGGCAGACATGAGTGACGACGATCTACATACCTACCTCCACCATATCGCCCATGTCGATCTGCCGCTGGAGGCCAAGATCGAACTGCTGCGCGCCCTGCGCACGCTGATGCAATCCTTCGTGGATCGCGCCTTCGGCGAGGATGCCGTGCAGCTCGCCCGCAAGGATGGGGATGAATTCCAGATTGCCTGTGCGGCGGATTCCGCCGCCGTGGTATCCTCGAACGATCACACCAACACAGGAGACAAGGCCCTGTCGGGCGCGTTCGCAAAGCGCGCTGGCAGGGCAAAGAGAAAGGATATTGCCTCGCCATGAAACAGATACTTCCGACCAAAGCCCTTATTTATTGCCGCGTTTCCGGAAAAAAGCAGGCGATAGAGGGCCATGGTCTCGATTCCCAGGAACAGCGTTGCCGGGAGTATGCGGCCGTCCACGGATACGAGGTTGAAGCGGTTTTTCCCGACGACGTTTCCGGCGGTGGCGACTTCATGGAACGGCCCGGCATGCTGGCGTTGCTCTGCTATCTGGATGCGAAAAAGGACTGTCGATACGTCGTCATCTTCGACGACCTCAAGCGCTTCGCGCGCGACACCGAATTCCACTTTCAGCTCAGGCGGGCCTTCAAGAAGCGCAACGCCGAAGTGAAGTGTCTGAACTTCAATTTTGAGGACACACCCGAGGGAAAGTTCATCGAGACGATACTGGCGGCGCAAGGGGAACTCGACCGAGAGCAGAACGCACGGCAAACACGGCAGAAGATGCGTGCGCGAGCTGCGGGCGGCTATTGGGTCACGAGACAGCCCATCGGCTACCGCTATGAAAAAGTCGCCGGTCACGGCAAGCTGCTGGTGCGCAACGAACCTGTCGCCTCACTGATCGCGGAAGCGTTCAATGGTTTCGCTTCGGGCCGCTTTCAGTCCGTGACGGAGGTAAAGCGCTTTCTCGACGCGCAGCCCGCCTTCCCGCGCAACAGCAACAACGAGGTCCATATCGAGCGCGTCGCCGAAATGTTCGACCGGCCCGTCTATGCCGGTCACATCAGCTATCCCGATTGGGGCCTGAACCTGATCCCGGGAAAGCATGAGCCCCTCATCAGCCTCGCGACATGGAAGGCGGTGCAGGATCGCCGCTACGGGGTGCCGAAGGTTCCGGCGCGCAAGGACATCAGCGCGGACTTCCCGCTGCGGGCGTTCGTGACCTGTCATCAGTGCAGCCAGCCGCTCACCGCCTGCTGGTCGAAGGGTCGCAGCGCCTATTACGGCTATTATCTCTGCGATACGCGCGGATGCCCCGAGGCGCGAAAATCCATCAAGAAGGAAGTGATCGAAGGAGAGTTCGAGGCCATCCTGAAAAGCCTCCAGCCGACCGAAGGTCTGTTCCATGCAGCCTTCACCTTCTTTCGCGAGGCGTGGGATGCGAAGCTCGCGAATGTCCGCATGCAGGCCGGATCGCTCGAAACCGAGATGAAGCTGATCGACAAGAAGGTGGATGCGCTACTCGATCGGATTGTCGACGCCAGTAGCGAATCCGTCGTCGCGGCCTACGAAAAACGCATTCGCGATCTGGAAACGCAGAAGGCCGTGATGAGGGATCGGATCGCGAATTGCGGACGCCCGCTTGCCAGTTTCTCAGAGACTTATCGAACCGCCTTCGACTTCCTCGCAAACCCTTGCAAACTCTGGCATTCGGATCGTCTGGAAGACCGCCGGGCGGTGCTCAAGCTGGTGTTTGCGGAGCGTCTGACCTATGTGCGTGGAGAGGGCTATCGAACCGCCCAAATCTCCATGCCCTTCAAGCTGTTAGGAGGCATCAAAATGCAGAAAAATGAGATGGTGCCCAGGGGCGGAATCGAACCACCGACACTGCGATTTTCAGTCGCATGCTCTACCAACTGAGCTACCTGGGCTTACCGGGAGGCGCTGGCGCCATCCGTGTTGGTCGCCGCGATATAGAGGCTGAGCGGCTGGCTGTCCAGTCGCTTCGGCAGCTCTTTCGAGACCCTGTGGACTCCGGTGACGATCACCGGCGCCGGGAGCCCCGAAACCGCTTGCGGGACGATGGGGCCCGCCGCCCGGTGAGGCCACCGCCCCGCGTCTCCGGTTCTCTCCCCTCTGCCGGAAGCTAGCCGATGGCGAGTTCGCGAATCGCGCTTCGTGCCGGGGCGGCAGGCTCCGAGTCGGATGCGCCCGGGTCGATGCGCCGCCCGTGCCCGGCAGCCTCTCGTCAGTCCTTCTCGGAGAGCAGTTCCTCGCGGGCCTTGGCCATCACCTCGCGGGCATGGTCGTCGACCTTCGGGAATTGCGGGTCGAGTGTCTCCAGGCAGTCGACGATGGCGGCCGCGACGACCAGCCGGGTGAACCATTTCTGGTCGGCCGGAACGACATGCCATGGCGCCGCCTTGGTGGCCGTGCTGGCGATCGCATCCTGAAAGGCGTCCTGATACGCATCCCAGTGCTTCCGCTCCGCCAGGTCGCCGGGCTCGAACTTCCAGTGCTTGTCCGCCTCGTCGATCCGCGCCAGGAAGCGCCGGCGCTGCTCGTCCTTCGAGAGATTGAGGAAGAACTTCAGGATCACCGTGCCGTTGCGCAGGAGGTGCTTCTCGAAGTCGCGGATGCTCTCGAAGCGATTCTTCCAGATGTCCTTGCCGATCAGCTGCGGCGGCAAGCCCTGCTTGCGCAGCAGCTCCTCGTGAATGCGGACGACCAGCACCTCTTCGTAATAGGAGCGGTTGAAGATGCCGATATGCCCGCGCGGCGGCAGCGCGCATGTCGCGCGCCAGAGAAAATCATGGCTCAGCTCCGTCGAACTCGGCGCCTTGAAGGAGGTCACTACGCAGCCCTGCGGATTGACCCCCGACATGACGTGCTCGATCGTGCTGTCCTTGCCGGCCGTGTCGATGGCCTGCAGCACGATCAGCACGGACCAGCGCTTCTCCGCATAGAGCTTTTCCTGCAGCTCCCGAAGCCGCTTGACGCCGGTCTGCAGCAGGTCGCGCGCGCCGTCCTTGCCGATGTCGAGGCCGCAGGTGTCGGCCGGGTCGAAGCGCTTGAGACGAAAGCCGTCGCCATCCGTCACCCGGAAGCGCTTGAGGATCTCGCTTCTGTCCATGCTGTATTCGCTCCGGCGGCAGGACGGTCGTCCGGCCGGCCTTCCGGCCGACGATCGTCCTGCCCCTAACCTTGCCTTCGTCGGGGGGCTTGTCGAGCCCGCCGATGCGGGCCGCCTCGGTTCGCGGTCACGCGACCTTGCCGCAGCAGGACGAGGTCTTGGCGGGTTCCGGGCGCCCGGCCGGGCCTCCGCAGCACCCGGTCGCGCCCGCCGCAGCCGTGGTGCAGACGCCGGTCTCCGGCAGGACCAGCCTGACGTCGTCCGCGGCGATCATGTCCCCCGCGATGGCGGCGACGACCGACCGGACCTGCTCGAAGCCCGTGAGCATCAGGAAGGTCGGTGCGCGCCCGTAGCTCTTGATCCCGACCGTGTAGAAGCCCGGCTCGTGATGCGAGAGTTCGCGATGCCCGTGCGGAGGCACCGAGCCGCAGGAATGCAGGTTGGGGTCGATCATCGGACCCAGCATCCGGGTGCTTTCGAGCCAGGGATCGAGCTCGACCCGCAGCTCACGCGTCAGCGTCAGATCCGGCCGCTGCCCGGTGCAGGCGACGATGCGATCGACGGGCCCGATGGTGCGTCCGCCTTCATGCGTCTCGCCGTTGACCAGGAGGCGGCCGTCCTCCTCCCGGATGCCCGCGAGCGCGAAGCCTCGGACGAGTTCGATCCGGCCGCTCTCGACCAATCGCCGCAGCCGCTGCCCGAGGTCGCCGCGCCCGGCAAGCTGGTCGGCGGCGCCCCCGCCATAGACGCGGGAGAGGTCGCGGCCGCGCGTCACCCAGATCGCTTTCGTCGCCGCGTCCTGCGACGCCAGCTCGTCGAGGTCCAGCAGGACGTTCGCGGCGGAATGCCCGGCACCGAGCACGAGCGTCGTTCGGCCGAGATAGTCCGCGCGGTCGCGGCCGAGAACGTCGGGAATGCCGTAGGCGATCCGGCCGGCGAGCGCCTCCTCCCCATCGACCGGCACGCCTCCGGCGCCTGCCGGGTTCGGCGTCGACCATGTTCCCGAAGCGTCGATGACCGCGCGTGCGAGAACGCGACGCGTGCCGCCGTCCCGGTCGCGAATGACGAGCTGGAACGGGTGCAGCTCCCGGTCCCGGCTGACCACCTTGTCGATGCCGCGGCGCCCGATCGCCTCCACGCGGGCGTCGTATTCGATCACCGGCGCGAGCTCGGCCGTCTTCGCCAGAGGAACGAGGTATCGCTCGACCAGCTCGTGCCCCGTCGGATGGCCCTGCTTGTCCGGCTCCTCCCACCCCACCGCTTCGAGCAGCTTGCGGCTCGCCGGATCGACATTGAATTCCCACGGTGAGAACAGCCGCACATGGCCCCAGTCGCGGATATGGGCGCCCACGGCCTCGCCGGCCTCGTAGAGCTTCACGGCCATGCCGCGCGCGACCAGATGGGCCGCGGCCGCGAGCCCGACTGGCCCCGCACCGATCACGACGACGGGAAGTTCCTTCATCGCGTTGTCCTCCGCTCCTGCTGGAAACATGAAATGAGGTGGCACGGGACAGCCGCTCAGGCGGCCTTCCCGGAAGAGGAGGCGCAGCCTTCCTCGATGCAGCATTCGTCGGAGAGGAAGCCGAGCAGCGCATCCATCGCCGGATAGACCGCGCGGCAGATCAGGGTCGTCGCCTGCCGCTCCTGCGAGACGAGGCCGTTGCGAATGAGGCGCTGGAGATGATGGGAGAGCGTAGAGGCCGGAATGCCGAGGCGCTCCTGCACCTGCGCGACCGGAAGGCCGGCATGCCCCGCCCGGACGAGAACCCGATAGAGCTGCAGGCGCGTCGGGCTGCCGAGCGCCTCCAGTTGCGATGCTGCTGTTTCGATATCCATGGAAATATGCTTGTCACGCTTGCCGAGGTCCGGCAAGCGATATTTCCATGATCGTCGAATTATTCGGCGGGCCGGACCTTCCGCACGCCGTCGCCGCGCTCATACCAGCCCTTCGAGCGGTTCACGATCCAGACGACGGTCAGCATCACCGGGACTTCGATGAGGACACCGACAACGGTCGCGAGCGCTGCCCCCGAATGGAAGCCGAACAGGCTGATCGCGGCGGCGACGGCGAGCTCGAAGAAGTTCGAGGCGCCGATCAGCGCGGAGGGTCCCGCCACGCAATGCTGCTCGCCCGCGACCCGGTTCAGCACATAGGCCAGCCCGGCATTGAGATAGACCTGGATCAGGATCGGCACCGCCAGCAGCGCGATCACCATGGGCTGCGCGAGGATCTGCTCCCCCTGGAACCCGAACAGCAGCACCAGCGTCGCGAGCAGAGCCACGAGCGAAGCCGGTCCGAGCCGTGCGAGAAGACGGTCGAGGGCGGCCTGTCCTCCCTTCGCCAGCAGGCGGCTACGGACGATCTGCGCGACGATCACCGGAATGACGATGTAGAGAACGACCGAGAGGACGAGCGTTCCCCACGGCACGGTGATCGCCGAGAGACCCAGCAGCAGGCCCACGATCGGCGCGAAGGCGACGACCATGATCGCGTCGTTGAGCGCGACCTGGCTCAGCGTGAAATGCGGCTCTCCTTTCGTCAGGTTCGACCAGACGAAAACCATCGCGGTGCAGGGCGCCGCAGCGAGGATGATGAGGCCGGCGATATAGCTGTCGATCTGGTCGGCGGGCAGCCAGGGGCGGAACAGCCAGGCGATGAAGACCCAGCCCAGCGCGGCCATCGAGAACGGCTTCACCGCCCAGTTGATGAAGAGCGTCACGCCGATCCCGCGCCAGTGCCTGCCGACCTGCCCCAGTGCGGCGAAGTCGATCTTCAGCAGCATCGGGATGACCATCAGCCAGATCAGCACCGCGACCGGCAGGTTGACCTTGGCGATCTCGGCGCCGCCGATGGCCTGGAAGACGCCCGGCATCGCATGGCCGAGCGCGACGCCGACGACGATGCACAGGCCGACCCAGATGGTGAGGTAGCGTTCGAAGCTGGACATCGGAACCTCAGGCGAGAGCGACGGGCTGGCCCGTGGCGTCGACGACGAGCTCGCCGTCCTCCTTGCGGAACGCGCCGCGCTGCGGCGGCAGGAGCGGCAGCACGGCCTCGGACGGGCGACACAGCTTCACGCCCTTCGGCGAAACGACGAGCGGGCGGTTCATCAGGATCGGATGCGCCTCGATCGCATCGAGCAGGGCGTCGTCCGAGAGGCTCGGATCGCCGAGGCCGAGCTCGGCGAACGGCGTGCCCTTTTCGCGCAGGATATCCCGTACGCTCAGGCCGGCGCGGTCCAGGAGCTGCTTCAGCAGCACGCGGCTGGGCGGCGTCTTGAGGTACTCGACGACATGCGGCTCGATGCCGGCGTTGCGGATCAGGCCGAGCGTGTTCCGCGAGGTGCCGCAGGCGGGGTTGTGGTAGATGACGATGTCCATCACGCGCCCTCCGGGCGGCGAGCGCTCGCTCCTTCGAGGCCGCCGATCTGCCGGACCTTCTGTGCCAGCACCATCTGGTCCAGGCTCGCCATGGGAAGCGCCAGGAGCACATTGATCCGGTTGCGGAGGTAGTGAAGCGCCGTCACGAAGGCCCGCTCGCGCTCGATCTCGCTGCCTTGAACGTTGGAGGGGTCTTCGATGCCCCAATGCGCCGTGACCGGTTGCCCCGGCCAGAGCGGACAGGCTTCGCCCGCAGCCTGGTCGCAGACCGTGATCACGAGATCCATGACGGGTGCGCCCGGCTTCGCGAAGACGTCCCAGGTCTTCGAGGACAGGCCGTCGGTCGGGATGCCCTCGGCTTCCAGCACTTTCAGCGCCATCGGTTTCGGCCCCGGGCCGCCTTCGCTTCCGGCGGAGAAAGCCCGGAAGCGCCCTTCGCCCAGATGGTTGAGCAAGGCCTCGGCCATGATCGACCGTGCGGAATTATGCGTGCAGAGGAACAGCACGTTGTGGACGCGATCAGGCATCGTTCGTGACCTTCGGGGGGCAGCAGGGGCTGAGGTCGGCCATCAGCGGCGCGCAGATTTCCGGGCGGCCGCCGCAGCAATCCTTGAGCAGGAAGCCGAGCACCGATCGCAGGGCGTCGAGGTCCGCCCGGTAGACGATCGAGCGGCTGAAGCGCTCGGAGCGGACGAGGCCCGCCCGGCTCAGGATGCCGAGATGCGACGACATCGTGTTGTGCGGCACCGCGAGGCGGCGCGCGATCTCGCCCGCCGCCAGCCCCTCGGGCTCGGCGCTCACCAGAATGCGGAACACGTCGAGACGGGTGCTCTGCGCCAGAGCCGCCAGGGCGAGAATGACCTGTTCGTTTTCCATATGTCGAGACTTATAGACATGTGGATCTCCGTTCAAGCCCTCATCGAGGGGGCACGGACGGAGACGGCCGCTTTGGCACCCGCGATCTCGGGTGGAGGGTTCGTCGGAGACGCCGGGGGTGGCGCCGAAGGAGCGAGTGCGGCTGCGCGTGACGCTTGGGCCGGCTGAGCCGGCATGCGCTGGATCACCGGTCGTGTCCCTGATGGTGGTGTAGCTTCCGAGGGCCGCCACCATCAGGGCCACGACCAAAGCCTAAAGGGAATTCAGCGATTCCGGTTTCAAGTGCGATGCTATAGAGCATCGGCCCGAAAAATGGAGCGCGGTTTTCGGGAAAAGCCGATGCAAAATCAACGAGCTAGAGTATCGGTCCGAATATGATATTCGGTCCGATACTCGAGGGACGATTCAGGGCGAACGATCCGCGCCTCGCGGTCGTGCTTGAAGAACGCGGGCTCACCAGGAATAGCGCAGTGCGGCTTTGCCTCCGAGGCTGCGGCTGTTCTGGGCGAACTCGCCTTCGAGGGTTGTGGCGATGGTGAGGGATTTGCCGAGGCTGAGCTCGGCCGAGGCGGTGGTGCGTAGCGCGTTGCGGTCGAGCGCGGTGCCGACGACCGAAAAGGTCGCGCCGGGCAGGGTCTGGAAGCTCGCCAGCGCGCTCGAGCCGACATTGCCGTTGCGGACCCAGGCTGCGCCCGCCTCGAGCTTGAGCGGCCTGCCGGCGAGCGTGAACTGGGCGTCGGCGCGCAGGCCGAGTTCGCCGCGCAGCCTCGTCGTGTCCTTGCCGGCATAGGAGAGCGCGAAGGTGCCGGGCCCCGAGAGCGCGGTCTCGCGATAGCCCGGCAGCGAGACGGTGCTGAACTGGCCGGCGGCATAGGGCGTCAGGCCGAGCGAGGCGAGCCCGAAGCGATGGCCTGCCTCGATGCGGCCCGACCATGTGTTGGCGTTGAAGCGGCCCTGCAGCCGGTCGAGCCCGGCGACGCTGCGGTCGGTGGTGACGTCCTGCCAGGCATAGGCCGCGGACGCCGTGACATAGCTGCGGCCGAACTGCTGGCGGATGAAGGCGCCGGCCTGGAACAGATCCGACGAGCCCGAGCCCAGCCCGAAGGTGTTGAAGCTGGTCGCGCCGCCGCCGAGCGCGAAGCCGGCGACGGTGTCGGCCGAGATGCGGTAGTCGGCACCGGCCATGGCGCCATAGATCCGGCTGGTCGTGGCGGCGGTGCCGGCGCCGGCATCGGCCCCGTTGAACTGGGCCGCGCCATAGCCGCCGGCCCAGACGCTCCAGCGCCAGAGATCGGGATCGGGCGTGATCGCGGGCGCCGGCGCGCCCTTGCGCGTCGGCAGATCCTCCGCCTGTCCCTTGCTGGCCGTGTAGGAGGCGAAGCCCGCCGGCGCCGGCGCCAGCGGCACGCCGCGCCCGTCCGGCGCGATGGCCGTCAGCGCGCCCATGAACTGGGTCATCACATTGGTGGTGGTCTGCTGCACGCCGGTGGCGGGCTCGCCCGCGACCTGCGACAGGCCCTGCGGCGTCAGGCCGCCGAAGACGGCGGGGATGCCGCCGGTGCGGTTGAAATAGCCGGTCAGCGCGTTGGCGGCGGCGGTCTGGTTGCGGTTCAGGCCCTGATTGACCGGCCGCGAGGGCGCAGGCGCGGCGGGCGTCGGCGCGGGAGTCGGCGTGAAATCCAGCGCCAGGTTGAGATAGGCGTTGTTGGGGTCGTAACCGAGGCTCGACTTGAAGCCCGACGGCAGGTTGGTGTCGACCTTCGCGCCGAAGGTGCCGCTCACCCCACCCGTCGCGTTGAGGATGGTGTACTGCCTGGCGACATAGGTGCCCGGCGCGAAGGATGCCGCGACCGTCGCGCCGCCCAGCGTCGCCGTGCCGGTGACGTTGACGCGGTCGGAGGCCGCGGGCGAGACCTCGACCGCATAGGTCGAGGCCGCGTTGAAGGCGAGGTTGCCGTTGACCGACAGGGTGCCGATCGAATTGCCCGGCGCCAGCGTGCCACCGGCGATGCTGGTCGCACCCACCGTCCCCGAGCCGCCGAGCGTGCCGCCGGCGTTCACCGTCAGGCTCGACGAGGCGATCGAGCCGTTGACCGCGAGACGGCCGGCCGACACCGTGGTCGCGCCGCTATAGGTGCTGACCCCCGTCAGCGTCAGCGCACCCGCGCCGTCCTTGACGACCGAGCCCGTGCCGGAGATCGCGCCCGCGAACACGGAAGCGTCGGAGCGGTTGAAGGCGAGGGTGGCGTTGTTCACCACATCGCCGGTGAGGGAGCCGGTCGTGCCGCCATTGCCGATCTGCAGGGTGCCGGCGCTGACGATGGTGCCGCCCGAATAGGTGTTGGTGCCTGACAGGATCAGCGTGCCCGCGCCCGCCTTGGTCAGCGCACCCGCACCCGAGATCACGCCGGACAGTGTCAGGGTGGTCGCGTTCGCCGTGTCGAGCACCCCGCCAACAACCATCCCGTTACCGGCATCGAGGCTGACCGCCCGGGCCGAGTTGAAGCTGGCCGTGGTGGCGAGCCGCCCACCGTCGATCGTCAGAACGGCCGATGGGTCGCCGAGATTGGCGTCCGCGGCGATGCTGAGCGTCCCCTCGCGGATCGTCGTTCCGCCGATATAGGTGTTGACGCCAGTCAGGGTCAGCGTGCCCGCGCCGGCCTTATAGACCACGCCCGTGCCGGAGATCGTGCCGGCGAAGCTCGTGTCGTCGGAGCGGTAGAAGGCGAGGGCGGCATTGTTGACGACATCGCCGACGATGGAGCCGCTCGTGCCGCCGTCGCCGATGAAGAGCGGGCCGTTGTCTACCCTCGTCCCGCCCGTATAGGTGTTGGTCCCGGTCAGGTACAGGGCGCCCGGGCCGTTCTTGCTGACCGAGCCGGAGCCGGAGATGACATTGTTCAGGGTGTAATCGTTCGTCTGGGCGAACTGGAGCGTCGTCGTATTGGTGCCCAGCGAGATGTCACCGGTCAGCGTTGCTCCGGCCTCGATCGACAGGGTGTTGGCGCCGCCGGTGAAGGTGATGGCGTTGCCGCGACTGCCAAGGGTGCCGCCGGCCACGTTCGCGTTGCTGCCGAGCGTCAGGGTCAACCCGCCGCCGACGATACCCGCGCCGCCCGTGCCCGTAAAGAGGCCGCCATTGCCGCTCGAGCCACCCGTCACCGACGCATTGATCGTCGCCGTGCCGCCATTGGTGAACACCAGGCCCGCGCCGCCATCGCCAACCAAGCCGTGAAATGAAACCAACGCGGAGCCACCGCGACCACCCCGGCCGCCTGTGACGGCGGCATTGACAGTCACCCCCCCGCCCGGCTGGGTCACGAGAAGGCCCGCGCCGCCCAAGCCGCCATTGGCGCCCGCGCCGTTCATTTGGTTATCGCCGCCGTCGCCGCCGTTGCCGCCCGTGACGGTCGCATCGACGGTCACCGTGCCGATCTGGCTGTACTGATAACCCGCGCCGCCGTCACCGCCATTCGTGGGCGCACCGCCAGCAGTCCCGGCAGCACCGTTCGTTCCGGTCTGCGGCGTGCTGATCGTCGCATCCTGGGCGTGCAGCGGTTGGGGCGAGGGCAGGACGGTCAGCAGGGCGGCGAGGACGCCGCCGGTGAGAGCGGTCGTGCGGCGCAGGGAGGCGGAGGCCATCGTGTCGCAGTCCAATGTGTCTCAAGGCGAGTCGAAGCAAAGACGGTGTCGTCATCGGTGCAGACAGCCGCTGCGCTCGCAAGGCGCGGACAGGCCGATATTTCGGGATGTTGCCGAAAATACCCGATTGTTGCGGCTTTGCCACGAGTATGCGCCGGCTCACCAGCCGATTTCGGACTGTTTGGTACGAAATCCGCCACGCGGTGGCTCGGCTTCGCCGCGCCGGGGGGGCGGCGCCGTGCCGCTCACCAGCTGTAGCGAAGCGCGCCCTTGCCGCCGAAGCTGCGAGAATTGTCGGCGAACTCACCTTCGAAGAGTGCGG
>QFQY01000062.1 GCA_003248805.1 Chelatococcus sp. | reverse complement strand
CCACCGACGAGTTCGCCACGATCGGCGGCCCCGGCGTCGAAGGCACGCTGATGACCTTCCCGCCGGACCCGCAGAAGCGCCCGGAGGCGGCCGCCGTCGTCAAGAAGTTCGAGGCCAAGAACTTCAAGCCGGAAGCCTACACGCTCTACAGCTACGCCGCCGTGCAGGTGATGGCCGAGGGCGCCAAGCGCGCCAACTCGACCGATCCCAAGAAGATCGCCGCCGCGCTGCAGGGCGGGGCTCCGGTCAAGACCGTGATCGGCGACCTCGCCTTCGACAAGAAGGGCGACATCACCCGTCCGGACTACACCGTCTACACCTGGAAGAAGGGTGCCGACGGCAAGATCACCTATATCGAGAACTGATCTCGCAGGCTGATCGCCGCGAGGCGTGAGACAGGACCGCTCCGGCGAAAGCCGGGGCGGTTTTGTTTTGCGGCCAGGTCGTCATTCTCGGGCGAAGCGAAGCGCAGACCCGAGAATCTCTGGACGGTTACTGCTGGAGCCGCGTTCGTCGAGGGATGCGCGGGTCAAGCCCGAGCATGAGGCCAAAGCGACGGCGCCCGGGCCCTATGATTGAATCGGTTTCTGCGGAACCGCCGTCAACCCCTTGAGGAATCCCGCGAAGCGCAGAAGCCCGTCCGGCCAGGGCCCATGCCCGGACTCGGTATTGATGTGGCCGCTGTCACCCGCATCGACGAATTCCGCCCCCCACGCTTCCGCCAGTTCCCGCGCCTCCTCCAGCGTGCTGTAGGGATCGGTCCGGCTCCCGACCACCAGCGCCTTGAACGGCAGCGCGTCGCGCCGATGCGCGATGAAATCCGGCCCCATGCCGGGCACCGCGCGCTTCGCCCGCTCGGAGGCGGGGGCCACGAGGAAGGCGCCCGCGACCTCCCCCGGATGCAGGTGCTCGGCCGCGAAGGCCACCGCGCTGCACCCGGCCGAATGCGCCACCAGCACGACCGGCCGCGTCGCCTTGCGCACCTCCTGCACGATACGCTCGGCCCAGACGTGGCGGGAGGGCTTGTACCAGTCCGCCTGCTCGACGCGCCGGGCCGTCGAGAGCTTCTGCTCCCAGCGCGTCTGCCAGTGGTCGGGCCCGGAGCCCGACCAGCCGGGAATGATGAGGATATCGGTATCGGAGGATTTCATCGAAGTCGTTCGGGTGCCTGCGTGGCGACATGTCTGCTGTCGGGGTCGACGGCCGGTTCGAAAACGACCGCGGACCGTCCCCTGGGGGTGACGACGATCCGCTCGCCGCGTTCGACGCGGTCGAGCAACTCCTTCCAGCGTTTGCGCGCCTCCGTCACCGACAGTCTCATCGCGCAAATCTAGGCGTTCGCTCGCGCCCCCTCAAGCTTCCCCGAACACGCGGCGGAAGATCGTGTCGACATGCTTGAAGTGGTAGCCCTCGTCGAACATCGCCCTGAGCTCGGAGGCCGAGAGCTTCTCGGTGACGTCCTTGTCCGCCAGCAGGTTGGTCAGGAAGTCCTCGCCATGCTCCCAGGTGCGCATCGCGTTGCGCTGCACCATGGAGTAGCTGTCCTCGCGGCTGGCGCCCGCCTGCGTCAGCGCCAGCAGCACGCGCTGCGAATTGTGCAGGCCGCCGAGCTTGTCGAGATTCTTGCGCATGTTGTGCGGGTAGATCAGCAGCTTGTCGATCACGCCCGTCAGCCGCGACAGGGCGAAATCGAGCGTCACGGTCGCGTCGGGCCCGATCATCCGCTCGACGGAGGAATGCGAGATGTCGCGCTCGTGCCAGAGCGCCACATTCTCCAGCGCGGGCGTGACCATGCCGCGCACGAGGCGCGCAAGGCCGGTCAGGTTCTCGGTCAGGACGGGATTGCGCTTGTGCGGCATCGCCGAGGAGCCCTTCTGGCCCGGCGAGAAATACTCCTCCGCCTCGTAGACCTCGGTGCGCTGCAGATGGCGGATCTCGATCGCGAGCCGCTCGACGCTGGACGCCACCACGCCGAGCGTCGCGAAGAACATGGCGTGCCGGTCGCGCGGGATGACCTGCGTCGAGACCGGCTCGGGCGTCAGCCCCATCTTCTCCGCGACATATTCCTCCACCTGCGGGTCGATATTGGCGAAGGTGCCGACGGCGCCCGAGATGGCGCAGGTCGCGATCTCGGCGCGGGCGGCGACGAGGCGCGCCCGGCAGCGGTCGAACTCGGCATAGGCCTGGGCGAGCTTGAGGCCAAAGGTCACAGGCTCGGCATGGATGCCGTGCGAGCGGCCGATGGTCGGGGTCAGCTTGTGCTCGAAGGCGCGGCGCCTGATGGCGGCCAGCAGCGCGTCGACATCGGCGATCAGGATGTCGGCCGCGCGCTTGAGCTGCACCGCGAGCGTGGTGTCCAGCACGTCGGACGAGGTCATGCCCTGGTGGACGAAGCGCGCCTCGGGGCCGACGATCTCGGCCAGATGCGTCAGGAAGGCGATGACGTCGTGCTTGGTGACGCGCTCGATCTCGTCGATGCGCTCGACATCGAAGACGGCGTCCTTCGCCTTGGCCCAGATCGTGGCCGCGGCCTCCTTCGGCACCACGCCGAGCTCGGCCAGCTTGTCGGTCGCATGCGCCTCGATCTCGAACCAGATCCGGAAGCGGGTCTGCGGCTCCCAGATGGCGACCATCTCGGGGCGGGAATAGCGGGGGATCATAGTCTCGTCCTTGTCACCACACGAGCCCTCATCCTGAGGAGCGCTCCATCAGGAGCGCGTCTCGAAGGATGCTCCAGAAGGCGCCCCCTGGATCATCCTTCGAGACGCCGCTGCGCGGCTCCTCAGGATGAGGGCTGATTGAACCTCAAACCCAATCGCCCCGCGCGGCCTCGGCCGCCTTGCGGATCGCCTCGATATTGCCGGCATAGGCGGCGGGCCCGCCCTTGAACACGGCGGAGCCCGCGACCAGCGTGTCGGCACCGGCCTTGACCACCAGCGGCGCGGTCTCCGGCGTCACGCCGCCGTCGATCTCGAGCGCGATCGGCCGGTCGCCGATCAGCGCCTTCACCTGCGAAACCTTCTCGACGACCGAGCGGATGAAGCTCTGCCCGCCGAACCCGGGATTGACCGTCATCAGCAGGACGAGGTCGACATCCGCGATCAGCGCCTCGACGGCGCTGGCGGGCGTACCGGGATTGAGCACGATGCCGGCCTTTTTCCCCTGCGCCTTGATCGCCTGCAGCGTCCGGTGCGGGTGCGGCCCCGCCTCGACATGGAAGGAGATCAGGTCGGCGCCGGCCTTGGCGAAGGCTTCGATGTAAGGATCGACGGGCGCGATCATCAGATGCACGTCGAAGAACTTGGATGTGTGCGGGCGGATCGCCTTCAGGACATCGGGCCCGAAGGTGATGTTCGGCACGAAATGCCCGTCCATCACGTCGCAGTGAATCCAGTCGGCGCCGGCCTCGTCGACGGCGCGCACCTCCTCGCCCAGCTTCGCGAAGTCGGCCGAGAGAATGGAGGGGGCGATGCGGATGGCGCGTGTCATGGCGGCGGTTTAACGCCGCACGCCGCCCCCCGCAATCAGGCCGAATGCGATTTCGGCGCGCGACGGACCGGAAAGGACAGCCGCCGATCGGCCTCCGCGATCTCCTCGGCGACCCGGGCGAAGGCGGGCCGGGCCTTCAGCCGCTCGAACCAGCCCGCCAGCCCCTCGAAGCCCGTCAGCCCGGGGCCGCCGAGCCGCTGCGCGAACAGCACGCCCAGGAACAGCGCGATATCGGCGATGCCGGGGCTCCCGCCGAAACAGTCGCGCCCCGCCAGCCGCTGCTCCAGCACCGCGTAGTGGCGAAGCAGCGCCTCCTCCGCGATCAGCGCATCCGCCTCGAGCGCGATCCTGCGCTCGCGGTCGGCCGCGGGCGGGCCGGTCCGGTGCATCAGCTTTCGCAGGTCGGGAAGCAGGATCTCGTCGGCATAGAGCTCGTCGAGCCGGCTGCGCGCCCGCTCGGCCGGAGAGGCCGGAAGCAGCGGCGGCTGCGGATAGGCGTCCTCGAGATACTCGATGATCACGCTGGAATCGTAGACCACGACGCCGCAATCGGTCAGCACCGGCACCTGCCGCTTCGGATTGAGCGCGACGACCTCGGGATGGCGCGGATCGTAGCCCGTCGTCTGGTTGAACGGCACCATCACCCGCTCGAACGCCAGCCCCTTCTCGCGCAGCGCGATCTCGACCTTGCGCGAGAACAGGCTGAGCGGTCCGGAATAGAGCGTGATCATGACGGCTGCTCCCATTGTGCGGGCTCAGCCTCTCCGGCGGCGGCGTCAGCCCGCGGCAGGACCGTTCTGCTCGTCGCGCCTGATCCTTTCGGCCATGCCGCGCAGCAGCCAGGGCATGAGATAGATCGGAAACTGCGCCAGCGCGAAGAACAGGAAGGTCGAGGGCGGCACGCCGGCCCCCAGCGCCGCGACGATCATGCCCATGTTGCGCTGGCCGCTGCCATAGCCGACCATGAAACGGTCGGCCCGTCCCAGATGGCGAAGCAGCAGATAGCTCGCGGCGAGGCCGATGACCGATACGCCGAACACGCAGGCCAGGAAGAACGCGACACGGGCCGGCGCGTCGAACGCCGCCCGCGTCACCCCGTCCATCGCCGCGATGGCGAAGATGAAATACATCAGCACGCCGAAGCCATCGAGATTGGCCTTCATCGCCCTGATGCGCGCCATGCCGAGCCAGAGCCGGAGCACGGTGGCGAGGGCCATGCCGCCGCCGACGAAGAGCAGCAGCCTGAGGGTCAGCACCCAGCGGTCGAGCGGCACCGCCGCGCCCGCCAGCAACTCGACCAGCAGCGGCGCGACGACCGGGCTCGCGATCGTGGTGACGATCACGGCGGCGATGATCAGCGAGGGCTCGAAGCCGTAGATGATCGCGACGGCCGGCGACGACATGATCGGCGGCGCCGCCGCCAGAATGGCGAGGCCGAGCACGAGGCCGGGATCGAGGGCGTCCCGCCCGGCCAGGAGAAAGGCCCCGCCGACGACAGCCACCGGCGCGGCGACGAGCCACAGGCAGGTCACGAGGAGCTTGCCCGGCCGGCGCAGAAGCCCGGCGATGATGCCGAGATCGGCCCGCAGGAAGACGATGGTGGTGAAGCAGAAGATCGTCACCGGCAGGACCGGCCGGGCCGCCGCCGAGAACTGCGGCAGCGCCAGGCCGACGAAGATCGACAGAGCGAACCCCTGCGTGCCGTAGCGCCCGAGCCAGGCCAGGGCAGCAGCGACGGGGGCGAGGAATCGGGAGAGCATGTCGGCCTTGAGCGGCGGAAGGGGGCGCGACACTGGCCCATCCGGGACGTGGCGTCATCCGCCACCCGTGCAGCCCCCTCCTGCGATGGCATGAAGTTGCACGCTTTGCTAGATTGTTCGCCCCGAAGCGCGCCCATCCGCAGAGTTGGCGCATATCTTGCGAAACTTTGGCCGATCGACCGCAAAAAGCCGCGCAGGCGCTGACTTTGGCCGGCAACAGGTTATTTTTGCGGGGTTTTCGGGCTGGCGGAGTGCGGCATGCAGAGTGACACCATCGTTCTCGGCGCGGGGATCGTCGGGATTTCCGTGGCGCTGCACCTGCAAAAGGCGGGCCGGTCCGTGGTCTTGGTCGACAAGCGCGCGCCGGGCGAGGAGACGAGCTACGGCAATGCCGGGCTGATCCAGCGCGAGGGCGTCTACCCTTACGGCTTCCCGCACGATTTCGGCGCGCTGTTCCGCTACGCGATGAACAACACCATCGACGCGCATTATCACATGGCCGCGCTGCCGAAGCTCGCGCCCTTCCTGTTCTCCTACTGGATGCATTCGCGCGCCTCGCAGCACGAAGCCATCGCGCATAAATACGCGACGCTGATCGAGCACTGCGTCACCGAGCACGACGCACTCGCGCAGGAAGCGGGCGCGACCGACCTGCTGCGCCGCAAGGGCTGGATGAAGGTGTTCCGCACCGCCGCCCAGCGGGACGAGCGCCTCGCCGAGGCCGAGCGCTGGAAGCGCGACTTCGGCGTGAACTACAAGGCCCTCGACATGGCCGCCCTGCGGAGCGAGGAGCCGCATATCGACCATGACAGCCTGGTCGGCGGCCTGCACTGGACGGACCCGGTCACGGTCATCAACCCGCTCGGCCTGTCGCAGGCCTATGTCGCGCTGTTCGAGAAGCTCGGCGGCCGGCTCGCGCTCGGCGACGCCGCCACCCTCGCCCAGAGCGGCACGGGATGGAGCGTCAAGCTCGCCGACGGCACCGCCGTGCAGGCGAAGGACGTCGTCATCGCGCTCGGCCCCTGGGCTGACGTGCTGACGAACCGTCTCGGCTACCGGCTCCCGCTCGCGGTCAAGCGCGGCTACCACATGCACTACACGGCGCAGGGCAACGCGGTTCTCAACCACCCGGTGCTCGACACCGAGCGCGGCTATTTCCTGGCACCGATGCAGCAGGGCATCCGCCTGACGACGGGCGCCGAATTCGCCGACCGCGACGCGCCCAAGACCCCGGTCCAGCTCGAGCGCGCCGAGCCGATCGCGCGCACGCTCTTCCCGCTCGGCGATAGGGTCGATCCCGAGCCCTGGCTCGGCCGCCGCCCCTGCACGCCGGACATGATGCCGATCATCGGCCCGGCGCCGAAGCACAAGGGGCTGTGGTTCTCCTTCGGCCACGCCCATCACGGGCTGACGCTGGCCGCCGTCACCGGCCGCATGATCGCGGAGATGGTCACCGGCCAGAAGGCCTTCGTCGACCCGACGCCCTTCTCGGCGGCGCGGTTCGGCTGAGAACGACGACCTCGCAGCGCATGCACGCCGTCATGCTCGCCCTTGTGGCGAGCATCCACGTATTGAACACCACATTCGACCAGTGAAGACGTGGATGGTCGGGACAAGCCCGACCATGACGAGGGGGAGCCCTGCGCCTCGCCCCCTCCCCGCATTGAGCGCGCCCTGCCAGAGTGGCGCTCCCGATTCGACCAGAGACAGCGCCCATGGCCCTCGCCAAGCCCCCCGTCCAGGACAATGCCTATGCCGCCGCGCTCGCCCTGCTGGCGCGCGCGCCCCTGATCGACGGGCACAACGACCTGCCCTACGTCATCCGCATGGACCGGCAGGCGAAGGGCGATGTCGCCGCCTACGACCTGACGAAGGTCCATGCCGACGTCGACACCGACATCCCGCGCATGCAGGCCGGCAAGCTCGCCGGCCAGTTCTTCGCGGCCTATGTGCCGCCCGGCCACCCCAAGCCCGCGGGCTTCGCCCTCGCCCAGATCGCGCTGATGCGCGACATCCTCAGGCGCCACGCCGATGTTTTCCGCCCCGGCCTCTCGGCCGCCGATGTCGAGGCGGCCAAGGCGGAGGGACGGATCGCACTCTTCATGACGATCGAGAACGGCTCGGCCATCGACAACCAGCTCGACGCGCTCGACGCCTATTACGATCTCGGCGTGCGCCTGATGACGCTCTGCCACAACGGCACGCATGACTGGTGCGATTCCGCGACCGATGCCCCGAAGCACAACGGCCTGACCGATTTCGGCAAGGACGTGATCCGCCGGATGAACCGGCTCGGCATGGTCGTCGACCTCGCCCATGTCTCGCCCAAGGTGATGCACGACACGCTCGACGTGACCAGCGCCCCGGCCGTCTGGTCGCATTCCAACGCCTTCAGCCTCTGCGACCACCCCCGCAACGTGCCCGACGACGTGCTCGACCGTGTCGCCGGCAATGGCGGCGTCGTCATGGCGACCTTCGTGCCGGATTTCATCAGCCAGGCCTCGCGCGACTGGCACCGCCCCGCCAAGGACCAGTACGGCAAGACTCCGGACGGGCTCGACCACGAGAAGGCAGAGGCCGAGATCGAGCGCAAGGCGGGCCCGCGCCCCAAGGCGACGCTGCCGCAATATTGCGACCATCTCGACTATCTGGCGAAGCGCATCGGCCACGACCATGTCGGCATCGGCTCGGACTTCTTCGGCTGGGTGAACCCGGAAGGGCTGGAGGATACCTCCGTCTTCCCGGCGCTGATCGCGGAGCTGATCCGCCGCGGCTGGTCGGAAGCGCATCTGGAAAAGCTCGCCGGCGGCAACACGCTGCGGGTCCTGCGCGCGGTGGAGGCCGCGGCGGGCTGAAGGCCTCCGACGTCGTCATCGACCAGTGCCGGAACCTCGACAGAGACCCCTCTCCCATAAGGAGAGGGCAGGGTGAGGGGTAGGCCGTTGGACATTTGAACCGTGTACCAACCGCTGCTCTGGCTGGGGCAGTGCTCGACTGGTCGAGCGGCCTGCACCTCACCCCTGCCCCTCTCATGACAGGAGAGGGGTTCCCCGCGCCCTTTCGGTGTGACGTTGCACTCGCCATGGGATCGGGCTTGACGTATGGCGTCCCGCGGCAGTCCGGTTGGAGGCTGCGCGGAATTTCAGACGAAACGACCTTCCATGACCGGTTCCGGAACCGACCGCACGCGCCCGGCGCTCCAGGCCCCTGCCCCCGTCATCATCCTCGTCGAGCCGCAGATGGCCGAGAACATCGGCATGTGCGCGCGCGCCATGGCGAATTTCGGCCTTTCGGAGATGCGCCTCGTCGCGCCGCGCGACGGCTGGCCTACGGGCGGCGGCCTGAAGAAGGGCGCCACGGCCGCGGCCTCCGGCGCGACGCATATCCTCGAGAACGCCCGCCTGTTCGAGAGCACCGCCGAGGCGATCGCCGATCTCAACCATGTGCTCGCCACCACGGCCCGCGAGCGCGGCCAGATGAAGCGCGTCTTCACCCCGGCCGAGGCGATGCCCGCGCTCGCGGAGCGCATCAGCGGCGGCGAGCGTGTCGGCATCCTGTTCGGGCGCGAGCGCATCGGCCTGACCAATGAGGAGATCAGCTTCGCCGACGCGATCCTGACCTTCCCGGTCAACCCCGCCTTCGCCTCGCTCAACCTCGCCCAGGCCGTGCTCCTCTCCGGCTATGAATGGTTCAAGGGCACGGGCGGCGAGCCGCCCTTCCGCGAGAACAATCCCTCCCCGCCGGCGACCCGGGCGACGGTCCTCTCGATGTTCGACTATCTCGAGGGCGAGCTCGACCGCACCGGCTTCTTCCCGCCCGGCAAGAAGCCGATCATGACCGCGAACCTGCGCGACATCCTGCACCGGCTCGACATGACCGAGCAGGAAGCGCGCACCCTGCGCGGCGTCTTCAAGTCGCTGGCGCAGGGGCCGTCCGCCGGGCGCAAGGCGGTCGAGGGCGCGGATGACGGCACGCCCCCGGACGGCGACGCGTAAGGCGCGGAGGCGCAGCCGTTCCGCCACCGGCCGGCGCGGCGCTTGCGTCAATCGAGCCCGCAGCGCATCGTCGGGCATGGCCAAATACCTGATCTCGTTCCCGAGCGAAGCGATGGTCCTGACGGGTGACGAACTGCTCGTCGCCGGCGACGCGGCCCGCGCGGTCATCGAGGAAGCCAAGGCGGCCGGCGTCTACGTGTTCGCCGGGGGGATCGACGAGCGGGTCGATCCCGCGCTGGTCGCGGGCGACGGGTCGGCATCCGCGCAGACCCATCCGGGCAGCAGGCTGACCGGCGGCTTTACGGTGCTGGACTTGCCGACGCGCGAGGATGCGGTGAAATGGGCAGCGAAGATCGCGGTCGCCTGCCGCTGCCCGCAAGAACTCCGCGAGTTCATGTACGATCCGGCGAGTTAGAACGAGGCGGCGAGCCCGCGTCAGGCACGCCTCGTGGGATACGCACTCGGCCGGGTGCGGACATTCTTGCCAACCGGAGCCAGTATGATCTCTCAAATTGGGAGTTCGCTATGGGGCCGCTATTTTCATTGGGTTTGATGGCAATAGCCGGCGCGATTGCCTTCGTCAGCGTTTTTGTTGCTGCGACTCTAGTGTGGCGGCTCAAGTTCGCCGCGTGCTTTGCGCTCGTTACAGTGCTTGGTGGCTTTGTTGGCTCGGCACTGGGTCTTCTTGTCCAGATTCCGTTCTGGCCGGAAACACTGGAGGGCGTCGGGCCAGTGGTCTATCTTGGCCTTGGCGCCGCCGCTGGTCTGAGCGGCGCAAGCGGAGCTGGCTATCTGCTGGTTCGGGGTTGGCGTGTGGCACTGAGGTGGAATTTGCTAAACACCGATTGGCGGCCATAGCTGAGAAAGACTGCTCCCGATCCATCGCGGGCCTTGGACCTTCTGCCAGATTGAAATCTTTGTAGAGCATTCCATGTCTGATCAGATCAGTGTCACCGATCTCGTCCGCAACTTCGCTTCGGCCTGCCGCGCGCTAACTCCATATCTTGATCGAGCACACGTTCCGTGGGCCGACCATCGGCAATACGACAACTGGGACAGAATAGCTGAAGCCTTGTTTGAGAGCTTAGTCCTCGAGCCGTGCCGCCTCCACGTCGAGGCAAGCTTTCCAGAAATGTCCTTGACCCTGGCGCGTTACGGGTTTCCTGCGGATGGCGAAACGATATTCCTCAGCTTGAATGGCGTAGCTTACGCCGAATGCCGCTTCATCCAACTCTTGTCGGTAGAAGAGCCATTTGATCACTACGAGTGGACGTCGAATGGTAGCCGGTTGGCATTGCCTGTCGCGTCGGCCGACATCAGCCTCATCATGATCGAGCCTGACGGCACACGCCAGGAAATAAAAGACATCGACCTTGACCTATAAAGGTGCCTTCCGAGCGGTTTCGGACCTTCAGCGTTTGGATAAGCCAAATCGATGAATTTCGCGGACTATCTTGAACAAGTTTGCGCCGCCATTGCCGTGCTCTGGCCGACGCGGCGAGGTGTAACGCCTGAGCGCTTCATCTGCTTCGGCGCGGACTCTCTCGGCGTCGATGGTGACGATGCGGTGGATCTGCTCATGCACTTGCGTAAGAGGTTTGGAACGAGCTTCGAACAATTTCCGTATGATCGTTATTTCGGGCCAGAGGCCGGGCCACCACTCGGCTTCCTGTGGAAATGGCTCACTGGACGGCCATTGGAGAAGCTCACGGTCCGCGATCTTGCCCGCTATATGTGGAACGAGAGGCAATCATTAGGTCACTGACAGCTTGTCAACTTTCGACCCGCCGCCCCCCTTCCGGCGAACCCGGATCGTAGCTCGACGACTGCGCTCGCCAGACCTCCTTCGCCTAAGGCCGCCCGCGCCCGTCAAACCCCAGAGCCCTCGCGATCCCGCAGATGTTGCTCGGCGCGGGCGTGCGGCGCCAACCAGTGCTCGCGGCGGATCGTCCAGAGTTCATAGCCCGGCACGAGATCCCGTGGCGGGCTGTCCAGCGTGCCGAGCTTGATCTCGATCTCGTCGGACCCATCGCTCCAGCAGAACAGCGACGACCCGCAATGCGGGCAGAAGCGGTCGCCCCCTGCCCGGCTCTGCCAGCATGCCAGTTCGCCCGAGAGGCTGACGCCCGCCCTCGGCCAGATCCCGAAGAAGGAGAAGGCCGAGCCGGTCTCCTTCCGGCAGGCCTCGCAATGGCAGAGGCCGACGCGGATCGGCTCGCCCTCGATCTCGTAGCGGACCTGCCCGCAATTGCAGCCCCCGGAAAGCTTCATGGCGATCTCGCGCGTTCGTAGACTGGTGAATGAGAGTCCCTGCCGGGGCGATGAAGCAACAGCGTCATGCCGGGCCGGTTCCCCGGCATGGTGCGCGACCATGCTCTCACGGCCTCACGCCAGCCGCCCCTCCAGCCTCGCGCGGTTCTCCCGGAAGACCTTGCGCAGGGCCGCCGCCACGGCGACGACGCCCGGGCGCTCGCGCGAGACCTCGTGCGTCACCAGGAAGATGTCGTCCGCGGTCCGCTCCGGTGGCGGCTGCAGGCGGATCAGCTCGGCATCCGCATCGGCCATGAAGCACGGCGCCATCGAGACCGTGCCCGAGGAGCGGATGCTTTCGTAGCGTGCGGCGGAGTCGCCGACACGGGCCGCGATGGGTCGGCCGGCGGCATAGTCGCGGATATGCTCGTCGATGCGCGAGGAGGTCTCGCGGCTGACCGAGATGATCGGCGCCGTCGCGGGGTCGACATCGCGGCGCGCATAGATCGCCTGGACGAGACGGCCGACCCTCTGGCTGAAATGGCCTGGCTCGTCGGGTCTGCGCGTCATCCTCAACGCGATATCGGCATCGCCGCGCGCGAGATCGAGGCGCTCGCGCGTGCTGATGATGACGAGCTCGACGCCCGCGGCGGCCGAGATGCTCGCCGCGTGCTTCGTCAGGAACAGGCTGATCGAGGTCGTCGCCGTCACACGGACGGGCGCATCGGCGAGCGGGCGGGCCGCGCGGGCGCGGCTGGCGAAGCGGGCCGCAGCCGCTGCGACACCGGCGGCCTCGCGCGCCAGCTCCGTGCCGACCGGGGTCGGGATCAGCCGGTTCGCGCCACGCCGGAACAGCGGCAGTCCGAGCTCGCGCTCGAACGCCTTGAGCCGGCGCGCGATCGTCGCCTCGCTCAGACCGAGCCGGCCCGCCGCCAGGGCCAGCGAGCCGGACTCGGCGATGGTGTGGAAGATTCGGATGTCGTCCCACCCCGGCGCCACCGGATCGCCGTCGGGTCGAGATGGAGAGGGAGCAGGCTGCCCCATGTGGTCAATGGCCAGAGCTGGAAGGAGTGGCAGGGCGGAAAGCCGTGCTCGCCGAGCCCGCATGGCGGCTGCGATCCGGGGTGTTCGCGAGGGTCGTTCGACATGCGCCGACCATGCAGCCGGCACGGGCTCCCGGCAGCCCGGCAGAAATGACTCCCAACCCCGCATGATTGCGGGGGTAGGCGCCCGCCGGAACGGCGTCACCATGAAGGAGCATGTTGAATTCGGGTTCGGTCGGCATGCCCGCAGCGCCACTTCGGTCGAGCGGACCGTACAGCCTCGCGGAAACGGCACGCAATGCCCTTGCTGATCGGCGTAGTTCTGAAAGGCGCGGGAGCCGGCATAGGCCGCGGCTGCCGCGCGCGGCGACCCGGCCGGCCCCCCCGCCCGCTCGCCGACGATCCGCACCGACGAAAAAAGGCCGGCCCCGAAGGGCCGGCCGGCAGGCGGGTCTCGAAACGCGCCCGTCAGAACTGGTATTTCAGCGTCGCCTTCACCGTGCGGCCCGGCTCCGTGTAGTAGTCCCGCGCCTGCGCGAGCACGCCCGTCGGCACGTTGACCGCGTCCCAGTACTTGCGGTCGAAGATGTTGTAGACGCCGACCTGCAGCTCGAGATCCGCGATCTGCGGCATCGGCCGCCACCAGGCCGAGGCGTTGAAGAGCGCATAGCCCGGCGCCTGGAAGCCCTGCGTCGTCCCCGTCGTGGCGGCGACGTCGTTGCGCGCGGCGGCGAGCTTGGTCGAAACCTCGGCGCCCCAGGTGTCCGTGCCATAGGCGATCGCGATGATGCCCTGCACCGGCGGGATCGAGTTCAGATAGGTGTCCGTGTCCTTGTTCTTGCCGTGCGTGTAGGCGAAGGACCCGCGCACCAGCCAGTTCGGCGCGAAAGCGTACTGGCCGCTCGCCTCGACACCCTGGATCTCGGCCCGGTTGATGTTCTGGAAGCTGACGATGCCGCCCTGCGGGTAGAGCCCGCCCGGAGCCGCGATCTGCACCTGCTCGATGAAGTTGCGGTAGTTGGTGTGGAAATAGGTCAGCGAGCCGCCGAGCTGCTTGTCGCCGAAGCGGAAGCCGACATCGACGCCGTTGCCGACCTCCGGCCGCAGGTTGGGATCGCCCGTGCGCAGATAGGTGCCCGGCCCGCCGAAGCGGCCATAGAGCTCGTTGGCGGTCGGCGGCCGGAAGGTCTTGGCCCATTGCGCGAAGAAGGTGACGTCCTTCACCCAGGGGGCGTTCTTGAGGATGTCGTATTCGAGGCGGACGCGCGGCGACCATGCATTGTCGCTGGACGACGGAGGCAGCCCGGTCGGGCGCGAGCCGCCGGCGCTGTAGGCCGGCGTGTACTGGGGCTTCTCCTCGTACCAGTCGAAGCGCACCCCCGGCGTCACGCGCAGGCGGTTGTCGAGCATGCCGATTTCGTCATGCAGGTAGAAGCCGGTGAGCTTGCCGTCGACCTTGGGCTGGTCGGCCTGGTTGGTGTGGAGATTGTTGCAGGTGGTGTAGGGCGCCGTGAACAGACCCGAGGCCGGGCGGGTCGGGCAGTTGTCGACGCCTGAGGAGAACTGCTCCAGCGAGCTCATCCGCAACTCGGTGCCGAGCATCAGGCGATGCGAGAGCGGCCCCGTCTGCAGGTTCTTGATGACGTGGCCGTTGAAGCCGTAGGCGTTCTCCTCGTTCTCGTTGTCGCGGCCATAGGGCCCGACGATGCTGGTATAGCGCCAGGCGGAGACGAGATCGTTGCGCTTCAGCCGCTGCCAGTAGAGCGTCGCATGCGCCTCGTCGAGGAAGGCGCCCGGCAGCTTGTAGTCGTAGCTCAGCGAAACGCGGTTGCGCTCGATGTCCTCGCCCGTCTCATAGGCACCCGGGCGGAAGTTGCCGGTCAGCGACACGGCGTTCGTGCGTGTCTGGACCCGGTCGGCTCGCTTGAAGATCTCGCCGGTCAGGCCGAAGCGGTGAACCTCGTCGACATAGTGATAGACCTTGCCGAGGAGGTTGTACTGGTTGAAATCGGCCGGGTTCGGCGCCGTGCGGGTTGCCCCGATGGTCTTGACGTCGCCCTTGCTGTCGATCTCGTGGCCGTCACGGAAGCCACCCTGGACGAGGAAATAGGTGTTCTGCAGCCGCGCGGCGACCGCGGCGCTGCCGAACCAGGCCTTGTCGGTGCTGTCATAACCGGTCTTGGCCAGCGCGCCGTAGGACTTGCCGTTCCGGATCAGATCCTCCGGGTCGAGCGTGCGCACCGCCAGCGCGCCGCCGAGCGCGCCGGCTCCGAGCGTGCTGGCGCCGCTGCCGCCGCGCAGGAGGTCGAGCGTCGAGAGCGAGTCGAAATCGAAGGCGTTCTGCGCGCCACGATTGATGCGGGTGTCGACCAGGAAGGGCTGGCGGATGCCGTCGATGGTGGTGAGCACGCGCGCGCCGTCCAGGCCGCGGATGTTCAGCGAATTCGTCTGCCGGTTGAAGGTGATGCCGGCCTCGACCCGGTTGGACAGGTCGGTGAGGCTCTGCACCTGCTCGCGGTCGAGCTCGGCGCGCGTCGTGCGCGTCGTGGTCGGCCCGGCGACGAGCGCCCCGCCGGCCTCCGCCGCGCCTTCGACGGTGATCGGATCGAGAACCACGGGCGCATCGCTGCCGGTGGCGGGCGCCGAGCCCTGCGCGGCCCGTTGCTGCGCGCCGGCCGGCGAAGCCAGCAGAACCACCATCAAGCTTCCAAGCGCCACGCCTCCGCGCAGCAAGTCGGAACGACTGCCCATAGCCCGCACCCTGTCCTTTCGGCAGCGGGCCGCGAAAGCGACCCGCCGTTTATAATCAATATAAAAAAGCCACGCCGTGACTCAGCAAAGCTATTGTCGAATATTTGCCGCAATGAATGCTGTCAATCGACTCCAAACCAATAGAAAAACTATAGAGACTTTCTAATTTATAGTTATTTCAATGTAGAACATCGGCGGGGCACTCGGTACTGCCTCGAAACGCTGCGAGCCCCGATCCCGAGGAGCCATTCGGGAGGAATGGCGCCTCGAAGGATGGAGGCTCCGGAACCTGCTGGATCATGCTTCGAGACGCCGTCACGCGGCTCCCAGGACGAGGGCTCGATGGCCCAGACCGGCCCGGAGCAGGCTCGAAGCCTCCCGATCTCGTGATCGGCAACGGCGCGGGCTGCCCGACTGCGCGCTTGCAAGCGCCAGGTTGCGGCGCATCATGCGGCTTCGCCGGAGACGCCTCGCCCCATGATCGACCGCCGGACATTCGTGACCGGATCCGGAGCCGCAGCCGTGGCCGCCGGGACCCTGAGCCCGGCGCAGGCGGCCACGGCGGATGTCGTCGTCGTCGGCGCGGGCGCGGCCGGCATCGCCGCCGCACACGCGCTGAAGGCTGCGGGCCGCGGCGCGATCGTGCTGGAGGCGCGCGGGCGCATCGGCGGACGTGCCTTCACCGACGCCTCGCTCGGCCCGGCCTACGATGCCGGCGCGATGTTCATCCATTGGGCCGAGCGCAACCCCTGGGTCCCGATCGCGCGCGATCTCGGCATCGAGACGGCGAGCGAATCATGGGGCGGCGGCTTTCGCCTCTACGCCGATGGGCAGCCGATGCCGGAGGCGGACCGGCAGCGCCGGCGCGGCGCCTTCGGCCGGATCGACCGCGCGCTGGAGACCGCCGATCTCGCCCCCCGGGACCAGTCCGTTGCCGAATTGCTGGCGGGGCTCGGCCCGGAATCGGCGCCGGTCGCCGCCTCCGGGCTGCTGCTCTCGATCGGCGAGGAGGCGCAGCGCATTTCCGCCCGCGACTACCAGCGCCTCTGGGCCGGCGACGACCTCGTCGTGCCCTCGGGCTACGGCAATCTCGTCGCGCGCTCCGGAGCCGGCCTCGACATCCGCCTGGGCGAGCCCGTCAGCGCGATCCGCTGGGATGGGCCCGGCGTGGTGGTGACGAGCCGCTCCGGCGAGTTGCGCGCCAACGCCTGTATCGTCACCGTGCCCGTCGGCGTGCTGAAGGCGGAGGGCATCCGCTTCACCCCGGCCCTGCCTGCAGCCACACGCGATGCGCTCGCCGGCATCGGTATGGGCGCGCTCACCAAGATCGCGCTCAGGGTCGAGGGCGAGCGCTTCGGCATGGCCCCAGGCACGAGCCTGCTCGAGGCCGGCTCGCCCGCGCGACTGATGAATTTCGACCTGTTCCCGGACGGGAAGGACCTCGTCATCGGCTATTGCGGCGGCGATTATGCGCGGGAGCTGTCCCGCGCCGGTCCCGCCGAGGCGCGCGCCCATGTCACGGACCTGCTGGCGCGCATGCTGGGCGAGGACATCCGCAAGGCGGTGACGGCCGCCTCCTTCCCGGCCTGGTGGACCGACCCCTTCTCGCTCGGCTCCTATTCGGTCTGCCTGCCCGGCCATGACGGCGCGCGCGAGGCGCTGGCGCGCCCCATCGGCGGGCGCATCTGGCTGGCGGGGGAAGCCACGGCGGGCGGCGGCGCCATGACGGTCGGCGGCGCGACGCTTGCGGGCCGGGCCGCCGCGGCGGCGGTCGCCCGGCTCAAGTCCTGAGCGTCAGAGCGCGAGCTCCCAGTTTTCCCCGACGAGATCCCGCCCGAAGGAGTGGTGCCGCTCAGTCGCCACCAGCCGGAAGCCCTGCGCGACATAGATTCCACGCGCCGCGTGCAGGATGTCGTTCGTCCACAACACCATCCGGCGATAGCCCGCCGAACGGGCGAAGCCGACGGCTTCGCCGACCAGCGCCTTGCCGAGCCCGAGGCCTTGCGCGCGCTTCTCCACGATCACCAGCCTGAGCTTGGCCACGTCCTCGCTCTCCTGCACAACGACGGCCGAACCGGCCGGCGAGCCGTCGAGCTCGGCGATGAAGCAGCGCTCCCGCTCCGGCTTGAACGCGCGCAGGAAGCTCGCGGCGATCTCCGCGACGAAAGCCTCGAAGCTCTCGTCCCAGCCATAGTCCTCGGCGTAGAGGCGGCCATGCGCGGCGACGATCCAGCCGAGATCGCCGGGTCCATGCTCGCGGATCCGCGGGAGCGCGGCCGAGCCCCCGGAGAGCAGCGCCTGCGCCGTCGCCAGCGCCGAGACGAGACGCTGCCGCTCCGCCGGCCGAAGGCGCGCGAGCGGCAGCGCTGCCTGCTCTCGCGCCGTTCGCTCCAGCCCGGCGAAGACCCCGCGCCCGGCTTCCGTCAGCCGCAGGCGCATAGCCCGGCCATCGGCGGCCGAGCGTTCGCGGACCAGCCAGCCCGACACGGCGAAATGCTTGAGGATTCGGGAGAGATGCGCGGGGTCGAGGCCGAGATCGCGCGCCAGCTCGCTCGCCAGCGGCGCCTCGCGCTGGGCGAGCTCGTAGAGCACCCGCGCCTCCGTCAGCGCGATGCCGGACCCGTGCAGGCTGCCACCGAGCGCGCCGGCCCACCGCGTATGGAAGCGGTTGAAGCCGCGCACGGCGTCGATCACCGCCAGCTCCACCCCCTGAATCCCGTCGACCGCCTGCATGGACCACCTCCGAACCAGCCCACCGCACGCCAATTAATGGACAGAGTCAACTAAATTCAAGACAGGAGGGAAGGCCCGCCTTGACGATCTCTTAAGCGGGCTGTGCGGCAATCGGCCCTCGTCCCCCCTCTTCGAGCGCCGTAGAATGCAGGTCGATCTTCTGGCCGGAACCGCCCATCGCCCCGTGGCCATGCCGCGGCGCCGCCCGACCATCCTCGTCTTCGATTCCGGCCTCGGCGGCCTGACGGTGCTCGCCCGCACCGCGCCGCTCTGCCCCGGCGCGGACATCGTCTACGCCGCCGACGACGCCGGCTTTCCCTATGGCCGCCTCGACGAGGGCGCGCTGGTCGCGCGCGTGCTGACCGTGATGGAGCGGCTCGTCGCGCGCTTCCATCCCGATCTCGTCGTGGTCGCCTGCAACACCGCCTCGACGCTGGTGCTGCCCGCCCTGCGCGCGCGCTTCACCCTGCCCTTCGTCGGCACCGTACCGGCGATCAAGCCGGCCGCGACGCTGACCCGCTCGCGCATGATCTCCGTTCTGGCGACGCCCGGCACGGTCGCCCGCGACTACACGCGGGGCCTGATCGACACCTATGCGCGCGGCTGCGACGTCACGCTCGTCGGCTCGACCCGGCTGGCCGGGCTCTGCGAGGCGGCGTTGAAGGGCGAGCCGGTCGACGACGCGGCGGTGCGGGCCGAGATCGCCCCCTGCTTCGTCGAGCGCGACGGCCGCCGCACCGACGTGGTGACGCTGTCCTGCACGCATTACCCGCTGCTGCTCGAGCGCATGCAGCATCTCGCGCCCTGGCCTGTCGACTGGATCGATCCGGCGCCCGCCATCGCCCGCCGGGTGCTGTCCCTGCTCGGCCCCGCGGCCGAGCAGGGGGCCGACGGTCCCGCCGACTCCGTCGCCGTGCTGACCGGCGGCGGCACGCTGAACGGACCCTTGCGCCTCGCGCTCGCCGGCCGCGGCCTCGCCCGCATCGTGATCGAGCCGCTGCCCCTGCCCGCCCCGCAATGAACGCTCAGCCGGTTTGACTTCGCCGGCTTCCTGCGCCATACGGACCCCGTCGCGCGGGTCCATCAGGGCCCGCGTGGCTTTTTCCGCACCCGTGATCCGCCCACTTCAGGGCCGGATCTGTCGCCCTGGAAACGGGGACAGGAGGGCGCGGTCCTCAACTCGCGAACCTGAGAGGACACGCGACATGTCGAAGCGCCACGAGGCGAAATACAAGATTGACCGCCGTCTCGGTCAGAACATCTGGGGCCGTCCGAAGTCCCCGGTCAACCGCCGCGAATACGGCCCCGGCCAGCACGGCCAGCGCCGCAAGGGCAAGCTCTCCGACTTCGGCACGCAGCTGCGCGCCAAGCAGAAGCTGAAGGGCTATTACGGCTCGATCTCCGAGAAGCAGTTCCGCCGCTATTACGCCGAGGCCATCCGCCTCAAGGGCGACTCGGGCGAGAACCTGGTCGGCCTGCTCGAGCGGCGTCTCGACGCGGTGATCTACCGCGCCAAGTTCGTGCCGACGGTCTTCGCCGCGCGCCAGTTCGTCAACCACGGCCACGTCACCGTGAACGGCAAGCGCGTCAACATCGCCTCCTACCAGGTGAAGCCGGGCGACGTGATCGCGATCAAGGAGAGCTCGCGCCAGCTCGCCATCGTGATCGAGTCGGCCACCCTCGCCGAGCGCGACGTCCCGGACTACATCGACGCCGACCACAGCAAGTCGACCGCCACCTTCACCCGCACCCCGACGCTCTCGGACGTGCCCTATGCGGTGCAGATGGAACCGAACCTGGTCATCGAGTTCTACTCGCGCTGATCGGCCCGGAACGGGGACGAAGCGCCGTTCATGTCAACGATTTGGGGGATGGCGACTTCGCCATCCCCTTTTTTGTGCCATTGCTCCAAGCCCGCCTCGCCGCAAATTGCCTTTGACAATGACGTAGCGTTAGCATTCGTTAACCTCTCGAATATCGAGGGGCGATCATGGCGACCTTTATTCTCACGGACGGACCCGATGTCTTCCCTGGCCTCGGTCAGGACAACAGCGGGAACGACACCATTGTCGGCGGCGGCGGCGACGATTTCATCGACGGCGGCACGGGCACCGACATCTTCGTCAGCGGGCCCGGCAACGACACGTTCATCGGCGGGGGCGGAACCGACCTCGACACCGCCGACTACAGCGCCGATCCCGGTCCCATCCGCGTCAACCAGCGCGAGAACGCGTATCAGGCCGGCATCCCGCCGGACACCGTCTATGACGGCTTCGGCGGGATCGACTCGATCCCCGCAGTCCGCAACATCATCGGAAGCGCCTTCGCCGACGACATCCGGGGCGGCGGCCACGCCAACCGGCTCGATGGCGGCGCAGGCGACGACTACATCTTCGGGTTCGACGGCCGCGACACGATCATCGGCGGGGCCGGCAACGACGCGCTCGACGGCGGAAACGGGATCGACACGGCCGTCTTCGCCGGGGCTCGCTCCAGCTATGCGGTCTCCGTCGCACCGGACGGAACCGTGACCGTCACCAACACGGCCGCACCGGCCGGGACCGATACCGATACACTGGCGAACTTCGAATTCGTGGAGTTCGGGGACGGCACGGTTTCAATGGCGCAGTTGACCGGCGACCCGCTTCGGGCTCCCGTCGGCACGAAGGCCGCCGGTCCGGGAGCGGAAGCCCTGGCGGGGGATGCCGCGGGCACGGTGAAGGAAAGCTTCTTCTTCGATACCGGGCTGATGCTCGGGCTCGGCAAGGACAGCATCGCGAGTTTCGGCAAGACCGACTACGTCCTGACGACAAGCCGCATCTTCGACGGCAACAAGGACGGCATCGTCGAGTTCGGCAAGAACGGCCTGCTGGACCTGCCCGGCGCCACGGGCGTCTCGCCGGCCAATCCCTTCGAAGCGAGCGCGACCGGCCAGGTCTCGATGAAGAACGCCGCCGGCCAAGCGATCACGAAGTTGCACTATGACGGCACCGTCTCGCATGACGGCGTGGACTACTATGTCTACAGCCAGATCGGCAGCGGCGTGACACTCGCGGACGTCGTCTTCGCCTAGCGCGGCGGCGCTCCGCCACGCTCCTCCGGACCCTGCACCGGGGCGCCTCATCCTTGGCGCCTCGGCAGTCGCGCGGCCATCCCCCCTCGGCCAACGGCCTCACGCCAAGGTATGGGCCTCGAACGCCAAAGGCTGATGGCCGCTCCCGCTGTCTCCGCGCAAGGTTTCCGGAGGCAGCAGGCGTCCCGCCGGAGGGCGGATGCCGTGCTCGCCCGATCGAGCGGAGTGCATCGGCATGTCCTTCACCACCTGCCTTCTCGTGATGTTCGGCGGAGCCCTCGGCACGCTCGCCCGCTATGCGGTGACCGTGCTGGCGATGCCGATCAGTCGGGCCCTGCCCTGGAACACGGTCATGATCAACGTGACCGGCTCCTTCGCCATCGCCCTGTTCGGCGCGCTGACCGTCGCGCAGGGGCGCTATCCGCTGTCGGACAATGCGAGGCTCTTCGTGATGATCGGGGTCTGCGGGGGCTATACGACCTTCTCGTCCTTCAGCCTGCAGACGCTCGACCTCCTGCGCAGCGGTGCGCTCCTGCGCGCCTCGGCCAACATCGTCGCCTCCGGCCTGCTCTGCATCGGGGCCGCCGCGCTCGGCCACGTCGTCGCCCTGCGGATCAATGCCGGTGCGGCAAGGACGGCACCGATCGCGATTCACGAGGGACACTGAGAGCCTCGGAGACCTGCGGCGCGAACCCGCCGCGCAAGCATCCGCAGAAACACGAAGGGCGGCCCCGAGGGACCGCCCTTCCCGCTCCCCTTGCGGGCGCGGATGGAAAACGACGCCGATCGCCTCAGAGATGCGAGCCGACCTGGTCGCGGAAGAAATAGCAGCCGATCCCGAGGCAGCCGATCATGATCGACAGCGCATAGGGGCCGAAAAGGCAGAGCACGAACACGGTCATGATGAAGCCGCGCATCGACCAAGCGAGCCAATCGATCTTCATGGCGTTCCTCCGTCCCAAAGTCCTGCCGAAACGTAAACGCCCGCAAGTGAATCGAATTTGAACGATTATGGTAAAGAAGGATTTACCGTGAGTCGCCCCCCCCCGCGTCGGTCGCGTGGCACGGCCACGGCATCGCTCCGAATCGCAGCCCCGCTGCGAGCCTGCCCGAAGGGAAAGCGCCCATGAGACTCCTGTTTCCCGCCGCCATCCTCCTCGCCTGCCTCTCCGGCGCCGCGACCGCCCAGGCGCAGAGCTGCACCGTTCAGGCCGGTGAGAAGAAGCTCGCCGGTGCCGCGAAGACGAGCTTCCTGACGAAGTGCGAGAAGGACGCCGGCGCCGCCTGCGACAAGCAGGCCGCCGAGAAGAAGCTCAACGGCGCGGCCAAGACCAGCTTCACCAACAAATGCGTCAGGGACGCCGTCGGGAGCTGAGGGAGCCGCGTCTCGCGCATCCGCAGGACCGCCCGCTTTGCGAAGGAGGCGCGGTCCCGACATGAAAAAAGGGCGGCCCCGAAGAGCCGCCCTGTCCGGATCGCGATGCGGGATCTCAGCCGCGTCGCTCGCGGCCGTCCTCGCGCCAGCGGCGCGGGCCGCGCTCGTCGTCGTCACGGTCGCCATGGTGCTCGCGCCAGTTCTCGCGCATGGAGCGCATCCGCTCGCGCCCTTCGGCCATCGCCTCGCGGACGGCGCGGCGCGCCACGGTCTTCTGTTCGTCGCTGAGCGTCGCCCAGAGCGGGCGCACGGCATCCGCGAGTTCCTTCGCATGCGTCGCCCGCTCGGTCAGCGAACTGGCCCGCATGTCGAGGCGTTCCATCATGTCGGCGTGGCGGAAGGTCTCGCGCCGCTCGCGCAGGGCAGCCCAGGCCTCGCGCCGCTCGGCCGAGCGCTTCTTGACCAGCCCCTCGACGGCGTCGAACAGCGGGACCTGCTCGGGCTTGAGCTTCATGTCCGCGCGCAGCTTGGCGAAGCGCTCGTCGAGGCGCTCCTGCATGCGCTGCGCCCGGCGCTCGCGCCCTTCCGCGCGGCTTTCGTCGTTGCGCGCCTCGGAGCGCTCGTGCCGGGGGCCGTCGCCGCCCACGGGAGGAATGGGCTTGGGCTGCGCGACGGCAAAGCCCGAGGCGAGGGCCGCCAGGGATGTCGCTGCGATGATGGCCAGAGGTTTCATGCGGAATCTCCCATTGGGCAGGGTCGTCGGTCGTCGCCGGTCGGGTCTCGAAGCCGCTCTGCGATGCCGTTACCGTGCCGGCTTAAGCCTGACCCGACGATGTCCCCAACATGAAAAGCCCGTAATGTGGCCGAAGCGAGCCGCATCCGTTTCTCCATCTTTTCCCCGGACACGCCATGAGAAACCTGATCACCGACGTCGCGGGCGTGAGCGTCGGCCACGCCCATGACGAAACGGCCGCGACCGGCGTCACCGTCGCCCTGTTCGAGAGCCCGGCCGTCGCCTCCGTGGCCATCCTCGGCGGCGGCCCCGGAACGCGCGAGACGGCGCTGCTCATGCCGGAGATGACGGTGCAGCATGTCGATGCGATCGCGCTCGCGGGCGGCTCGGCCTGGGGGCTCGCCGCGGCCGACGGCGTGATGTCGCGGCTGGCGGAAGAACGGCGCGGCTTCCCGGTCGGCGGCTTCCATATCCCCATCGTGCCGCAGGCGATCCTCTTCGACCTCACCAATGGCGGCGAGAAGCGCTGGGCGCAGGGCGGAGAGGAAGCGCCCTACCGCCGGCTCGGGCGGCGGGCGACCGAGATCGCCGCCGCCGATTTCGCGCTGGGGACGGCGGGGGCCGGCTACGGCGCCACCACCGCCACCCTCAAGGGCGGCGTCGGCTCGGCCAGCGCCCGCGCCGCGACCGGCCATGTCGTCGGCGCGCTCGTGGCGGTCAACGCGGTCGGCAGCGCGACGATCGGCGACGGGCCGCATTTCTGGGCGGCGCCCTACGAGCGCGAGCACGAGTTCGGCGGTCTCGGCTGGCCGCAAGCGATCGCACCCGAGGATCTCGGGCTGCGCTTCAAGGGCGGCACCGGCCAGAACACCACCATCGCGATCATCGCCACCGACGCCGTGCTGACCAAGGCGCAGGCGCGCCGCCTGGCCCTGGCGGCGCATGACGGCCTCGCCCGTGCCCTCCGGCCGGTCCATGCCCCTCTCGACGGGGACGTCGTCTTCGCCGCCGCCACCGGCCGGGCCGGCGCGCCGTCGGACGCCTTCGCCCTGACCGAGATCTGCGCGACCGCCGCCGACGTGCTTGCCCGCGCCGTCGCCCGTGGCGTCCACGCCGCGACGGCGCTGCCCCTGCCGGGAGCCCTGCCCGCCTGGCGCGACCGCTTCGGGACGGCGGCATCGTAGCGCCGCCGTCTGCAGCACCGACACGCTTTCCAGCCGGCAGCCGGATGGGGTATGCCGGCGCCATGTCGACCGATGATTTCCTGGCCCGTTTCGGCGCCTCCGGCCAGCGCCAGCCCGACCCCGTCGCCGCCGCACAGCAGGCGATGCGGACCGCCCTGCCCAAGCGCTTCTACACGCAGGCCGACGTCCTCGAACGCGACGGCCTGTTCCACGTCGCGCTCGACGGACGCACCGCCCGCACGCCCGCCCGTCGCCCGCTCGCGGTCGGCTCCCGCGCCGTCGCCGAGGCGCTCGCCTCCGAATGGCAGGCGCAAGCCGAGGTCATCGACCCCGCGCGCATGCCACTGAGCCGGCTGGTCAACTCCGCCCTCGACGGTGTCGCCGACCAGCACGAAGCCGTGCGCGCCGAGATCGTGCGCTATGCCGGCAGCGACGCGCTCTGCTACCGCGCCGACGAGCCGGACGTCCTGGTCGAGCGCCAGAACCTCGTCTGGGAGCCCATCATCCGCCGGCTCGAACAGGGCCTCGGCGCCCGCTTCACCCGCGCCCAGGGCGTCGTCTTCCAGCAGCAGCCTCCCGAGGCCCTGGCGGCCGTCGCCGGAATCGTCGACGCCATCCCCGCCCCGCTCGCGCTGGCCGGAACACACGCCGTCATGACGCTGACGGGCTCGGCCATTCTGGCGCTGGCGTTGCTGCGGCGGGAGATCGACGCCGATGCGGCCTGGAACGCGGCCCATCTCGACGAGGATTACCAGATCGGCATCTGGGGACAGGACGAGGAAGCGGCCGAGCGCCGCGCTCTGCGGCGGCAGGAATACGACGCGGCCGTGCTGCTGGTCGAGCGCGGCTAGCCGAAAGCCGCAGGCGGCGCCGATGGACACGGGCGCCAGCGCCGCTTAATCCGGAAGCGCGGAGTTCCGAACGGAACTCCCGGCCCGTTTCTTCGGCTGCGAGGCTAGCGCCATGAAAGACATTCTCGGACAGCTCGAAGATCGCCGCGAAGGCGCGCGCAAGGGTGGCGGCGAGCGCCGCATCGAGGCGCAGCACAGCAGAGGCAAGCTGACCGCGCGCGAACGCATCGAGCTCCTGCTCGACAAGGACTCCTTCGAGGAGTTCGACATGTTCGTGCAGCAGCGCTGCGTCGATTTCGGCATGGACAAGGCCGAGAAGATCCCGGGCGACGGCGTCGTCACCGGCTGGGGCACGGTCAACGGCCGCACCGTCTTCGTCTTCTCCAAGGACTTCACCGTCTTCGGCGGCTCGCTCTCCGAGACCCACGCCCAGAAGATCATCAAGATCCAGGACATGGCGCTGAAGATGC
>QFQY01000061.1 GCA_003248805.1 Chelatococcus sp. | reverse complement strand
GCCTTGATGGCGTCGTTGGTGTAGCGCAGCTTGTGGAACTCCTCGAAATAGGGCTTCAGCCCCTTCAGGATCTCGATCGCGTCCGGAACCGACGGCTCGTTGACGTCGATCTTCTGGAAGCGGCGCACCAGGGCGCGGTCCTTCTCGAAGTACTGGCGGTACTCCTTGTAGGTCGTCGAGCCGATGCAGCGCAGCGAGCCGGAGGCCAAAGCGGGCTTCAGCAGGTTCGAGGCGTCCATGGCGCCGCCGGAGGTCGCGCCGGCGCCGATCACCGTATGGATCTCGTCGATGAACATGATCGCCTTGGGATGGGCCTCGATCTCCTTCATCACCTGCTTGAGGCGCTCCTCGAAATCGCCGCGATAGCGCGTGCCGGCCAGCAGCGTGCCCATGTCGAGCGAGAAGACGGTGGCGTCCTCCAGCACCTCGGGCACCTCGCCGCGGATGATCTTGAGCGCCAGGCCCTCGGCGATGGCGGTCTTGCCCACACCGGGGTCTCCGACCAGAAGCGGATTGTTCTTCTGGCGGCGGCAGAGGATCTGGATCGTGCGCTGGACCTCGGCCTCGCGGCCGATCAGCGGGTCGATCCGCCCGTCCCTCGCCTTCCGGTTGAGGTTGACGCAATAAGCCTCGAGCGCACTTTCCTTCTTCTTCTTGTCCTTGTCGGCGTCGTTGCCCTGGTCGGCGCGCGAATCGCGCTGCTGCTCGGGCTCCTCCTCGGCACCGCGCACGGGGCGCGCCTCGCCGGCGCCGGGGCGCTTGGCGATGCCGTGGCTGATGTAGTTGACCGCGTCGTAGCGGGTCATGTCCTGCTCCTGCAGGAAATAGGCGGCATGGCTTTCGCGCTCGGCGAACATCGCGACGAGCACGTTGGCGCCCGTCACTTCTTCGCGACCGGACGACTGGACATGGATCACCGCCCGCTGGATCACGCGCTGGAAGCCGGCGGTGGGCTTGGAATCGTCGCGTCCGTCGGTGACGAGATTGGTGAGCTCGGCGTCGATATAGTCGACGAGGTTGCGCCTGAGCATGTCGAGATCGACGCTGCAGGCGCGCATCACCGCAGCCGCGTCCTGATCGTCGACCAGGGCGAGCAGCAGATGCTCCAGCGTGGCGTATTCGTGGTGGCGTTCGTTCGCGAGCGCGAGAGCCCGGTGAAGCGCCTGTTCGAGGCTGCGCGAGAAACTCGGCACGGATAGCGCTCCTATTTCGAGGCCGGGAGAGAGATTGGACCCAAGGCTACTTCTTTTCCATCACGCATTGCAGCGGATGCATATGCTTGCGCGCCAGATCCATGACGAGGGTCACCTTGGTCTCCGCGACCTCGTAGGTGAAGACCCCGCATTCGCCGACGCCGTTCTGATGAACATGCATCATGATCTGCGTCGCTTCGGCGCGGTCCTTGTTGAAGAAGCGCTCGAGCACGTGAACGACGAACTCCATCGGCGTGTAGTCGTCGTTGAGCAGGAGGACACGGTAGAGATTGGGCTTGCGGGTGCGCGTGCGGGTCAGCACCGCGGTTCCGGTGCCGTCGCGGCCACCATCGGCGGGAGGGGCGGGCCGGCGCGGCCGGTCAGCCATCGCGACCACGGGGTGAGACATCGCAGGCCCTCCGTCCGGCAGAGCGCGCGCCGACGCGCGCGGCGCGGTCGCCGAGCCTGCGCCCGTCTCGTCCCATGTCTGCCTCGTCATAGCCCGCGCCGCTCTCAATCGTGCCTGCCATTCCGTGTGAGATAGTGGTTCGAAGACGAATTTACAGACCTCTCCGCCGCTTCGCCAGTCCGTTCGACAAACGCAGGCGCGACCCGCCGTCTCAGCCGCTTGACCTGCCTGCCCTCCCCGCCATAAGCCCGCCCGGCCTCCGCGGGAGAATACCTCATGACCGCCAACTCGATCGTCTCCATCGGCTCCGGCCTCGCCCGGCCGGTGCGCTTCGGCAATGACCTGCCGCTCGCGCTGATCGCCGGCCCCTGCCAGATGGAAAGCCGCGAGCACGCTCTCGAGGTCGCCTTCGCCCTGCGCGACATGGCCGTCGCCCTCAATATCGGCCTCGTGTTCAAGACGTCCTTCGACAAGGCCAACCGCACCAGCGTGAAGGCCGAGCGTGGCATGGGGCTTGCCGCTGCGCTGCCCGTCTTCGCCGAGATCCGCGAGCGCACCGGCCTGCCGGTGCTGACGGACGTGCATGAAGCGGGCCAGTGCGCCGCCGTGGCGGAAGTGGTCGACGTCCTGCAGATTCCCGCCTTCCTGTGCCGCCAGACCGACCTTCTCGTCGCCGCGGCGAAGACCGGCCGGGCCGTCAACGTCAAGAAGGGGCAGTTCCTCGCGCCCTGGGACATGGTCAATGTCGCGGCCAAGATCACCGAGAGCGGCAACCCCGACGTGATGCTGACCGAGCGGGGCGTGTCCTTCGGCTACAACACCCTCGTCTCGGACATGCGGTCGCTGCCGATCATGGCGGAGACCGGCGCGCCGGTGATCTTCGACGCGACCCATTCGGTACAGCAGCCGGGCGGCAAGGGCTCCTCCTCCGGCGGGCAGCGCGAATTCGTTCCGGTGCTCGCACGCGCGGCCGTCGCCGTCGGCGTGGCCGGCGTCTTCATCGAGACCCATCCCGACCCGGACAGGGCGCCCTCGGACGGCCCCAACATGGTGCCGCTGACCGACTTCCCTGCGCTGGTTGCAGAGCTGCAAGGCTTCGATCGCCTTGCCAAGGCTTCGCGCGCGCCTACGCTGGCTTATGTCTGAAAAAGCGCGCGCGGACGCGGCGGCCATGCGCCGCCTCGTCTCCATTCTCGGCCTCTGCGGCTTCGCCTCCACCTTCACCATGCGCCTCGTCGACCCGCTCGTGCCGACCCTGGCGAGCGAGTTCGACCGTTCGGTCCCCCAGATCGCGGCGATGGCGACCGCTTTCGCCTTCGCCTACGCGCTGGGGCAGCCGTTCCTCGGGCCCGTCGCCGACACGATCGGCAAGCTGCGCAGCATCTCGATCTGCCTGGCCGGGCTCTGCCTCCTTTCCGGCCTCGCCATGTTCGCCGACAGCTTTCCCATGCTGGTCCTGCTGCGAGCGGCCTCCGGCGTCATGGCGGGCGGCGTGATCCCGGCCGCCATGGCCGCAATCGGCGACCGCGCGCCGATGTCGGAACGGCAGGTGATGCTCGGCCGCTTCCTGGTGATCATGATCGTCGGCCAGATGGCGGGGGCTGCCTTCTCCGGAATCGTCGCGACCCATATCGGCTGGCGCGCGGTCCTCGGGATCGCTGCGGCCATCGCGGCGGGCGCCGGGTTGCTCGTCCATTTCGGGCTGGCGCCCCGCCGAAACGCCGCCCGGGCGCCGCTGAGGCTCGCGAGCGCCGTCGCCGCCTATCGCAAAGTCTTCGCCAACCCCAAAAGCAAGCTGCTCTATCCGTTGATGACGATCGAGGGCGCGCTGATCTTCGGCGTGCCGCCCTACACCGCGGCGATCCTGCAGGAGCGCTCCAGCGTGGGCCCCGCCGAGGCCGGCCTCGTGATTGGCTCGCTGGGGCTCGGCGGCCTGATCTACGGGCTGCTGACGCCTGTGCTGGTGCGGGCGCTCGGGCCCGTGCGGATGGTGCCCGCCGGCGCCGTCACCATCGCAGCGAGCTACGCACTCTTCGCCCTGCCTCTGCCCTGGTGGACGGCTTTCGGGCTTTTCACGATGTCGGGTTTCGGCTTCTTCCTGATGCATGGCACATTGCAGGTGCAGGCGACGGAGCTCGCGCCGGAGGCGCGCGGCTCGGCCGTGGCGCTGTTCGCCTGCTTCTTCTTCCTTGGCCATGCGCTCGGCCCCCTCGGAATGGGCGCGGCGCAACATGCCTTCGGCAGCGCGGGCGCGCTGCTGCTGTTCTCAGCGGGCCTCGTGCTGCTCGGCTTCGCCGCGCCGCGCATCCTCTCGCTGACGCGATAAGGTCGTGGCGCCGTCCGAGCGGCGCGACGACGATGCAGCGACCGTCGCGGTGGCACGTCGTCACAACGGCTTTCGCGGCTGAACGTCGCGGTGCTACCGGCCGCTTCGCGGGGCCGATCAGCGGCCGCGATAGGGCGCGACGCCCTGGTCGGGCAGCCAGAGCCCCTTCGGCGGCTCGCCCGTCTGCCAGAACACGTCGATCGGGATGCCGCCGCGCGGATACCAGTAGCCGCCGATCCGGAACCATTCCGGCGCCAGCAGGTCGACGAGTTTCTTGCCGATGCCGACGGTGCAATCCTCGTGGAAGGCGCCGTGGTTGCGGAACGCGCCGAGATAGAGCTTGAGCGACTTCGACTCGACCAGCCACTGGCCGGGCAGATAGTCGATCACCAGGATGCCGAAATCGGGCTGTCCCGTGACGGGGCAGATCGAGGTGAACTCGGGACAGGTGAAGCGGGCGAGATAGTTCGTGCCCGCATGGGGGTTGGGCACGCGGTCGAGGCGCGCCTCGTCGGGCGAGGCCGGCAGCGCCGAAGGGCGGCCCAGTTGCAGCTCGGTTGCATCGATCGACATGGAAGGCTCCTGAAGCTTTTCGCAGCCTTCTAGACCATCGCGGGCCGGACCGCGAACCGCGACAGGGATGGCGATTTTGCGCCGGGCGCGCGGCAGCCCCGAACGTCGGAAGACGTCGATCTTAAGATTACCCTATGGATGTGCGGCAGATTGATTTGCCTATCCACCAGCGATCTTCCTAATATTAACGCATCGTCCGGCGCCGAAAATTTGAATAAAATAGATGCTAATCGCTTTGGTACTTTTTCTATTCGGCATTTTCATCGGCCTGTCCTACAGGCCGGCCGCCATTCTGATTGCAAGCCTGGCCACGACGTCGACGATGCTGACGTTGTGGGGGCTGCGAGGCGAACTCGGCTTCTTCAGCCTGTTCGTCCTGATCGGCTACCTCTTCGCCCTGCAGGGCGGCTACCTGCTGGGCAGCTATCTCGGCCTCGACGACGCCGACGCCCTACCAGAGCCAGACGATGCGCCCCGCCGCGACGCACAGGCCGAGCCACCAGAGCACGGTGACGGCGCACCAAACCAGAACGGAACCGAGGGACGGGCGACGCCGGAGTGAAGAGCTTTGAACCATGCCTGTTTCCCTTTGAGACAGCGAGCCTTCGCTGTCGGGACAGGCAGCAAGTCGGGGGCCGCAACGCAGTTTCAGGCTTCCCGACCGGGAAAGCCTTGGCTAGAAGCGCGCTGACGACTTCCCGCCCGCACGGAGCCCCCTCCCATGACCGCGATCATCGACATCATCGGCCGCCAGATCCTCGACTCGCGCGGCAACCCGACCGTGGAGGTCGATGTCGTGCTCGAAGACGGCTCGATGGGCCGCGCCGCGGTTCCCTCCGGCGCCTCGACGGGCGCGCATGAGGCGGTCGAGCTGCGCGACGGCGACAAGAGCCGCTATCTCGGCAAGGGCGTGCTCAAGGCGGTCGAGGCGGTCAACACGACGATCGCCGAGGCGCTGGTCGCCATGGACGCCGAGGACCAGACCGCGATCGACCAGACCATGATCGAGCTCGACGGCACGCCCAACAAGTCGGCGCTCGGCGCCAACGCCATCCTCGGCGTCTCGCTGGCCGTCGCCAAGGCCGCCGCCGACGCCTCGGGCCTGCCGCTCTACCGCTATGTCGGCGGCACCTCGGCGCGCGTCCTGCCGGTGCCGATGATGAACATCGTCAATGGCGGCGCGCATGCCGACAACCCGATCGACTTCCAGGAATTCATGATCATGCCGATCGGCGCGCCGACCTTCGCCGAAGGGCTGCGCATGGGCGCGGAGGTCTTCCATACGCTGAAGAAGGCGCTGCACGACGCCCATCACAACACCAATGTCGGCGACGAGGGCGGCTTCGCTCCGAACCTCAAATCGGCCGAGGCCGCGCTCGACTTCGTCATGGGCGCGATCGAGAAGGCCGGCTACAAGCCGGGCGAGGACATCGCGCTGGCGCTCGACTGCGCCGCGACCGAGTTCTTCAAGGACGGCGCCTATGTCTATGAGGGCGAGCGCAAGACGCGCGATCCCAAGGCGCAGGCCAAGTACCTCGCCAAGCTCGTCGGCAACTACCCGATCGTCTCGATCGAGGACGGCATGTCCGAGGACGACTGGGAGGGCTGGAAGGCGCTGACCGACCTCGTCGGCACCAAGTGCCAGCTCGTCGGCGACGACCTGTTCGTGACCAACGTCACCCGCCTCTCGCAGGGCATCAAGGCGAAGACGGCGAACTCGATCCTCGTCAAGGTGAACCAGATCGGCTCGCTGACCGAGACGCTCGCCGCCGTCGAGATGGCGCAGCGCGCCGGCTACACCGCCGTGATGTCGCACCGCTCGGGCGAGACCGAGGATTCCACCATCGCCGACCTCGCCGTCGCCACCAATTGCGGGCAGATCAAGACCGGCTCGCTCGCCCGGTCCGACCGGACGGCGAAGTACAACCAGCTGCTGCGCATCGAGGAAGAGCTCGGCGCCCAGGCGGTCTATGCCGGCCGCGGCGCGCTGAAGGCGCTGGCCTGATCACCAGCGCGGCACCAGGCCAGCGGCCTGCGCCACCGTCCAGGAGCCGGCGGCACCGACCGCTCCCGCCGCTCCGGCGACCATTCCGACAAGTCGTCCCGCCGGCGCGGAGACGACCTCGCCGATGCGGAAGCCCGTGCTCGCCGGGGGCTTCTGCGCCGGCAAAGGCTGCGCGGCCTGCTGCGCCAGCTGCAGCGGCGCGGCCGGCGCCAGATCGGCCGGGCGTGACGGCGGCAGCGCCGCCGGCCGGCCAGCCTCTGCCACGGCCAGCCGCTTCGAGCCCGGCATCGCGGCGTCTCCCCGGGCCTCCGCCCTGGCGATGCGCATCGCCTGCGGCGTGGCGGGGATGCCGCCTTCCCAATCGACCGACATCGGCATGATCAGCGCGGCGGGTACCAACAGGCCCGCGCGCTCGTCCTCGGCCTGCGCCCCTTCGCCGAGATGGCGCATCGCGATCTTGCCTGCGGCACCAAGTTCCTCGATGGCGACGCTCGGCAGCGGCAGAACACCGCCCGACACGGCGTGCTGCGGCGGCAGGAGCTTGAGAACTCCGACCGCGGCCACGCCGGCCAGCACGGCAAGCCCGAGCGCCCATGGCAAGACCCGGTTGCGGCTGAACGAATTCGGCTCCCGATCCGACATGCTTCGATCCCATGTTTCCATCACGAGGACATGGAGCCTGCCGATCCGTCCGACGATGAGGCCGAAACCCGGCGCCTTTGTGGAAAGTCGTTTCGCGACGTGTCGACCGGCGCCCGGTGCGGGGCGCCATGCGCGACCGGGCATATCCGATGCGCGCGCTTGGCCTTATTCGCAGGGGATGCCCCAGACGCCGCCGGACCATCAGGCTGACGATCGCACCGTGCGGCGACGGCGCAGTCTGGCCTTCGCCTGCATGATCGCCAGCGTGCTGATCTTCGGCTCGAATTTCGTGGTCAGCCGCTACGCGGTGCTGAACGGGCTGACGGTCCACGACATCATGGCGCTGCGCTTCGGCACCGCGGGGCTGATCCTGCTGCCGCTGTTCTTCCGGGACCGGCTGATCGAGCGGGTCGGCTGGATGCGCGCCAGCTTTCTCGCCGTGTCGAGCGGCTTTCCGCTGAGCATGCTCATGCTGACGGGGCTCACGCTCGCACCGGCGGCGCATGGCGCCACGATCACGCCCGGCACCGTCACCATCATCGGGATCATCGGCAGCGTCGTCATGTTCGGCGCCGTCCTGACGCGCTCGCTGGTCATCGGCATCGTCTGCATGCTCGGCGGGCTCGCCTGCCTGGCGGCGGCGGGGAGCGCGTCCGGCGGCCACGGGACCCTCGGAGGCGACCTGCTGTTCTTCTGCGCCGGCCTGCTCTGGGGCGGCTATCCGCTGGCCATCCAGCGCTGGAACATCGACGGGCTGCGGGCGAGCGCCATCGTCTCGGTCTTCTCCCTCGCCTATCTGCCGGTCTACGCGCTCTTCTTCTTCCGCGGGTTCGACATCGCGCCCTGGTACGTCCTTCTCCTGCATGCGTTCTATCAGGGGGTGCTGAACGTCATCCTCGGCCTGTGGATGTGGGGCCTGGCGGCGCATGTGCTCGGGCAGGCGATCGTCGGCCGCTTTCCGCCGCTGATTCCGGTGACGGGTACCCTGCTGGCGATCCCGATGCTCGGCGAGGTGCCCGCGCCGCTGCAATGGCTCGGCATCGCGCTCATCGTCGGCGGGCTGTTCGTCACCTCGTGGCGCCGGCCGAAGCCCGCCGCAGGCTGAGGCCGAGCAGGACGACGTTCCAGGCGAGGCTGACGAGCAGCCCGAAGAGCAGAGCGGTCCAGGAACCTAGCACCGGCGCGCCGTAATGCACGGTGGCGAGAGCCAGGCCGAAGCCCATCAGGCCGAGCGTGCTGTTGGCGACGATGGCCGCGACCGCCGGCCCACCCATCCGCGGCTGCAGCATGGCGATGAGGCTGGAGAAGACGACCGGCAGGGCCGCAAGCGTGCCGGACCAGCCCGATCCGACGAGCTCGCTCAGGGTCGTGACGAGCCCGGCGAGCAGCGCGACGGCACCGGCGCGGATCGGGATCGCGTACCAGACCCGCTCCGGCGGGGCGGCGGGGCGGGCGTCGAGATACGGGCGCAAGACGACGCAGAGCGCGCCATAGGCGGCGACGGTCGCCCCCACGATCGACCATGCGGGCGGCTCGACGATCCGCAACGCCGTCGCGATCGCGAACCAGACCGCCAGCGACGCCAACAGGGATCGGGCCGGACCGTGGGCCTGCGCCGTCAGCACATAGACGAGCACCATGCCGGAGGTGGCGAGATTGGCCCCCATGCTGCCGAGAGCGGCCTGAGAGACGAAGACGGGGTCGTGATCGAGGGCGAGGAAGGCGAGCACCGGCCCTGCCGAGATCGGCAGCGTGGCGATCAACGCCGCCAGCAGCGGGCCCGATCGCTCGGCGACGAGCGAGCAGCTCACGACGATGGCGGCTGCCGCGGTCATCTTGACCAGCAGCAGGGCGAGCCCTGGATCGCTCACGCCGGCTCCCCGCGCGCCCAGCCTTCCTTCGTCTCGGCGATGAAATCATCGAGACGACCGGCTGCGATCGCAGCGCGCAGGCCGGCCATCAGGTCCTGGTAATAGGCGAGATTGACCCAGGTCAGCAGCATCTTGCCGAGCATCTCCTCGGCTTTGACGAGGTGATGGAGATAGGCGCGCGACCAGTCCTTCGCGGCGGGGCAGGAGGAGGCCTCGTCGATCGGGCGCGGGTCCTCGGCATGCTTGGCGTTCTTCAGGTTCATCCGCCCGAAGCGGGTGAAGATCTGGCCGTGGCGGCCGGCACGGGTCGGCATGACGCAGTCGAACATGTCGATGCCGCGCGCGACCGCCTGGACGATGTCGTCGGGCGTGCCGACGCCCATCAGATAGCGCGGCTTCTCCTGCGGCAGATGCGGCTCGACCGTCTCGATCATCGCCAGCATCACATCCTGCGGCTCGCCGACCGCCAGCCCGCCGATGGCGTAGCCCTTCAGGTCCATGGCGACGAGCTCGCGCGCGCTCTCGACCCGCAAGCGCGGAACCGCCCCGCCCTGCACGATGCCGAAGAGCGCCCTGCCCTCGGGATTGCCGAAGGCGGCCTTGCAGCGCTCGGCCCAGCGCAGCGACAGCCGCATCGCCTTCTCGGCCACCTTGTCCTCGCAGGGCAGCGAGACGCATTCGTCGAGCTGCATCACGATGTCCGAGCCGAGCAGGTTCTGGATCTCGACCGAGCGCTCGGGACTGAGCATGTGCTTCGAGCCGTCGATGTGAGACTGGAAGGTCACGCCCTCCTCCGTCAGCTTCCGGAGCTGCGAGAGCGACATCACCTGGAAGCCGCCCGAGTCGGTGAGAATCGGATGCGGCCAGTTCATGAAGCGGTGCAGGCCGCCAAGACGCGCGACGCGCTCGGCACCGGGGCGCAGCATCAGGTGATAGGTGTTGCCGAGCACGACGTCGGCGCCGAGCGCCCTGACCTGCTCGGGATACATGCCCTTCACCGTCGCGGCGGTGCCGACCGGCATGAAGGCGGGTGTGCGGATCGTGCCGCGCGGCATGCGGATCTCGCCGGTTCGCGCGGCGCCGTCCCGCGCGAGCAGGTGAAAGGCGAAGCGATCGGACGCGAGGGGCGTGGTCTTGGGCTGGGCGGTCATGGGCTTGGCGGTCATGGACGCGGCAGTACCCCAGCGCGCCGCCATGCGGAAGGGGTGAGGCTCAGCCCTGCCCCGGCCGGACGATCCGCGTCAGCCGGTTGTCGGTGAAGAGATAGAGCTCGCGGCCGCCGGGCTCGGCATAGAGAACCTGCACCTCGCGCTGCCCCTTGCCGCTCTCGCCGATCAGCACGTCGGTCGGCGGCGTGCCCTTGAGGCGCAGGAGCTCGCATTCGGTGATGCCCTCGGCGATCTCCTTCGGCAGAGGCCGCGTCGAGGGATCCAGCGACACGCCGGCTTCGCAGACGCCCTCGGGCGTCAGCATGGCCTCGCGCGTCGAGACGCGGCCGGTCGCGCTGGCCGTCGTCATCTTCGTCTGCCCATCGCGGGTCTCGGACATGAAGGAGAAACCGCCCATGTCGACGGAACAGCCCGCCAGCATGGCGGCACAGGCGAGCAGGACGGCAACTCTCACGCTTTCTTCTCCCAGCGGCCAGTGGTGTCCTGCTGCCAATAGCTGGCGCTCACCCCGATGGCCTTCGCCTTCTTCCAGTCTTCGCGCGCGGCGGCAAGGGCGTCGGGATCGTCGCCGTCGAAGATCAGGACGACGCGCTCGTAGGCATCCATTGCGTCGGGAATGCGGACGCCGTCCGCGCAGACCCGGACCACGGCGCCATTGGGATTATGCGCATGCGTCGTCAGGACGACAGGGTTCGAGGCGGCGTCCGCCTCGACCTCGGTGACATGGGGCAGGAAGCTCGCATCGGAATAGGTCCAGAGATGGTCGTCGAGCGCCGCGAGCCGCTCCTGGCTCGACACCTCGACGACCACCTTCTGGCCGCGCGACAGCGCCCGTTCGAGAATCGTCGGCAGTACCTGCTCGAGCGGGCGCCCCTGCAGGTGGAAGAACAGCACCTCGGCCATCGCAGCCTTTCGTCGCGGGCGGCCGGATCAGGGCCGCACCCGACTCACCCCTCGTAGTGGTCGGCGACGAGCCGGTCGAGCAGGCGCACACCCCAGCCCGATCCCCAGGACCGGTTGATGTCGGAACTCGGCGACCCCATGCCGGTTCCCGCGATGTCGAGATGCGCCCAGGGCGTCCCGTCGACATGGCGCTGCAGGAACTGGGCTGCGGTGATCGAACCGCCATGGCGGCCGGCGGCGTTCTTCATGTCCGCGAACTTCGAATCGATCATCTTGTCGTAGGCCTTGCCCAGCGGCATGCGCCAGACGGTCTCGCCGGTCGCCTTGCCGGCTGCCGTCAGACGCTCCGCCAGCTCGTCGCTGTTGGTGAAGAGCCCGGCATGCTCCTGGGCCAGCGCGACGAGGATCGCGCCGGTCAGCGTCGCGAGGTCGATCATGAATTTCGGCTTGAACCGATCCTTCGTGTACCAGAGCACGTCGCCGAGCACGAGCCGGCCCTCGGCGTCGGTGTTGATGATCTCGATCGTCTGGCCGGAGAGCGAGGTGACGATATCGCCGGGCCGCTGGGCGTTGCCGTCCGGCATGTTCTCGACGAGGCCGATGATGCCGATCGCATTGACCTTCGCCTTGCGGGCGGCGAGCGCATGCATCAGCCCGGTGACACAGGCCGCCCCGGCCATGTCGCCCTTCATGTCCTCCATGCCGGCGCCCGGCTTCAGCGAGATGCCGCCGGTGTCGAAGGTCACGCCCTTGCCGACGAAGGCGACGGGCGCGGCGCCCTCCTTGCCGCCGTTCCAGCGCATGATCACGACGCGGCTCTCCCGCCGCGAGCCCTGGCCGACGCCCAGAAGCGCCCGCATGCCGATTTTTCGAAGCTGCTTCTCGTCGAGGATCTCGATCTCGACCCCGAGCTTGGCGAGCTTCGCGGCGCGCTCGGCGAATTCCTCCGGATAGAGGATGTTCGGCGGTTCGTTGACGAGGTCGCGCGCCAGCGCGACGCCGCCGAACAGCGCCTCGCGCGATTTGAGGGCCTTCTTCACGGCGGCGGGGTCAGGCGCCCGCAGCGTCACGGTGCCGGCCGCGCCGGCGTCCTCGTCCTTGGTCTTCGTCTTGTAGCGGTCGAAGACATAGCTGCGCAGCTGCAGGCCCAGCGCCAGATCGGCGGCCTGCGCGGCGCCGATCTCGCCATCGGGCAGGGCGAGAATCACGTCGACGGCGCGGCCCGCGCCGAGACGGCCGGCGACGGCGCCGCCGAGCCTGACGAAATCGAGTTCGCCACGTTCGGCGAGCGGGCCGACTCCGACCGCGATCAGGCGCTCGTAGCCCGCCCCGTCGGGCGCCAGCAGGGTGACGCCGGACAGGGCCTTGCCCTTGAAGCGCTCCGCGGCGGCGGCGCGCGCCAGAAGCGAACGGGCGCCCTCGCCCAGCCACTCCTGCGCCTGGGGCGGCGGGACCAGCGTATCCGAGACGAGGATCACGAGATCGCCGCCGCCGATTGCGTTCAGGGGTTTGACCTCGAGCTTCAGGCTCTGCGACATGATCGGCTCACACTCTCGGGAGGACGGCTGGCTGGCGAATGGCGGATATTTCGGGCGACGGCGACATGGCGTCGAACGATTCCCGTTTGCGCCATGATTGCGCCTATACCATACGGTCTGTTCGACGAACCACCAGAGGGAGCTCTCGCTCCCGCCCGAGACCGGAAGCGCATACGTGTTCCTGCAACGCCTCGACCGCTACATCCTCAAGATCGCCGCGGTCGCAGCCATCGTCCTTCTCGTCGGCCTGACGGGCGTGATCTGGGTCACGCAGGCCCTGCGCGAGGTCGATCTCATCACCGGCAAGGGCCAGACGGTGGTGATCTTCTTCACGGTCACGCTGCTCTCGCTGCCGGCGCTGATCGCCGGCATCGCGCCGGTCGCCCTGTTCATGGCGACGCTCTACACGCTCAATCGGCTGAACAGCGATTCCGAGCTCATCGTCATGAACGCATCGGGCGTGGCGCCACACCGCCTCACCCGCCCCTTCATCGTCCTGACGATGGCGACCTCGCTGCTCGTGGCCTGGATGACGCTCTCGGTCATGCCGGCGGGCTTCCGGATGCTGCGCGACCTGATCACCCTGATCAGGGCCGACTTCATCGCGAATGTCGTCAAGGAAGGGCAGTTCGTCGCGCTCGATTCCGGCGTGACGTTCCACTATCGCGAGCGCCAGGGCGACGCGCTGCTCGGCATCTTCATGCAGGACCGCCGCGACGTCTCGCAGCCCTCGATCTACATCGCCGAGCGCGGCCGCTCCGTCGAAGTCGACGGCTCGAGCTTCCTCATGCTCGAGAAGGGCACGATCCAGCGCGAGACCAAGAACACCGAGACGACCTCGATCATCACCTTCGAGCGCTACGCCCTCAACCTCTCGGCGCTGTCGGGAGACCCCACCGGAGGGCCTGGCGAGGGCGACGGCGACAAGGTCATCTACAAGCCGCGCGAACGCTCGACCTGGCAGCTGATCAGGCAGGACCCGAACGAGCCTTATTACAAGATTCAGGAAGGGCGCTTCCGGGCGGAGCTGCACAACCGGCTCTCCGCGCCGCTGTATCCCTTCGCCTTCATGCTGATCGCCTTCGCCGCCATCGGCGAGGCGCGCACGACCCGGCAGGGCCGCGCCTTCGCCATCCAGGCGGCGATCCTGATCGTGGGCGCCGTTCGCATCGGGGCCTACGCGGCCTGGACGGCGAGCGTGCGCTCCGGTTTCGCCGCCGCGCTGCTGTATGTCCTGCCCGTGGCCGCGATCGTCTGCGCGACTTCGCTCATCCTCTTCGGAGAGCGGTTGCGGCCCGCCCTGTCGCGGCTGTTCGCTCCGCTCGCGGCGCCCTTCGTCGCCTTGTCCCTCCGGTTCAGGCGCGCCTGATGCTGCTGACCACGACACTCGGACGCTATCTGACGGTGCGGTTCGCCCGCTCGATCCTCAGCGTCTTCGGCACCTTCTTCTTTCTGATCGGAACGCTCGATTTCGTCGAGCTGATGCGCCGCGCCGGCGATTCGCCCATCGCGACGACGCCGCTGATCGTCCAGCTCGCCCTGTTCCGCGCCCCGAGCGTCGCCGAGCAGATCTTCCCGTTCGCGGCGCTCTTCGGCGGCATGTTCGCTCTGCTGACGCTGAGTCGAAAGCTGGAGCTGGTCGTGGCCCGCTCCGTGGGCGTGTCGGCATGGCAGTTCCTGCAGCCGGCCGTGGCGGTCGCGGCAGCGTTCGGCCTGATCTCGATTCTCGTCTACAACCCCATCGCCGCGGAGCTGAAGCGCAAGGCGACCGCGCTGGAAACACGTCTCTTCGTCCGCACCGGCCAAGCCACCGCCCGCGCGCCCGACATCTGGATCCGCCAGCGCAGCGTCGACGGCCAGGCGATCATCCGCGCGGCGGGCTCGCTGCCCGACGGCGACGGCCTGACCCAGGTCGCGATCTTCGCCTTTTCGCCCGCCGGCAATTTCAGCGAGCGGATCGACGCGAAGCAGGCCGTGCTGCGCCCCGGACACTGGGAGCTCACCGACGCGCGGATCGTCGCAGTCGGCCAGGAACCGCAGCATTTTTCGACCTATCTGGTGGCGACCACGCTGGGACCGGACCAGATGCGGCAGAGCTTCACGCCCCCAGATGCCGTGGGATTCTGGTCGATGCCCTCGGTGATCGAGCGGACGAAGCTGGCCGGCCTCGACACGACGCGCTACGAATTGCGCTACCAGTCGCTGATGGCGCGGCCGCTGATGCTCGTCGCCATGGTTCTGGTGGCGGCATCCGTTTCCTTAAGATTTTTCAGGTTTGGTGGCGTGACGAAACTGGTGATAGGTGGCGTCGCGGCCGGCTTCATGCTCTATGTTGCCACGCAGCTTTCCGAGGAGCTCGGCTCATCGGGCATCGTGAATACCGTCGTCGCGGCGTGGCTGCCGGCGGTGGTCGGAACGATGCTGGGCGCCCTCGCCCTGCTGCATCAGGAAGACGGGTAAACGTACTGTGCCTATGGTTAATTTAGGGTTGAGAGCATGAGGCCCACCGTGAGACGCACCTTGCGCCTCGCGGCGGCTACCGCTCTCGCCTCCAGCCTGGTCTACGTCCTGGCTGCGGCGGAGGTGGCGCACGCGCAGACTCCGCCTGCGAAGCCGCAGGACCGCATGGTCGTGGATGCGCGCGAGCTCGTCTACGACAACGACAAGAAGACGGTCGCGGCGGTCGGCGACGTCCAGATTCTCTACCAGGGGCGCACGATCGAGGCCGACCGCGTGGTCTACGACCAGGCGTCGAAGCGCGTGATCGCCGTCGGCAACGCCCGCATCACCGAAGCGAACGGCACCGTCATCACCGGCGACCGCTTCAACCTCACGGACGATTTCCGCGACGGCTTCATCGATTCGTTGCGGGTGGTGAATCCGGACAAGACCCGTTTCTCGGCGCCGCGCGCCGAGCGCACCGACGGCGAGACCTTCATCTTCGAGAAGGGCATCTACACCGCCTGCGAGCCCTGCAAGGAAAACCCCGAGCGCCCGCCGCTCTGGCAGGTGCGCGCCGCGCGCATCATTCACAAGAAGTCCGAGCAGACGATCTATTACGAGGATGCCCGCCTCGAATTCGCGGGCATCCCGATGGCGTATATCCCCTACATGTCGGGTCCGGACTCGACGGTGAAGCGCAAGTCGGGCTTCCTCGCGCCGAAATTCCTCAATACCGGGCCGCTCGGCTTCGGTGTCGGCCTGCCCTACTTCCTGAACCTCGCGCCGAACTACGACGTCACGCTGACGCCGACCTATCTCACGAAGCAAGGCCTGCTCGGCCAGGTCGAGTGGCGGCACCGGCTCGCGAACGGCTCCTACTCGATCCGCGCATCCGGCATCTTCCAGCAGGACAAGGGGGCATTCCTCGATTCCCCGCTCGGCGCGGGCGACGACACCTTTCGCGGCTCGGTGGAAACGAACGGCAAGTTCTTCCTGAATCCGCGCTGGAGCTTCGGCTGGAACGGCTCGATGTCGACGGACCGGTGGTTCTACAAGAACTACCGCATCCTGAACGAGAGCCTGAGCACGACGACCTATCTGCAGGAAGCGATCTCGACGGCCTATCTCAACGGCCAGAGCGCGACGGCGTGGTTCGACCTGCGCGGCTACTATTTCCAGCCGCTGACCTATCAGGACTGGCAGAAGCAGCAGCCCGTCGTGCTGCCGGTGCTCGATTACAACAAGCGCGTCGAGAAGCCGGCTTTCCTGGGCGGCGAGCTGAGCTTCACGGCCAACGTCACGAACCTGTCGCGCGATGCGGCGGCGTTTTCGCAATTGCCGCGTCAGTCGGCCTATCTGTTCAGCGGAACGACGACGGGCGGCACCGGCTATTCGATCTATGACGCTTGCGCCGTCTATCAGAAGAACACCTGCCTGGTTCGCGGCCTGGCCGGCAACCTGGCTCGCGCCACCGCGCAGGTCGACTGGCGGCGCAACATCATCGACCCTATCGGGCAGGTCTGGACACCCTATGCCTCGCTGCGGGCCGACATCTTCTCGATCAACCCGGACACGACGGGCTATCCGAACAACAAGGTGGCGACGATCGCCGACAGCTCGAACGAGGTCTTCGGACGGGCGATGCCGGCCATCGGCCTGATGTATCGCTACCCCTTCGTCGCGAATACGTCCTGGGGGACGCATATCATCGAGCCGGTGGCGCAGATCGTGGCGCGGCCGAACGAGACCCACGCGCTGCGGCTCGCGAACGAGGACGCGCAGAGCCTCGTCTTCGACGCCAACAACCTCTTCGAGTGGAACGGCAAGTTCTCGGGCTACGACCGCGTCGAGGGCGGAACCCGCGCCAATGTGGGCATGCTCTATACCGGCCGCTTCGGCGAGCGGGGCTATGCCAACATGCTGCTCGGCCAGTCCTATCAGGTCGCCGGCCGCAACTCCTACGCCACCGGCGACCTCGTCAATACCGGCCTGAATTCCGGCCTCGACACCACGCGCTCGGACTTCGTCGCGAGGGCGCAGGTCTCGCCGATCAGCGGCCTGATCTTCTCGGGTGCGACGCGGCTGGACCAGAACACGCTCGAGATGCAGCGCATCGACGGCGCCGCGACCTATTCGCATGCGATCGGCTCGGTCTCGGTCGGCTATGGGCGTTACGAGCCTCAGCCGGACCTCGGCACCTTCCGCCGCCGCGAGGGTCTTTCCCTCAACGGCTCGGTCAATGTGGCGCAGGGCTGGAGCGTGCGCGCCGGCGTTCTCTTCGATCTCGACAAGTACAAGTACGACCGCGAGCGCTATTGGGCGCAATACGCTTCCTGGACCGCCTCTCCGGCGACGGTCGTGCAGCCGATCTATCCGACCACGAGCCCGTTCCAGACCGCATCGACGTCCTTCGGCATCAACTACCGCGACGAATGCACCGTGTTCGACATCAGCTATTCGCAAAGCTATGCCGACCGGCAGTCCGGGGCGACCAAGGATACGCGCACGGTGATGTTCCGGCTGGAACTGCGCACGCTCGGCGAGATCAGCTATTCGCAGAATCTCGGCGGCGCCTCGTCGAGCAGCGACGGCGTCAGCTCCTCGAACTGATGACGGGGCTATGCCGGCCGTGCCCATAGCGCCCCTGGCTCTGACCCAAGGCGACCCGGCGGGTATCGGGCCGGAGCTCACCCTGATGGCGTGGCGGCAGCGCGAGACGCTGTCGCTGCCGCCCTTCGCCTGTATCGCCGATATCGGACATCTCGCGGAGCTCTCGCGGCGGCTTGACCTCGACATCCCGCTGCAAGCCTGCGACTGGCACGAAGCGGCGAGCGTCTTCGCGCATGCGCTGCCCGTCATCCCGCTGGAGCCCGCGGGCCATCCCGAGCCCGGTCGGCCGGACAGCGCGACGGCGCCGACCACCATCGCTTCGATCGATCGCGCCGTCGCGGCGACCCGGCAGGGTCTGGCCAGTGCCGTCGTCACCAACCCGATCGCCAAGGCGGTGCTCTACAAGGCCGGCTTCGCCCATCCCGGGCATACCGAGTATCTGGCGCATCTGGCGGCCGACGGCGGCGCCGCGCCGCGCCCGGTGATGATGCTCTGGTGCGAGGAGCTCGCGGTCGTGCCGGTCACGATCCACGTGCCGCTTCGCGCCGTGCCGGACCTGCTGACGACGGAGTTGATCGTCGAGACCGCGACCATCGTCGCGCGCGAGCTCGCGACGCGCTTCGGGATCGACCGGCCGAGGCTGGCGCTGAGCGGGCTCAACCCGCATGCCGGCGAAGGCGGCGCGCTCGGGCTCGAGGACGACGCGGTGGTTCGCCCCGCCGTCGAGCGGCTGAGGGCGCTCGGCATCGACGCGGGCGGCCCCTGGCCGGCCGACACGATGTTCCATGCCCGGGCCCGGGCGGGCTATGACGCCGCGCTCGCCATGTATCACGATCAGGCGCTGATCCCGATCAAGACCATCGCCTTCGACGAGGGCGTCAACGTCACGCTGGGCCTGCCGTTCATCCGGACCTCGCCGGACCACGGAACAGCTTTCGACATTGCCGGCAAGGGCATCGCCCGGCCCGACAGCCTGGTCGCCGCGCTGAAGCTCGCAGCGCGGATGGCGGAGCGCGAACAGGCGGCAGCGCGATGAGCGGGATCGACGACCTGCCGCCGCTGCGCGAGGTGGTGGAACGCCACGGGCTGATGGCGCGCAAGGCGCTCGGCCAGAACTTCCTGTTCGACCTCAACCTGACCGGGCGGATCGCGCGCGCCGCAGGCCCGCTGGACGAACAGACGGTGGTCGAGATCGGCCCGGGGCCGGGAGGACTGACCCGCGCCCTGCTGGCGAACGGGGCGGGACGCGTCATCGCCATCGAGCGCGATCCGCGCTGCCTGCCGGCGCTGGCGGAGATCGCGGCACACTATCCCGGCCGGCTGGAAGTGATCGAAGGGGACGCCCTCACCGTCGATATCGTCGCGCTGCTGGGCGGAACTCCGGCGAGGATCGTCGCGAACCTGCCCTACAATATCGGCACGCCGCTGCTGGTCGGCTGGCTCAGCCAGGAGCCCTGGCCGCCCTGGTGGACCTCGCTGACCCTGATGTTCCAGCGCGAGGTGGCCGAGCGCATCGTCGCCACGCCAGCGCAGAGGGCCGATTACGGTCGGCTGGCCGTGCTGGCCGGCTGGCGCTGCGAGGCGCGCATCCTGTTCGACGTGCCGCGCTCGGCCTTCGTGCCGCCGCCGAAGATCACGTCCTCCGTGGTGCAGCTGCTGCCTCGCGCGGCCCCGGAGCCCTGTTCGCAGAAGATGCTGGAGCGGGTCACGCTCGCCGCCTTCGGCCAGCGCCGCAAGATGCTGCGCCAGAGTCTCAAGGCCATGCTGGCCGACCCGACGCCGATCATCGAGGCCGCCGGCCTTTCGCCCACGGCCCGCGCCGAGGAAGTGCCGGTCTCGGGCTTCGTCAGGCTGGCGAACGCGATTGCGGCCCTGCGCTGAGCGCCGGCGTCGGCGCGCAGATCAGGGCAGCTTTTCCGCCAGCAGGCGCTCGACGAAGTCGCCCAGCCCGACGGCGCGGCTGCGCTTCAGCCGCTCGGCCGCGAGGATCGAGCGCACCGCCTCATAGGCCTTCTCGAGATCGTCGTTGACGATGACGTAGTCGTAGACCGTCCAGCGCGCGATCTCCTCGCGGGCGTTGGCGAGGCGCTTCGCGATGACCTCCGGAGCATCCTCGGCCCGACGCACCAGGCGCGAACGCAGCTCGGCCATGGAGGGCGGCAGGATGAAGATCGTCACGACGTCTTCGCGCGCCCGTTCGAGAATCTGCTGGGTGCCCTGCCAGTCGATATCGAACAGCACGTCGCGACCGGCCTTGAGCGAGGCTTCGACGGGCTTGCGCGGCGTGCCGTAGCCGTTGCCGTGGACCTCCGCCCATTCGAGCAGCTCGTCGCGCTGACGCATCTCGTCGAACGTCTCGCGGTCGATGAAGTGATAATGCACGCCCTCGATCTCCGACGGGCGCTTGGCACGGGTCGTCACCGAGATCGAGAGATCCAGATTGGTCTCGCTCGGCGACTTCGACAGCGTGCGCGTGAGCGTGGATTTCCCCGCCCCCGACGGCGAGGACATGATCATGATGAGCCCGCGACGCGCGGGACGAACGACCTCGGCCATCTCACTCATTCCACGTTCTGAACTTGCTCGCGCAGCTGGTCGACGACCGTGCGCAGTTCCAGCCCGATCCGCGACAGACCCGGATCGCCCGCCTTGGCACAAAGCGTCGAGGCTTCGCGGCCGAATTCCTGAGCGAGAAAGTCGAGCTTCCGCCCGATCGGACCGCCCTTTCCGAGCAGCTCGCGCAAGGCGGCGACATGCGCGTGCAGCCGGTCGATCTCCTCCCGGATATCGGCCTTGACCGCCAGCAGCGCCGCTTCCTGATGCAGCCGCTGCGGATCGAGCCCGTGGTTCGTCGAGAGCAGGGCCGCGACCTGCGCGGCGAGCCTGTCGCGGATCGCCTCGATCGTACGGGCGGGATGCTCCTCCGCCTCGCGCGCCAGGCGGGCGATGGTCTCGAGATGGCCGTGCAGGATCGTGTCCAGCGCGCGCCCCTCGGCGGCGCGCGCCTCCCTGAGGGCGAGGACGACCGCCTCGAGCCCGGCCAGCGCGGGCGCCTGGAGCACGCTCGCCGCGTCCTCCGCCTCCTCGGCGAACTCCACCACGCCGCGCACGGCGAGCAGCCCGTCATAGGAGGCCGCGCGCATGGTCTCGGAGGCCGGCAGGCGGCCGACCGCCTCGATCAGCGCGGCCAGAGCCGTCTCGTTGATGCGCGGGCGCGGCGGGCCGGCATCGCTGGTCACGGACAGGCTGACATGCAGCGTGCCGCGCGCGAACGCCTCCGAGAGCCGCTTGCGCGCGGCCTCGGCCAGGCTCTCGAAGCCCGGCGGCACCTTGACCCGTGCGTCGAGCCCCCTGCCGTTGACGCTGCGGATTTCCCAGGCCCAGGCATGGATGCCGGCGGTCCCAGCGGCACGGGCGAACCCCGTCATGCTCTCGATGGCCATGTATCTCCCGCCTCAGCCGATCCGACGCGGCGGGACCCTAGTCGGCGCCCACGCCAGCGGCAAGCGCGCCAGCGCGGAACCTAGGCAGGAAGATGGGGATGAGGCCGCGAGCGCTCAGGGGCGAAGCGGCGGCACCTGCTGCGGCGAGTTCAGGTCGAAGGTCTTGTTGAGCAGCGGGTCGCGCGACGTGCCTTCCGAGGCGTCGAACGCCCGGACGCGCGAGCCGGCCTGCTGAAGGCCCCCCGCCTGGAGCGGCGACGACGGCGCCTCGGTGCGCGTATCGGGTGCCGCGGGCGGCTCGACACGGTCGACGGAGGTTTCCGAAGAAGGCTTGCCGGGGTCGCGCCGCGCCGCCTCGATCTGGCGCCAGCGCCCGACATTGCGGTTGTGCTGCTCGAGCGTCTCGGCGAAGGCGTGGCCGCCGCTGCCGTCGGCGACGAAGTAGAGCTCCTTCGTCCGCGAGTGGTTGACCACAGCCTCCATGGCGGCACGGCCGGGATTGGCGATCGGCCCGGGCGGCAGCCCGTCGATGACATAGGTGTTGTAGGGCGTGGGCTGGGTGATCTCGCTGCGCTGGATCGGCCGGCCGAGCGTGCCCTTGCCGCCGGCGAGGCCGTAGACGATGGTCGGATCGGACTGCAGCCGCATCTTGCGGTTCAGCCGGTTGATGAAGACGCCCGCGACGCGGGGCCGCTCGTCGGCCCGCCCCGTCTCCTTCTCGACGATCGAGGCGAGGACGACCAGCTCCTGCTGCGTCTTGATCGGCAGGTCGGCGGGCCTGCGGGCCCAGATCTCGTTCAGGATGCGGCGCTGGTCGCGCGCCATCCGGTCGACGATGGCCTGGCGGCTGGAACCGCGCTGGAACTTGTAGGTATCGGGCAGGATCGAGCCCTCGCGCGGCACCTCGATGACGTCGCCGGTCAGGAGGTCGTTCTCGCGCAGCCGCGCGACGATCTGCTCGCTGGTCAGGCCCTCGGGGATCGTGATCGCATGCTCGACGGCCTTGCCCTCGGCGATGATGTCGAGAATGTCCTGCTGGCTGGCATGCGCCTTGAAGAGATATTCGCCGGCCTTGAGGTCGGCGCGCTTGCCCGAGGTGTAGGCCGCGACCTTGAAGGTCCAGGGATGCTCGATAACGCCCTCGCGCTGGAGCAGTTCCGAGATTTCGCTGACGCCGCTCTCACGCGGAATGATGACGACGCGATCAGTGGCGAGAGGTCCCGGGGCCTTGATCTGCCCGCCGACCACGACGAAGGCCGCCCCGACGAGGCCGGCGACGACGAGGGCGGTCGTGAACAGGCCGCTCATCATCGCGATGAACGGGCTGCGCCGGCGCCGGCGCGTCTTCGGCGGAGGAGCCGGCGGCGCGACGGGCTTCAACGCCTCGTTGGGGCTCTTCGGGACGACGCGGGGCGGCTGGGTCACGGTCGGGTCGCTCGTCGTTCGAATGAGGGCATGGCGCGGAACTCCGCCGCACCCGCCGGGCAGACGCCGGAATCGCATACGGCCACGCAGCAGTAGAGCCCGAATCGCTTTGCCTGTGAACGCAAATCACTCTCCTCGGCCCTCGCGCAGTCTAGCCAGCATTGTGGCGAAACCGCGCTAGGATTCCAAGGAGTTGGCTCAGGCGCCGGTATAGCGCCGCATGACGAGCGAGGCGTTCGTGCCGCCGAAGCCGAAGGAATTCGAGAGCACCACGTCGATCTCGCGCTTGCGCGCGACGTGGGGAACGAGGTCGATCTCGGTCTCGACCGAGGGATTGTCGAGATTGATCGTCGGCGGCGCGATCTGGTCGCGGAGCGCCAGCACCGAGAAGATCGCCTCGATCGCCCCCGCGGCCCCGAGCAGATGGCCGGTCGCCGACTTGGTCGAGGACATGGACGGCCTGCGGGGCGCATTGGCGAGCAGGCGCTCGACGGCGCGCAGTTCGATCTCGTCGCCGAGCGGCGTCGAGGTGCCATGCGCGTTGATGTAGTCGATGTCGGAGGCGGCGATTCCAGCCCGGTCCAGCGCCATCGCCATGCAGCGATAGGCGCCGTCGCCATCCTCGGCCGGCGAGGTGATGTGATAGGCGTCGCCGGAGAGGCCATAGCCGACGACCTCGGCATAGATGCGCGCGCCACGCGCCAGCGCGTGATCGAGTTCCTCGAGCACGACGACGCCGGCGCCCTCGCCCATGACGAAGCCGTCGCGATCCTTGTCATAGGGACGCGAGGCCTTTTCAGGCGTGTCGTTGAAGCCGGTCGAAAGAGCGCGGCAGGCGCAGAACCCGGCGATGCCGATGCGGTTGATCGCCGATTCGGCGCCGCCCGCGACCATGACGTCCGCATCGCCGAGGGCGATCATGCGCGAGGCGTCGCCGATGGCGTGGGCCCCCGTCGAGCAGGCCGTCACGGCCGAGTGATTGGGGCCCTTGAGACCGTGCTCGATCGAGACATAGCCGGCCGCCAGATTGATCAGCCGGCCGGGAATGAAGAAGGGCGAGAGCCGGCGAGGCCCACGCTCCTTCAGCAGAAGCGACGCATCGTAGATGCCGCCCAGCCCGCCGATCCCCGAGCCGATGGCCACGCCGGTCCTGATCTGGTCGGCGTAGTCCTCGGGCTTCCAGCCGGAATCCGCCAGGGCCTGGGTCGCCGCAGCCATGGCGTAGACGATGAACTCGTCGACCTTTCGCTGCTCCTTCGGCTCCATCCAATCGTCGGGATTGAAGGTGCCGTCGCTGCCGTCCCCGCGAGGGATGTGGCAGGCGATGCGCGCCGGCAGATCGTCTGCATCGAAGCCCGTGATCGGACCGGCGCCGCTGGTGCCGGCCAGAAGGCGGGCCCATGTCGGCTCGACACCACACGCAAGCGGGGTCACCATGCCGAGGCCGGTGACGACCACGCGCCGCAACGTAAGACTGCGAGAAGCCATGTTTCCTCGGCGGAAGGCTGCCCCGGAACGGGGCCGCTCAGGCGCTTGAGCGGGCGCTCTTCAGGCGCTCTTGGACAGGAACTTGACGGCGTCGCCGACGGTCACGATCGTCTCGGCCGCATCGTCCGGGATCTCGACGCCGAACTCTTCCTCGAAGGCCATGACGAGTTCGACGGTGTCGAGGCTGTCCGCGCCCAGATCCTCGATGAAGTTCGCGCCTTCGACGACCTTCTCGGGCTCGACGCCGAGGTGCTCGACCACGATCTTCTTCACGCGCTCGGCGACATCGCTCATGAGACTTTTCCTTAGAATGATTGAAGCACACCGCTGGAGCGCGACGCGCATCGATAGATTCGTTCCCGTATTCCGCCGGATCGGGACAATGCCGACGGCCCGGAAATCTCGAAGCCTGCTCAAACGCAACAACGGGGTCCGCGTCAAGACCCCAGTCCGTGGCGCCGTGGCAGGACGGCGCTAGTTAACACACCGTGCCGAGGCTGGCGAGAGCATCGTTCAGGCAGGAACGGCGCTTCCGGACCAGCACACAACACGTTCAGATCATTAGCATTCCGCCGTTGACGTGAATGGTCTGGCCGGTGACGTAGCCGGCTTCCTCGCTGGCGAGGTAGAGAACGGCGGACGCGACATCCGCTCCGGAGCCGAGGCGGCCCATCGGAACGTCGGAGAGAATGGATTCGCGCTGCTTGTCGTTCAGCACCTCCGTCATGGGGGACTCGATGAAGCCCGGCGCCACGACATTGATGGTGATGTTGCGGCTCGCGACCTCGGCCGCGAGAGCCTTCGACATGCCGACGAGGCCGGCCTTGGAGGCCGCGTAGTTGCCCTGCCCCGGATTGCCCGACGTGCCGACGACCGAGCCGATGGAGACGATCCGGCCATAGCGGCGGCGCATCATCGACTTCACGGCCGCCCGCGACAGCCGGAACGCGGCGGTCAGGTTGATCGCGATCACGCTGTCCCAGTCCTCGTCCTTCATGCGCATGAAGAGGCCGTCGCGCGTGACGCCGGCATTGTTGACGAGGATGTCGAGCCCGCCGAGCTTCTCCTCGGCGGCCGGGACGAGGGCCTCGACCGAGTCCTTGTCCGACAGGTCGCAGCGCAGCGGCACGGCGCGCTCGCCGAGTTCTGCGGCAAGGGCTTCCAGCGCCTCGAGGCGGGTCCCCGAAATCGCGACCGTGGCGCCGCGCGCATGCAGCATGCGCGCGATGGCGCCGCCGAGTCCGCCGGTCGCGCCGGTGACCAGCGCCTTCCGGCCCGTCAGATCGAACATGTTCGCTCCCCTTGGTTTCTTCGGCGATCCGCCGTTCAGCCCTTGCGGCTCTTGTAACTTGCGACATCCTCGGCGGTGCCGACAGAGATCGGCGCCGTGCCGGGCACGATCCGCTTGACCAGCCCGGCCAGCACCTTGCCGCTGCCCGCCTCGACGAAATCCGTCACGCCGGCGGCGGCCATCGCCGCGACGCATTCGCGCCAGCGCACCGTGCCGGTCACCTGCGCGACCAGCGAGTCACGGATCGCAGCGGGATCGCTCAGCGGCGCCGCGCCGACATTCGCGACGACGGGCACCACGGGGGCGCGCATCGCGACCTTCGCCAGCGCCTCCGCCATCGCATCGGCGGCGGGCTGCATCAGCGCGCAGTGGAAGGGCGCGGAAACCGGCAGCAGGACGGCCCGCTTCACGCCGCGCGCGGAGGAGAGAGCGATCGCCCGCTCGACGGCCGCCTTGGCGCCCGACAGCACGACCTGCCCGCCGCCATTGTCGTTGGCGGCCTCGCAGACCTCGCCCTGAGCCGCCTCGGCCGCGATCTCGCGCGCCAGGTCGAGCTCGGCGCCCAGCAGGGCCGCCATGGCGCCCTGCCCGGCCGGCACGGCCTGCTGCATGGCGTCGCCGCGAATCCGCAGCAGCCGCGCCGCATCGGAGACGGAGAACGTCCCGGCCGCCGCGAGCGCCGAATATTCGCCCAGCGAATGGCCGGCGACGAAAGCGGCGTCGCGCGCGAGATCGAGCCCGGCTTCGGCCTCCAGCGCCCGGACGACCGCCAGGCTGACCGCCATCAGCGCGGGCTGCGCGTTCGCGGTGAGCGTCAGCTCCTCGGCCGGCCCGTCCCACATCAGGGCCGAGAGCTTCTGCGAAAGGGCGTCGTCGACCTCGTCGAACACCGCCTTCGCCACGGGGAAGGATTCGGCGAGGCTCTTGCCCATTCCGACGGCCTGGGAGCCCTGTCCGGGGAAGATGAACGCTGTCGTCATGCGGCGAAACGGCCTTCATAATTTGGTAAGGAGCGGGCGCTGTCACACTGCTTCAGACGCCAAGTCAAGCACTCGGGCCATTTTTTTCGCCGTGCGCGCCGGTTTTCCGGTCGAATCCGGTTGCATCCGGACGGGGGAGCCTGTAACGACCGCCTCCTGTTTGTCCGGCCGGAGGCTGAACGGATGGCGGCCTTCCCCTTGCCGGGCGGCCGCAGGCTTGTCTTGCAAGCCGTCATCCCGTGTCTCCGCCTTCGATGAAATCCTGTCGGGCCTTATCCAGGGCTCGGAGGGCTCCGCGCCGGGCGGACATGTGAAACTGAAGGAAGGCCACCCATGGCATTGTACGAGCATGTGCTGCTCGCGCGACAGGATATCAGCGCGCAGCAGGTCGAGGCTCTTGTCGAGCAGTTCAAGAGCGTCCTCGAGGCGAATGGCGGCGCGATCGCCAAGGTCGAGTACTGGGGGGTGAAGTCCCTCGGCTACCGCATCAAGAAGAATCGCAAGGCCCACTACACCCTGCTGAACATCGACGCCCCCTCCGCCGCCGTGCTGGAGATGGAGCGCCAGATGCGCATCAACGAAGACGTCCTGCGCTTCCTGACCATCCGCGTCGAGGAGCTCGAGGAAGGCCAGTCCGCGATGCTTCAGAAGCGTGACCGCGACGAGCGCGGCGACCGCTTCGATCGTGGGGGCGACCGCTTCGACCGCGGCCCGCGCCGCGACCGTCCGCGTCGCGACGACGAAGCCGCTCCCGAAACCGCCAGCGCGGAGGCCTGATCCATGTCGACTGCATCTGCCGGCGCCCGTCGCCCCTTCTTCCGCCGCCGCAAGTCCTGCCCCTTCTCGGGCGAGGGCGCTCCGAAGATCGACTACAAGGATGTGCGCCTGCTCTCGCGCTACATCTCCGAGCGCGGCAAGATCGTGCCGTCGCGCATCA
>QFQY01000121.1 GCA_003248805.1 Chelatococcus sp. | reverse complement strand
GGCTGATCGTGGCGGTGATCGTCATCGCCATCGTCGTCTATCTGGTGAACTGGCTCTATCGCCGTTCCTCGAAGGAGGTGTCATTCGTCCGCACCGGCCTGTTCGGCGAAAAGGTCGTGATCAATGGCGGCGCCTTCGTGCTGCCGATCATCCACGATGTCACGCCGGTCAACATGAACGTGCTGCAGCTGGCGGTGACGCGGGCGAACGACGACGCGCTCATCACCCGCGACCGGATGCGCGTCGACATCGACGCCGAGTTCTATGTCCGGGTGAAGCCGGAGCGGCAGGCGGTCTCCGTCGCGGCGGCGACGCTCGGCCGGCGCACCCTGCAGCCGGACCAGCTCCATGCGCTGCTTTCCGGCAAGTTCATCTCGGCGCTGCGCACCGTCGCCTCGGAGATGACGATGGAGGAGATGCACGAGCAGCGCGGCTCCTATGTGCAGCGCGTCAAGGACGCCGCGGCCGAGGCACTGGACCAGAACGGGCTGGTGCTCGAATCCGTCGCTCTCACCGATCTCGACCAGACCGACCTGCAATATTTCAACCCGTCCAACCGCTTCGACGCCGCCGGCCTGACGCGGATCATCGAGGAGATCGAGGACAAGCGGAAGCTGCGCAACGACATCGAGCAGGACTCGATGATCCGCATCCGCACCCGCAATCTCGAAGCCGAGCGGCAGGCGCTCGACATCGAGCGCGAAAGCGAAGCGGCGCGGCTGGAACAGCAGCGCGAGATCGAGATCAAGCGCGCCATGCAGCGCGCCGAGGTGGCCCGCGAGCGGGCCATCCGGGACACCGAAGCCGAGCAGGCGCAGATCTCGTCGCGCGAGGAGATCGAGAAGTCGCGCATCGCCAACGAGCGCGCGATCAGCGAAGCGCGCATCGCCTCGGAGAGGGATATTCGCCAGCAGGAGATCGAACGCACCCGCGCGGTGGAGGAAGCCGAGATCGCGGCGCGCGAACAGGTCGAGACGGCGCGCATCGCCAACGAGCAGGCGATCAATACCGCCCGGATCGCCTCCGAACGCGACATCCGGCAGAAGGAGATCGAGCGCACCAGGGTGCTGGAGGCGGCCGAGATCGAGGCCCGCGAAGCCACCGAGAAGGCGCGCATCCTGCAGGAGGCGGCGGTCGATGCCGAGCGCATCGCCCGCGAGCAGGAGGTCCGCAATCGCGAGATCGAGCGCACCCGCACGCTGGACCAGGAGGATATCGCGGCACGCGAGGCGGTCGAGTCGGCGCGGATCGCGCAGGAAGAGCGCGTGCGCGCGCTCCAGATCGCCCGCAACAGGGCGCTCGACGAGGCGGAGATCGCCGCCCGCGAAGCGGTGGAGAAGGCGCGGATCAGCCAGGAGCGCATCGTCTCGGCCGAGCGCATCCGCCGCGACGAGGAGGTCCGCAATCTCGAGATCGCCCGCAACCAGGCGATCGACACCGCCGAGATCTCGGCGCGTGAGGCGACCGAGGCCGCCCGGATCGCGCAGGAGAAGATCGTCGCCGCCGAGCGCATCGCCGCCGAGCTCGCGACGAAGGAGCTCGAAATCAGGCGCAACGCCGATCTCGACGCAGCCGAGCTGAAGCGGCGCGACGCCGTCGAGCGCCAGCGCATCGCGACCGAGCTCGCGCTGGAGAAGGAGCGCATCGACTCCTCCAAAACCCGCGAGATGCTGCAGATCGCCCAGAAGAAGGCGATCGAGGTGGCGGAAGAGGAACGCGCCATCGTGCTCGCCGCCAAAAGGGTCGAGCGCACCGATGCCGACACGGCCCTGCGGCAGGCCGAGATCACCTCCCGGCAGCAGGTCGAGACCGTCGACATCGCCCGCGAGCAGGCCCTGGAAGCGGCGCGTATCGAGCGCCGGCGGGCGCTCGAGCAGCTCGAGATCGCCCGCACGCAGGCGCTGCAGGAGGCCCAGATCGCCTCGAACGAGGAGGTCGAGCGGGCCCGCATCTCCTCCGATCGCGGCCTCGACGAGGCCCGCGTCGGCCGGCAGCGCGAACTGCGCAAGCTGGAGATCGCCCGCGAGCGCGACGTCGAGACCGCCGCGATGGACAAGGCGATCGCCCTCTACGCCAAGTCGCTGGAGGAATCCGCGGCCCAGGCCAGCGCCGAGATCGCCCGTGCCAAGGCGGTCGAGGCCGAGGAGCAGGTCAAGACCGTCCGCGAGAGCGAGGGCGCCAGGCGCCGCAAGACCGTCGAGATCCTGCTCGCCGAGAAGGCGGCGGAAGAGGCCCGCATCGCGGCCGAGGCGGAGAAGGTCCGGCGTGCCGTCGATGCCGAGGCGCAGAAGCTGCTCTACGAGGCCGAGAACGTGCTCAGCGACGGCGCACGCTACGGGCTGTTCCGCCGCCGCCTGCTCGACCGGATCGAGGGCATCGTGCGCGAGAGCGTGAAACCGATGGAGAAGATCGAGGGCATCCGCATCCTCCATGTCGACGGGCTCGCGGGAGCGGCCGGTGCGGGAGGCGCTGGCGGCGCCGCGCGCTCGCCCACCGACGAGGTGATCGAATCCGCCCTGCGCTACCGCGTGCAGGCGCCGATGATCGACCAGGTGCTGAAGGAGATCGGCATCGAGGGCGGCAACCTCGCCAAGATGGGCGGGCTGATGCGCGAGGCATCCGACATGCAGCGCGTCGCGAAGGAGGCCCAGCCCGGCAAGTCCAAGGACGGCGGCGAGGCCAGGCCCGCCGGCGACGCCAAGCCTGTTTCCGAACCCGGCCCCGGCAACAAGTCCTGAGGTCCAGCGATCATGGCCCGCGTCTACGTCTCCAGCGTCATCGCCGCTCCGGCCGCCAAGGTCTGGGCACGGGTGCGCGATTTCAATGGCCTCCCGAACTGGCATCCGCGCATCGCCGAAAGCCGGATCGAGAACGGCGAGCCCGCCGACAAGGTCGGCTGCATCCGCGCCTTCTCGCTGCGCAGCGGCGACCGGCTGCGCGAGCAGCTGCTCGGCCTCTCGGACTACGACATGTTCTGCACCTATTCGATCCTGGACTCGCCGATGCCGCTGACCAACTACGTCGCGACGCTGAGGCTGACGCCGATCACCGATCAGGACCGAACCTTCGTCGAATGGTCGGCCGATTTCGACTGCGCGCCGGACAAGGAGGCCGAGCTCGTCGCCGGCATCGGCACCAACGTCTTCCAGGGCGGGTTCGACGCCCTCAAACGCGCCTTCGGGGGGTAGCGGCCATGCCCCATGTCGTCCGCAGCACGATCATCGATGCGCCGGTGGACCGGCTCTGGTCGGTCCTGCGTGACTTCAACGGGCATGACCGCTGGCATCCGATCGTGGCGATGAGCGAGATCGAGCGCGCCTTCGAGATGACCTTCAGCTACTGCCTGCTCGATACGCCGATCCCGCTGTTCAACTACGTCGCCCATGTCCGGCTGCTGCCCGTGACCGACGGCAATCGCAGCTTCTGGCACTGGGAAAGCCGCTTCACCACGCCGCCCGGGCGGGAGGCCGAACTCGCGCGGCTGGTCGGCGACGAGGTCTACACCAATGGCATCGAGGCGGTGCGCCGCCTGCCCGCGATCGTCGGCGAGGAGGCCTGACATGCTCGAGCTGAGACACTGCGCGAGCCTCTCGGAAGCCGCCAGCATCCTCTCCGGCGATCGCCAGGCGCTGCTGATCGGCGGCGGCACGCTGGTGATGCGGGAGGTCAACGAGGGACGCCTGACCGACGGCACGCTGGTGCGCGTCACCGACCCCGCCTTCCGTCAGATGAACACCGGCGGAGCCCGCGTCGAGCTCGGCGCCGGCGTGACCATGGCGATGGTGCTCGCCAGTCGCGACCTCGCCTGCCTGCACGCCGCGGCGCGCGCCATCGGCGGGCCGGCGGTCCGGACCATGGCGACGATCGGCGGCAATCTCTTCGCCGGAGCCCCCTATGGCGACTTCACCGTGGCGCTGCTGGCTCTCGATGCGCAGGTCGTGCTGCAATCCGGCTATGGCTCGGGCCGGGCCGTGCCGCTGGAGGATTTCCTCGGCGCCCGCGAGCGCGGCGGCCAGGGGCTGGTGACGGCTGTCCAGTTCGCCCGGCCGCAGAACCCGGCCGAGTTCCATTTCCGCAAGATCAGCCGGGTCAGGCCGAAGGGCATCTCGGTGCTCTCGATCGCGGCGCATCTGCCGCTCTCGGGCGGCCGCGTCACCCAGCCGCGCGTCGCCTATGGCGCGATGGCGCCGACGCCGATCCGCGCCCGCGGCGTCGAACGCACGCTGGACGGCAAGCCGCTCGACCAGGCTGCGATCCGGATGGCGCAGCAGGCGGCGCTCGAAGGCTGCCGTCCAGCCACCGACGCGATCGCCAGCGAGTGGTACCGGCGCGAGATCCTCCCCGTCCATCTCGGCCGGCTGCTCGCCGGCGAGCCGCGCTGAGGAGGCGCCGATGGCCAAGCTC
>QFQY01000060.1 GCA_003248805.1 Chelatococcus sp. | reverse complement strand
CGGAGGGATTGAGCCACCCTCCGCACGCCCCGTGGCGCTCCGCTCGTCGGCGTTCTTCAAGACTCCGGGCCGCGCTTATTCGGCCTGGCGGCTCCCGACCCTGTCCACCTCGACGCCAGTTCGGCTCATCGCCTCGTCGCGTTTCGGTGCGCAGGCCCGTCGCCGCCCCGCCGTCCAGCGAGCTCCTCGCGCAGGGACCGTAGTATCCCCAGGGCGGTGCCCCGAAGCCTCCCGAGTCTGGCTTGCAAGGCCAGCCGCAGGCGCCGCCCCCACCCCGACCAACGGCTTGCCTCCGGATGGCTGCCCCTCGCGGGTGAGGTGAAGCGGATTATGAGGCCGAGCGGGAGACCGGGGATTACACTGATGAGCTATCCCCGCTGGGATGAGCTATCCCCGCGCCCTCCCCGTCATGCTCGGGCTTGTCCCGACCATCCACGTCTTCGCTGGTCGCATGTGGTGTTCAAGACGTGGATGCTCGCCACAAGGGCGAGCATGACGGGCAGGCCGGAACCACGACGCCTCTTTCCTTCTCCCCTTCGGAAGAAGGCATGCGCCCTCAGTGCCCGCCGCCGAGGATGAAGCGGCGGCCGTCCTGCTCGACGATGTCGACATGCTGGGCGAAGCCGCCCACGCCCGCCGAATGGCGGACGACGCGCGCGGCCTCGCGGGCCGGGCGGGCGAGATCGCGGCCGACCATCGTCGATGCGGGCGCGAGGCCGAGCAGGCCAAGCACCGTCGGCGTGATGTCGATGATGCCGGCGGGCTCCTGCGAGACCTCGCCCGCATCCTCGCCCGCGCCATGGGCGAGGATCAGCACCGTGTTGAGCTCGTGGGGATTGATGCCGCCATGCATGCCGCCGCCGAGCGGCACGTCGCCGGGGGTCATCGCGCCGAGGCCGGGCAGGCCGAACTGGTCCTCCCCGGTGCTCGAGCCGAGGATGAACATCAGCTCGGGCTGGCGGGCGGCGTGTCCCGCCCCCATCAGGCCGAGCGAGAGGGTGCCCGCGACGACGCCCTCGACCTCGTTGCGCGCGGGCGAGAAGACATGGCCCACCGAAGGCTGCTCCATGAGCCAGGCGGCGATGCGCTCCAGCGTCGCGCGGTCGGCAGGGTCGCGCAGGCGGATCTCGCCGCTGATGCCGCCGGTGGCGGTCAGCTCGGCATCGCCGATCGCCTTGTCCGCGCTCAGGCCGAAACCGGCCGCCTTCGCCGCGTCGAACAGGGGCTCGATCGCGCCGGTCGAGATCTGGCCGTGATCGGAGGCCGCGATCACCGCGATGCGCTCGGCATCGGCTCGAGCCTCCACCCAGTCGAGGATGGTGCCGAAGGCGCGGTCCGCCTCCTGCAGCGCCGCCTTCGCCTCCGGCGAGCCGAGGCCCTTGTAGTGGAAGGTCGTGTCGGGCTCGTTGAACCAGATCAGCGCGACGTCCGGCGCCAACGTCGGCAGGACGTGCTCGGTCATGAGCCGGCCGCCATAGCGCAGCTCGCCGAGGCGGGGCAGCTCACGCTCGGGCAGCGGGCCGATCGTCGCCAGCGCCTCGTCGAACGCCAGCGGCGTCTGCGTGGCCTCCGCGCCATGCATGGAGAAGGTCCAGTGGCCGTTGGCGCGGGCACGGGGGCTGATGAAATGCGCCGAGCCGGCCGAGCCGGTGTGGACGACGGCGAAGCGCTTGCCGGCGCGGGCGAGCACGTCTCCGAGCGTGTCGACCCCGACCAGACGGCCGTCGTGATGCGCCTCGGCGCGGCGGATCATCTCGGCGCTGCTGGTGTCGAAGATGCGCTCGGGAATCGCCTCGCGATGGTGGAAGGCATTGCCGACGATGCCGTGGACGATCGGCGGCGCGCCGGCCGCCATCGAGGTGGTGGCGACGCGCGTCACCGAGGGGAAGACGCTGCGCGCCTGCCGGAACCAGGTGCCGCGCGCCGCGAGCCGCAGGAGGTTCGGCGTCAGCTCCGGCGTCACCAGATCGGGCCGCAGCCCGTCGAACACCGCGACGATCACGCGGTCGGTCTTGGCTGCTTCGTCATGTGGCATGGGAGGATGTCCAGCGTCGAAAGAGATCGGGTCAGGCGGCCGCGACGACGGCCGGCGCCGCCTCGGGAACGAGATGGCAGGCCGCGAGCCGCCCATCCCCCGCCGGCCGCAGCGGCGGGGCCTCCTCGCGGCAGCGCGCCACGGCGCGCAGGCAGCGGGGATGGAAGGCGCAGCCCGGCGGCTTCGCCACGGGATTGGGCGGATCGCCCTTCAGGATGATGCGCTCGCGCGTGCCGCGCCAGGGCGAGGGCACGGCCGAGACCAGCGCCTCGGTATAGGGATGGGCCGGGGCGTGGAACAGGGCGTCGGGCGGGCCCTGCTCGACGATGCGACCGAGATACATGACCGCGACCTCATCGGCGATCTGCCGCACGACCTTGAGATCGTGGCTGATGAAGAGATAGGCCATGCCGAAGCGCGCCTGCAAATCCTGCAGCAGGTTGACGACCTGGGCCGCGACCGAAACGTCGAGCGCCGAGATCGGCTCGTCGCAGACGAGCAGCCTGGGCTCGAGCACGAGGGCACGGGCGAGCACGACGCGCTGGCGCTGCCCACCCGACAATTCGTGCGGATAGCGCTGGAGGAGATCGCCGCGCAGCCCCACGGCCTCGAAGATCGCGAGCGCGCGCGCCTCGCGCTCCGCCCGGTCGGCGAGGCCGTGGATCAGAAGCGGCTCGGCCACCTGCTCGCCGACGCTCAGGCGCCGGTCGAGCGCGGCGAGCGGATCCTGATGCACCATCTGCATGGCCCGGCGCAGGGCGCGCCAGCGGGCATCGCGCTTCGCCGTCACCGGCTCGCCGGCGAAGTCGACGGTGCCGCGCGTCGCCGGCAGCAGGCCGAGCACGAGCTTCGCCGTCGTCGACTTGCCGCAGCCGGATTCCCCGACCAGGCCGAGCGTGCGCCCGGCGGACAGCGCGAAGCCGACGCCGTCGACGGCATGGAGCATCCGGCGCTGGCCGTCAGCGCTGGTGACCGGATAGTGCCGGGCGAGGTCGTCGACCGAGAGAAGCGGGCTCACGCCGACCACCCGACGGGAACCGGCGGGGCGGCGGGCCATGGCTGCGCGACCGCCTCCGCAAGCTGCCCAATATGCAGGCAGGCCGAGCGGCGATCCTGCCCGGCGAGGAGGAGGGGCGGCTCCGCGAGGCCACAATCCCCCGCCGCCAGCGCGCAGCGCGGGGCGAAGGCGCAGCCCGGCGGGAGTGCGTCCGGAGCGGGCACCGTGCCCGGAATCGGCTCAAGCCGGACGCGCGGCCCCTCCAGCGACGGCAGGGCGGCGAGGAGCCCGCGCGTATAGGGGTGGCGCGGCGCGCGCAGCAGTTCCCGCGTCGGCGCGGTCTCGACGACGCGGCCGGCATACATCACCGCGACGCGGTCGCAGAGATCGGCGACCACGCCGAGATCATGCGAGATCAGCACGAGCGCCATGCCGCTCTCGCGGCGGATGTCGCGGATCAGATCGAGAATCTGCGCCTGGATGGTGGCGTCGAGCGCCGTCGTCGGCTCGTCGGCGACCAGGACCTGCGGCTCGCAGGCCAAAGCGAGCGCGATCATCACGCGCTGGTTCATGCCCCCGGAGAATTCGTGCGGATACTGCCGCAACCGCCGCGGGCCATCGGCGATCCCGACCCGGTCGAGCAGGCGCAGCGCCTCCTGGCGGGCCGCCTCGCCGGTCAGGCCGCGATGGAGCCTCAAGACCTCGCCGAGCTGCCGGCCGACGTTCTGGACGGGATTGAGGGAGCTGGTCGGGTCCTGGAAGATCATGCCGATGCGCCGCCCGCGCACGGTCGCGAGCTCGCGCTCGCCCATGGCGGTGATGTCGCGACCGGCCAGCAGGACCCGGCCCGACGTCCTGATATCCTTGCCGAGCAGGCGCAGCGCCGCGAGCCAGGTGACGCTCTTGCCACAGCCGGATTCGCCGACGATGCCGAGCGCCTCGCCCTGGCCCAGAGAGAGATCGACGCCGCGCACCAGCGCGATCCCACCCTCCGGGCGAGCGACCGAGACGGTGAAACGATCGAGCTCCAGCAGCGGCGCGGTCGCTTGCGCCACGGCCATCCGCCCGATGATGTCGGTGGCGGGGACCTCCGCCCTTGTCGCGTTCATCGCGCCGGTACAGCGCATGTCCATGACCGTCCGATGACAGCCGGGGCGGCCGGCTACCGGGAGGCGGGGCATTTTCGACTATGGCGCGGCTATGCTTGGCCGGGGTCTTGCATAGTCCCGGGCGGAACGAACGGACCACCGCAGAGGCTTTCGACATGGCTGACACTCGCATCGCGCGGCGCGCGCTTCTCATCGCCTTCGGCGCGCTCGGCCTGCTGGCGCAGCCGGCCGCGGCGCAGACCAAGCTCGACCTCTCGACGGTCTGGCCGGAGGCCAATTTCCATACGCAGAACGCGATGCGCTACGCCGAGGAGGTCAAGAAGGCCACGAATGGCAGCGTCGAGATCCTGGTGAAGGCCGGCGGCCAGCTCGGCTTCAAGGGGCCGGAGCATCTGCGCGCCGTCCGCGACGGCATCGTGCCGATGGCCGACGTGCTCAACATCCAGCAGGTGGGCGACGAGCCGCTGCTCGGCGTCGAGAGCGTGCCCTTCCTCGTCGCCTCGCCCGAGGAACTCAAGGTGCTGCACAAATATGTGCGGCCGGAATACGACAAGATCGCCGCGCGCAACAACCAGAAGATCCTCTTCGTCGTGCCCTGGCCGACGCAATACCTGCAGCTCAAGACCAAGGTCACGAGCGTCGAGGGGCTGAAGGGCATCAAGATCCGCGTGCCCGACAAGAACGCCGCCGACATGCTCAACGCGGTCGGCATGTCGGCCGTGCTGATCCCCTGGGGCGAGACCATTCCGGCGCTGGCCTCGGGCGTGGTCTCCGGCGTCTCGACCTCGTCGGTCTCGGGCGTCGACGGCAAGTTCTGGGAGTTCCTCAAGGTCCTGCTGCCGACGAACCATGTCTGGTCCTCGCAGATCGTGACGATCAACCTCGACAGCTGGAACAAGCTGAAGCCCGAGGAGCGCAAGGCGATGGAAGACCTCGCCGCCAAGCTCGAACCCGAATTCTGGGCCGCCTCGCTCAAGGCCGACACCGACAGCCTCGCCCGCCTGAAGGATGGCGGCATGGAGGCCGTGCCCGTGCCGGCGCCGATGATGGCCGAGCTGCGCGCCAAGACGGCGCCGATGCTCGAAGCCTTCCTGAAGCGCGTGCCGGCAGCCGAGAAGCCGGTGCGGGCCTATCTCACCGAGATGAAGCGCTGACCATGGCACCGGCTTCCTCGCCGAACGCAGCGGCGCCCGCGCCGCTGCGGCTCCTGCTCGACGGCATCGACCGGCTGGGCCGCCTCGACGGCTGGATCGGCGGCGGCTGCCTGCTGGCGCTGACGCTGCTGATGCTTTGCGAGATCGGAACCCGCTTCTTCTCGAACTTCCTGCCGTTCTTCCCGCCCTCGATCCCGGTGGCCTGGGAGTATTCCTCCTATCTGATGGCGGCCTCCTTCACCTTCGGCGCGGCGATGACGCTGCGGGCCGGCGGGCATATCCGGGTGACGCTGCTGATCGGCAAGGCGCCGCCCGCGCTGAAGCGGCCCATGGAGATTCTTTCGAGCCTGCTCGGCCTCGCCTTCATGAGTTTCCTCACCTACGCGATGGTGCGCTTCGCCTGGGGCTCGTTCAGCCGAGGCCAGACCTCGATCTCCAGCGACACGCAGCTCTGGATTCCGCAGGCGGTGGTCACGTTCGGCATGCTGCTGCTCGCGCTGCAGTTCCTCGCCCGGACGATCCAGGCCGCGCTCGGCCTGCCGCTCGAAGACCACGCCATGAAGGCCGCGGCGCCGGCGGACTGATCCGCCGGCCCTTCGCCCTCCGTCTTTCCAGCCTTCTGCGAGACCGGCCGCGCCGGTCGGGAACACGCCCATGTCCATCGAAGTCGTCGTGATGTTCGCGATCCTGTTCAGCCTGCTGGCATGCGGGCTCTGGATCGGCCTGACGCTCGCCCTGACCGGCACGACACTGCTCTTCCTCTTCCGCAACATCCCGCTCGACCGGCTGCTGCCGCAATACACCTGGAACATCCTGACGACGCAGGAGCTGCTGGCGCTGCCGCTCTTCATCCTGATGGGGGAGCTGCTGTTCCGCACCCATCTGTCGAAGGCGCTGTTCAAGGGCCTCGCGCCCTGGGCCGGGCTGCTGCCGGGGCGGCTGCTGCACGTCAACATCTTCGGCTGCACGATCTTCGCGGCGATCTCCGGCTCCTCGGCGGCGACGACGCAGGTGGTGGGGCGCATCGCGCTGGCCGAGCTCCTGAAGCGCGGCTATTCGAAGGATATCGCCATCGGTTCGCTGGCGGGGGCGGGCACGCTCGGCTTCCTGATCCCGCCCTCGAACATCATGATCATCTACGGCGTGCTCGGCGACGTCTCGATCCTGAAGCTGTTCACGGCGGGCTTCATCCCGGGCTTCCTGCTGGCCGGGAGCTTCATGGCCTGGGTGATGATCCACACCGCGATCCACCGCGATCTCGTCCCGGCCACCGAAAACGACCTCAAGAACCTGAGCTGGGCGGAGCGTTTCGCGGCGCTGCGCGACCTCGCTCCGGCGCTCTTCCTGATCGTCTGCGTGCTCGGCTCGATGTATGGCGGCATCGCGACGCCCTCCGAGGCGGCGGCCGTCGGCGTGCTGGGCGCGGCCATCGTCACCGCCATCCAGGGCTCGCTCAATGCCGAGGCGATCAAGGGCATCCTGATCGGCTCGGTGATCACCTGCTCGATGATCGCGCTGATCGTGCTCGGCGCCTCGATCCTCGGCAATGCGGCGGCGTTTCTCGGCATTCCCCAGGCCATCGCGGCCTTCGTCAAGTCGCTGAACCTGACGCCGCTGATGCTGATCGTGGTACTGATCGCCTTCTACATCGTGCTCGGCTGCTTCCTCGACGGTTTTTCGATGATCGTGATGACGCTGCCGATCGTGCTGCCGATCGTGAAGCAGGCCGGGTTCGATCCGGTCTGGTTCGGCGTCTTCATGGTGCTGGTCGTCGAGATGGCGCAGATCACGCCGCCGGTCGGCTTCAACCTCTTCGTCATCCAGGGGCTGACAGGGGACGGGCTCGGCTACATCGCCAAGGTGACCTTCCCCTATCTCGTCATCATGGTGCTGTTCACCCTGCTGCTGACGGTCTATCCGCAGATCGTGCTGTGGCTGCCGGAGGCGCTGGCACGCTAGATCGCCTCCCGCCGAGGAACAGACGGAACCACCTAGCGATGCACGGGTCGAAGACCGCCTCCTCCACGGCATCCGGACTGCCTACCTCCGAGGATCCGCGCTCGCTGCGCCGCTTCGAGGACGAGCGCTTCCTGCGCGGGCTGGGGCGCTACCAGGACGACGAGGATGCCGCAGGCATGCTCTTCGCCGCCGTGCTGCGCTCGCCGCACGCGCATGCCGCCATCCTGTCGATCGACACCGCCGGCGCCTCGGCGATGCCCGGCGTCAAGGCGATCTATACCGCCGCCGACCTGCCCGATCTCGCGGGCCTGCCCACCTCCTTCGCAGCGCCGGCCGGGACCGCGCTGACGGTGCCGGAGCGCCCGCCGCTGGCACGCGAGCGGGTTCGCCATGTCGGGGAGCCGGTGGCCCTCGTCGTCGCGAAGACCGCCATGGCCGCCCGCGACGCCTGCGAGGCGATCGCCGTCGACTACGACATCCTGCCCGCGGCGACCGATCTCGAAACGGCGTCCGGCGACGAGGCCGAGCCGCTCTGGCCGCAGGCGCCGGGCAATCTCGCCTTCCACTTTCGCAAGGGCGACGAGGCCGCCGTCGCGGCGGCGATGGCCAAGGCCGCGCATGTCGTCACCTGCCGGCTCGTCAACAACCGCATCGTCGCGGCGGCGATGGAGCCGCGCGTCGCGATCGGCCGCTTCGACCGCAAGACCGGCCGCTACCGTCTCTCGCTGAGCGGCGCCTCGGTCCACGACATCCGCCGCGAGCTTGCGGCCGTGCTGCGCGTCGCGCCGGAGCGCATCGACGTCTCCTGCCCGGATGTCGGCGGCGGCTTCGGCATGAAGAACGTGACCTATCCGGAATACGCCGTGCTGCTGGTCGCCGCCGAGCGGCTGGGCAAGCCGGTACGCTGGGTGGCGGAACGGGTCGACGAGTTCACCGGCGGCGCGCATAGCCGCGACAACCTCACCACCGCTCGTCTCGCGCTTGACGCGCGCGGCCGTTTCCTGGCGCTGCAGGTCGAGACGCTGGCGAATATCGGCGCCTATGTCTCCTCGCTCGGGCCGGGCAGCGCCGTCACCGCGCCGGCGGCGGCCATGGGCGGGCTCTACGACATTCCCGCCATCACGATGGATGTGCGCGGCCTCTTCACCAACACCGCGCCGATCGACGCCTATCGCGGCGCCGGCAAGCCGGAGGCGAACTACATCATCGAGCGGCTGGCCGACGAGGCCGCCCATCTGCTGCGGATCGACCCCGCCGCCCTGCGCAAGCGCAACTTCATCAGGCGCTTTCCCTATGCCAAGCCGCTCGGAGCCGTGCTGGACTGCGGAGCCTTCGCGGACAACCTCGACAGGGTGCTGGAGGCGGCCGATCGCGCCGGCTTCCGCAAGCGCCGCGCGGCGGCGCGCAAGCGCGGAAAGCTGCGCGGCTTCGGGATCGGCTGCTTCCTCGAGACCTCGCGCGGCAACCCGAACGAGGATGGCTGGCTCTCGTTCCGTGGCGACGGCGGCGTCGACATGGCGGTGGGCACGCAGTCCAACGGGCAGGGTCACGAGACCAGCTTCGCGCAAATCATGTCCGCGGAACTGGGGCTGCCCGTGACACGGTTCACGCTGGTCCAGGGCGACACGGCCCGCGTGCCGACCGGCGCAGGCCATGGCGGGGCGCGCTCGCTCATCATGGGCGGCGGCGCGCTCGTGCTCGCAGCGCGGGCGCTGATCGAGACCGCCCGGCCCCATGCCGCGCAACTGCTGCAGGCGGAGGCCGACACGCTCGGCTTCGCGGCCGGCCGGTTCCGCGCACCGGCACGGGGCGACGCGGCGGCCGGCGAGGTCGATCTGACGACCGTGGCGCGCCATGTCCGCGAGACCACGGGCAAGGCGCTGGCCAGCCACGGCGCCCGCCGCGACGCGCCGATCACCTTCCCCAACGGCGCGCAGGTGGCCGAGGTCGAGATCGACCCCGAGACGGGCGGGCTCGAACTCGTCTCCTATGTCGCGGTCGACGATTACGGCCGGCTGGTCAATCCGCTGCTGACCGAGTCCCAGGTGCATGGCGGGCTGGCACAGGGCATCGGCCAGGCGCTGATGGAGGAGGCGCGCTATGACGCCGACAGCGGCCAGCTCCTGAGCGCGACCTTCATGGATTATGCGGTGCCGCGCGCCGCCGACCTGCCCGCCTTCGACCTGACCATGATCGAGCTGCCGACCGACTCCAACCCGCTCGGCGCCAAGGGCTCGGGCCAGGCCGGCTGCATCGGCGCCCCGCAGACCGTCATCCACGCGATCCTCGACGCGCTGCGTCCGCTCGGCGTGACGCATATCGACATGCCGGCGACGCCGCAGCGCATCTGGCACGCGATCCGGAAGGCGAAGGCCGGAACGCCCGACGCCGCCTGAGCCCCATCGGGGACCGGAGGCGTCTCGCGCATCTGCCGTGCCGTCATTTGCCGGCTCATGACCGACCTTGACGCGGTGCGAGAATTCCGTTCGCGGACGCACAAACTGTCACCGGACTGACATGTAGCGGCACTACCGCAGCGCCCATCGCCGTCCGGGACGGCCAGGCAGCGCAGCGGAACAGAGTTCATGAGTGACGGGCTGAAGCTCTCGGGCATCTCGAAGTCCTTCGGCCCGGCGCCCGTCCTCGACGACATCTCGCTCGATGTCGCGCCCGGCGAATTCCTCTCCCTGGTCGGCCCTTCGGGCTGCGGAAAATCGACCCTGCTGCGGATTCTCTCCGGGCTCGAACTGCAGGATCGCGGCAGCGTCTCGATCGGCGGGCGGCCGGTCGACCATCTCGGGCCGAGCGCGCGCAACATCGCCATGGTGTTCCAGAGCTACGCGCTCTATCCGCATATGAGCGCCTTCGACAACATCGCCGTGCCGCTGACGATGAGCCGGCTCTCTCTGGCGGAGAGGCTGCCGCTGATCCGGCGCCTGTCGCCGCGCTACCGGCGGCTCACGGCCGGCATCGCGGCCGACGTCAGGGCCGTGGCGGCGCAGCTCAAGATCGAGCCGCTGCTCGGACGGCGGCCCGGCCAGCTCTCCGGCGGCCAGCGCCAGCGCGTCGCGCTCGCCCGCGCCATGGTGCGCCAGCCGAGCCTGTTCCTGATGGACGAACCGCTCTCCAATCTCGACGCCCAGCTGCGGGTCCACATGCGCGACGAGCTCGCCGATCTGCATGCGCGGCTCGGCGCCACCTTCGTCTACGTCACGCATGACCAGGTCGAGGCCATGACCATGTCCGACCGCGTGGCGATGCTGGAAGGCGGGCGGCTGCTGCAGGTCGGCAAGCCGGCCGAGCTCTACGAGCGCCCCGCCACGCTCTCGGTCGCGCGCTTCATCGGCTCGCCGGCGATCAACGTGCTGCCGGGCGAGGTCGATGCCGACGGCATCGTCGCCGTCGCGGGCCAGCCCAGCGCGCTGCGCCTCTCCGCAGTCCGCGGGACGCCCGTCGCGGTCGGCATCCGCCCCGAGGCCCTGACGCTGCGGCCGGGACCCGGCGGCGCCCTGACGGGCCATGTCCGCCGCAACGAGCATCACGGCTCCGAGCGCCATATCCATCTCGACCTCGCCGGCGACGAGCCGGCCGCCCTGGTCGCACGGGTGCCGAGCGACGCGGAGGCCGCGCGGCTCGAGCACGGCGACACGGTTTCCGTCTCGTTCGACCCGGCGCGGATGCACGTCTTCGATGCCGAGGGCCGGCGCATCGCCGCCGAGCTCGCGCCGGAGCGCCAGGCGCCGCATGCGGCCGCGAGCCCGGCGGTCGCGTCATGAGCCTCGCGAACGCCTCGATCCTCGCGGGCGGCGGGATCGTCTCCGCCGCGAAGCGCCGGCGGCTGCGCGAGAGCCTGACCGGCGCGCTCTTCGTCGCGCCCTCGACGCTGCTCTTCCTGGCGCTGGTGCTGGCGCCGATGGCCTGCCTGCTCGTGCTCGCCTTCACCGACTACGAGCTCGGCGCCCTGTCGACGCGCTGGGTCGGCGCCGAGAACTTCCTGCGCGCGACGTCCGACCCGGTCTTCCGCCGCGCCATCGTCAACACGCTGCTCTATGTCGCGATCCTGCTGCCCGGCGGCGTCCTGCTCGGCCTGCTGCTCGCGATCCTCATCCATGGCCGCGGCAGGAGCCGCGGCATCTACGAGGTGATCTATTTCCTGCCCGTGACCTCGACCATCATCGCGATGGCGGCCGTCTGGCAGTTCATGCTGCATCCCCGGCTCGGGCCGGTGAACGCCGCCTTCCGCGCGCTCGGCCTGCCGGAGATCGCCTTCCTCTCCGATCCGGCGCTGCTGATCCCGACGCTCGCCGCGATCGGCCTGTGGCAGATCGCCGGCTTCAACATGGTGCTGTTCCTGGCCGGTCTCTCGGCGATCCCGCGCGATCTCTACGACGCGGCCTCGGTGGACGGCGCCGGCGGCGCGATCGACCGCTTCCTGACGGTGACCTGGCCGCAGCTCGCGCCGACGACGATGTTCGTCGCCGTCACCACCTCCATCACCGCCTTCAAGGTCTTCGACACGGTGGCCGTGATCACGCAGGGGCGCGACGGCACGGAGGTGCTGCTCTACGCGATCTATCTGGAGGGGTTCCAGTACTTCAAGATGGGCTACGCGGCCGCGCTGACCGTGATCTTCCTCGCCTTCATGCTCGCCTTCTCGATCGTGCAGGCGTTCCAGATCGACCGGCGGGTGCATTACTCATGAGCGCGATCGCGACCTCCCCCGCCCTGCCCCGGGCGCATCGCGGCGCGGGCGCGACGATCCGCCTGCTCGCGGTCCACGGCGTCCTCATCGCCGGGGCGGCGCTGATGCTGCTGCCCTTTGTCTGGATGGTGCTGACCTCGATCCGCGCACCGGGCGAGATCCTGACCTCCGGCCTCGACCCGCTCCCGCGCTCCTTCCACGCGATCGAGAACTATCGCGACGCGCTGACGGTGGCGCCGCTCGCGCGCTTCATGCTCAACGGCGTGATCGTCTGCCTCGGCATCCTGGTGATCCAGCTCCTGACCGCGATCCCGGCGGCCTATGCGCTGGCGAAGCTGCGCTTCCCGGGCCGGGCCACGCTGTTCGCCTTCGTGATCGCGGGGCTCTCCGTGCCGATCCAGGTGCCGGCGCTGCCGCTCTACCTGTCGCTGGCGCAGACCGGGCTGCTCGACAGCTACTTCTCGCTGATGCTGCCCTTCTTCCTCTCCGTCTTCGCGATCTTCCAGTTCCGGCAGGCCTTCAAGACCTTCCCGGACGAGATCATCCAGGCGGCGCGCGTCGACGGCATGGGCGAGTTCGAGATCCTCTGGCGCATCGTCGTGCCGAGCGCCTGGCCCTCGATCGCGGCCTTCTCGATCTTCTCGATCGTGGCGCACTGGAACGATCTCTACTGGCCGATGATCGTGATCCAGCGGGTCGAGTACGCCACCCCGCCGCTCGGCATGCTCTATTTCGTCGGCTCCGAGGCCGGCGCCAATTACGGCAGCCTGATGGCCGGCGCGACGATGATCACCGCGCCCCTCGTCGTCCTCTACCTCTTCGCCCGCCGCCGCTTCGTGCAGGGCATCACCATGACCGGCGTGAAATAGCCGGCGATCCCCCGCGCACCCAGCAGCCGTTTTTGCCCAGCCCCCTTCGACCGGAGATATCCCATGCAGATCACCAGACGCTCGCTGATGCTGACCGCTTCCGCCTCCATGCTCGTGCCGGCCGCCGCCCGCGCTCAGCAGCAGGTCACGCTCGACGTGCTGTACTGCCTGCCGAGCTTCGCGCGCTTCCACGAGCCGGTCGCGGCCGAGTTCATGAAGAAGCGCCCCGACATCAAGATCCAGTTCCGCGCCCCGGCGACGAACTATGACGAGGGCCACCAGACCGTGCTGCGCGCGGCCCTGACCAACCAGCTGCCCGACATCTACTATTCCGGCTTCCACCTGATGCCGGAACTCGCGCGCACGCTCGCCAAGCGCAAGCAGATCAACGCCATCGACGAGCTGCTGGCCAAGGAAGGCGCGGAGTTCCGGAAGGCGAACTATGCCGAGACCCTGCTGGCGCTCGGCAAGGTCGACGGCGTGCAGTACGGCATCCCGTTCAACGCCTCCAACCCGATCATGTATTTCAACGCCGAGCTGGTGAAGAAGGCCGGCGGCGACCCGGCCAACATGCCGACCACCTTCGACGAGCTGATCGTCCTCGCCGGCAAGATCAACGACAAGGCCGCCGGCATCAACGGCATCGCCTATGACGTGCATGGCTGGCCCGACAGCTGGCTGTTCGAGGCCATGATCACCCAGGCCGGCGGCAGCCTGCTCACCGCCGACGACAAGATCGCCTTCGACGGCCCGGTCGGCCTGAACGCGCTCAAGACCTTCCGCCGCTTCGTCACCGATGGCGGCATGCAGCTGATCGACTGGGAGCAGAGCCGCCAGCAGTTCGGCGCCGGCAAGATCGGCATCTTCTTCTCGACGCCGGCGAACCTGACGCAGGTCACCGGGCTCATCGGCGACAAGTTCACGCTCGGCACCACCAAGTTCCCGATCCAGGACAAGGCCAAGGGCCGCATCCCGACCGGCGGCAACGCGGTGGTGACGCTGGCGCGCGACGCCGCCAAGCAGCAGGCCGCCTGGGACTTCATCAAGTTCGTGACCGGCCCCGAATCCCAGAAGATCGTCGTCGAGATGACCGGCTACCTGCCGACCAATCTGCGCGCCGCCGGTCCCGAGTATCTCGGCCCGTTCTACGACAAGAACCCGGCCTACAAGGCGCCGATCACCCAGGTCGACCGCGCCGGCCCGTGGGGCGCCTATCCGGGCGGGAACACCGTGCGCATCTGGCGCGCCCAGCGCGACATCATCGGCCAGGTGATGCGCGGCGAGAAGCAGCCCGAGGCCGCGCTCGCCGAGATCGTCAAGGTCACCAACGACATGATGAAGGGCGCCTGATCGCCCGTGACTTCGGCCCGCGGCGCGGCGACGCTCCGCGGGCCCCTATCCTGACCGACCGGGCGGCCCTCGTCCCGAGAAACCCGCCCCCGTGAACCGAAGACCGCTCCGATGAAGATCATCCACATCACCGACATCCATGTCCGGCCGCGCGGCGAGACGATCTACGGCGTCGATTCCGCGGCGCGCCTCGCGACCATCGTCGAGGACGTCAACGCCCGTCATGCCGATGCCGACCTCGTCGCGGTCACCGGGGACCTGACGCATTACGGCGAGCCGGAAGCCTACGAGATCCTCGCCGACCTGACCGGGCGTCTGACCGTCCCGGTCAAGCTGCTGCTCGGCAACCATGACGACCGCGCGAATTTCCGGGCCCGCTTCCCCGAGGCGCCGGTGGACGGCAACGGCTTCGTGCAGTCCTTCATCGACGCGCCCGGCGCGATCGGCCGGCTGGTCTTCCTCGACACGCACGAAGCCGGCTGGAGCGGCGGCCGCTTCTGCGAGCAGCGCCTCGCCTGGCTCGACCAGACGCTGAGCGAAGCGGGCGAGAGGCCTGCGACGATCTTCATGCACCATCCGCCGCTGCCCTTCGGCGTGGCGCATTTCGAGAAGATCTGCCTGCACGAGCCGGAGGCGTTCCTGGCGCGGCTGAAGGCCCATCCGGGCGGCATCCGCCACCTCTTCATCGGCCATATCCATCTGCCGCTGACGGGCGTGCTGCCGGGCGGCATCCCGTTCACGGCCGGCCGGGGCTGCAGCCACCAGATCGTGCTCGAACCCGGCTCGCCGGACTGCACATGGGCCGCGGGCGTCGCGAACTACAACATCATCGAACTCGGCGAGGACAGCCTGTTCGTGCACAGTTTCGACAAGATCGGCGTCGAGTCGATCGGGATCGGCAACTACCCGCCCGGGCCCTGAGCCGGCGCGCGAGCGGCGGCGCGGCAATTTGCGCGCGAACCAAAGCGTGCACGGCGTCGTTGTCGTGGTAAGCGGGAGGTGGCCTCCGTCGGCGTCGTCGCCGGCCGCGCAGGCCCCCGTCCCGCCGCCAGCCAAGGAGTCGCCCCGCCCGTGCCATCGATGATCATCCGCCTCGCCGCCGCCTGGGCGACCGTCGCCGCCTTCCTGCTGATCGGCGACAGCCTGCTCGGCGGCCTCGGCCAGCCCGTGCGGGCCGCGCTCGTCTTCGCCTGGCTGCTCGGCGTCATCATCTGGTCGGCGTTCGGTGTCGTGCACGAAGCGGAGGAACTTGCGCATCGGCTGGGCGAGCCCTACGGCACGCTGATCCTGACGCTGTCGATCGTCATCATCGAGGTGGCGCTGATCGCGGCCGTGATGCTGGGCGCGAAAGGCGCGCCGACGCTCGGCCGCGACACGATGTTCGCGGTGCTGATGATCGTGCTGAACGGCGTGGTCGGAATCGGGCTGCTGCTCGGCGGGCTGCGCCATTTCCAGCAGCACTACAATCTGAAGGGTGCGACCTCCTATCTCGCCGTGATCATTCCGCTCACGGTGATCCCGCTGATCCTGCCGAACTTCACCAGCTCGACGCCGGACGGAACGCTGACCTCCTTCCAGGCGGTCGCCTTCTCGCTGTTCACGGTCGCGCTCTACGGCTCGTTCCTGATCCTGCAGACCGGGCGGCACCGCATGTTCTTCCGCGAGCCCGACCCGGAGACCGGCAAGCCGTTCGACAAGCCCGCCTCCGCCTCCCCGAAGGAGAAGAACTCGGCCCGCGCGATCCTGCCGCATGTCGGGCTGCTGCTCGCCAACATCCTGCCGATCGTCATCCTGTCGAAGAGCCTGGCGGCGGTGCTCGACCACGGCATCGCGCAGCTCGGCGCGCCGGTCGCGCTCGGCGGCATCCTGATCGCCATGGTGGTGTTCACGCCGGAATGCATCGCGGCCTTGCGCGCGATCACCGGCAACCAGCTCCAGCGCGCGATCAACCTCTGCCTCGGCGCCGCCGCCTCGACGCTCGGCCTGACGGTGCCGGCGGTGCTGACCATCGGGCTCATCACCGGCCAGAGCGTGACGCTGGGTCTCTCGCCGGCCAACATGGTGCTGCTGGCGATGACGCTGCTGCTCTCGACGCTGACCTTCACCGGCACGCGCACCACCATGCTGGAGGGCGCGGTGCATCTCGCCGTGTTCTTCGTCTATCTCGTGCTGGTGTTCAGCCCCTGAAGCAAGGGCTGCTGCGGCAGGCGCCGCTTCAGAAGAGCTCCCTGACGCCTCGCGGCGTGTCGATCCGGGCGCGATAGCGCGGCTCGCTCCCCCGGGCGATGCGCGGCGGCCGGTCGACCGGGATTTCACGCAGCAGCGCCGCGATGGCCTCGGCCTGCGGGTGCTCGAGCGAAAAATCCAGCAGCCGCGCGCCCAGGTCGGCGATTGTCGTCATGGAGCGCGGCCGGCCGCGCCGGTCGATGACGGAGGGCAGGCCGCCGTCGAGCGGCAGCGACCCATCGTCCGGGATCGCGAATTCGAAGGACGGGGCGTCCATCGGCAGCGAGACCTTGCGGCCGAAGAGCGCCTCCCGCCCGGCCAGCACGGCGTCGATGTCGTCGGTCCGGGCGACCCAGCCGCGAAGCCTGCGCCCGGCGTCCCATTCGCGCCTGACCCTGCCCTGATCGTCGAGGCCGAACCAGCGGGCGCGCCCGGGCGCCTGCCCCTCCGGATCGAGCGCGACGATCTCCAGATAGGTCATGCCCCCCAGCTGCAGCAGGTGGTTCCAACTGCCCATATAGGCGTGACGCTGGCCGAACGGCACGTCGATGTCGAGGCAGGCCCGGACATGCGCGACGCCTTCCGCGAGGGTCGGGGCGATGACAGTCAGGTGATCGAGCGCGAGCATGCCCCCTCAGGCGCTGCGGCCCTCGGCCGAGAGCTCCGCCTCGACGAAGGCGCGGACGTCCTCCGCCGCGATCCCCGGCGCGATGAAGCTCCGGCCGATGCCCCGGGCGAGGATGAAGGTGAGCTGACCGCGCTTGACCTTCTTGTCCTGGGCCATGGCCTCGACGATCGCCTCGGCGCTGCCGGCGCCGCCCGGCACCTGCGACAGGCGGCTCGGCAGGCCGACCGCGTCGAGATGGCGGGAGACGCGCAGCGCATCCTGCCCCGGGCACAGCCCGAGCCTCTGCGAGAAGCGGAAGGCGAGCGCGAGGCCGATCGCCACCGCCTCGCCATGGACGAGCCGCGCGGACTCGTAGTTCGTCAGCCGCTCCAGCGCATGGGCGAAGGTGTGGCCGAGGTTGAGCAGCGCCCGGTCGCCGTCCTCGCGCTCGTCGCGGGCGACGATCGCCGCCTTGGCACGGCAGGACACGGCGACCGCATGGTCGCGCTCCGGCCCGCCGGCGATGATGCGGCTCCAGTTCGCCTCGCACCAGTCGAAGAAGGCGGGATCGCCGATCAGCCCGTATTTCACCACCTCGGCATAGCCGGCCTTGAATTCGCGCTCGCTCAGCGTGTCGAGCAGCGCGGTGTCGGCGATGACCAGCACCGGCTGATGGAAGGCGCCGATCAGGTTCTTGCCATGGGGCGAGTTGATCCCGGTCTTGCCGCCCACCGAGGAATCGACCTGCGCCAGCAGCGAGGTCGGCACCTGCACGAAGCGAACGCCCCGGCGCAGGACGGCGGCCGCGAAGCCCGCGAGATCGCCGACCACGCCGCCGCCGAGCGCGACGACCAGATCGTCGCGCCCGACCTTCGCCTCCAGCAGCGCGTCGCAGACGGCGGCGAGGCGGGCATAGGATTTCGAGGCCTCGCCCGGCGGAATCACCACGCGCGAGACGGCGATGCCGGCGTTCCGCAGCCCCTCCTCCAGGGCCGGGGCATGGAGCGCCGCGACATGCTCGTCGGTGACGAGCGCCACCTTCGCGCCGGGCGCCAGCGCCGCGATCAGGGCGCCGGCCCGGGCGAGCCCGCCGCGGCCGATATGGATGTCGTAGCCGCGCCCCTCGAGCGCGACGGGCACGACGATGGCGCCCGAGGAGGTGATGTCGCGATCGGCCATGCTCATTCTTCGCTGTCGTTCGGTGGGGCGGGCAGATGCCGGCCGAGCGCCGCGACGATCTCGTCGACGACGACTTCGTGCGGCTCCTCGCGCGAGATCACCTCGAGATCGGCGAGCGCGTAGACCGGCTCGCGCTCGGCCAGCATGCGGCGCAGCGTCGCCTCGGGATCGGCGGTCTGGAGCAGGGGCCGCTTCGTGTTCTTGCGCACGCGCCGCATCAGCACCTCCGGCTCCGCCTTGAGCCAGACCGAGACGCCGAGTTCGGCGATGCGCGCGCGCGTGTCCGCGTTCATGAAGGCGCCGCCGCCCGTGGCGAGCACCAGCGGGGCGCGGGTGGTCAGGATGCGGCCGATGACGCGACGCTCGCCGTCGCGGAACTCGGCCTCGCCGCGCTCGGCGAAGATCTCCGGGATCGACATGCCGGCGGCGGTCTCGATCTCGGTATCGGCATCGACGAAGGGCAGGCCGAGCCGGCTGGCGAGGCGGCGCCCCACGGAGCTCTTGCCGGAGCCCATCATGCCGACCAGCACGACGGCACGCTGCCCGAGGCGGCGGCGCAGTTCCGCCCGGTCGGGGCAGTCGATGGTGACGGGGATCGGCATGCGATGCGTGTTGTGGACAGGGTTTCCTCGCGCCCCTGTAGCACGAGCCTTCAGCCGGCGTCATGTCTCCCTGGGGACGGTTTCGGCGGGTGCTTCCGGCCTGCCGCGCCATCCGCGCCCTTGCATCGCCGGCCCGGCATCGGGATAACCGAGGGGTTCCGCTCCGGACGACGACAACCCGAGGCCGCCCTCCGTGCCGACGCTGTTCCGTTTCCTGGCCTTTCTCGCCCTCCTCGGCGGGCTCGTCTTCGGCGGGATGATCGCGCTCGTCACCTTCGTGAAGCCGGTTCCGCGCGACATGGTCGAGATCGTGCCGCCATCGCGGCTGCAGCCGAAATGACCGGACGCGCACAGGGGCCGGCACGATGAAGGGAGCCGGACGCGCGCGCCTCTCCGCCTTCCTCGACATGCTCGCCTCCGAGCGCGGCGCGGCGCGCAACACGCTCGACGCCTATGAGCGCGACGTCGAGGACTATCTCGGCTTCCTCGGGGGGCGCAGCCTCGGCGATGTCGGCGCGCAGGACATCCGCGACTGGCTCGGGGATCTGGCGGCGCGCGGGCTGAAGGCCTCCTCGGCGGCGCGGCGGCTCTCGGCCGTGCGCCAGTTCCATCGTTTCCTCTACACGGAGGGGCTGAGCCCGGGCGACCCCGCCGCCGCGATCGAAGGGCCTCGCCAGGGCCGGCCGCTGCCCAAGGTCGTCTCGGTCTCCGATGTCGACAGGCTGATCGCGGCCACGCGCGCGGACTGCCTGCGCGCCGAGGCGACGCCGGCGCAGCGGCTCAAGGCCCTGCGCATGCGCTGCCTGATCGAGATGCTCTACGCGACGGGATTGCGCGTCTCCGAGCTGATCGCGCTGCCGCTCTCGGCCGCGACGACGCGGGAACGCTTCCTGATCGTGCGCGGCAAGGGCGACAAGGAACGGCTCGTGCCCTTGAACGAGGATGCCCGGGAGGCGGCGCGCGCCTGGCTCTCCGCCCTGCGCGAAGCGGACGGCGCCGGCGGCAAATGGCTGTTTCCCTCCGATTCGGAGAGCGGGCACCTGACCCGGCAGGCCTTCGCGCGCGATCTCAAGGCGCTGGGCGGGGCCGCAGGCGTATCCGCGACGCTCAGCCCGCACGTCCTGCGCCACGCCTTCGCCAGCCATCTGCTCCAGAACGGCGCCGATCTGCGCGTCGTGCAGGAGCTGCTCGGCCATGCCGACATCGCCACCACCCAGATCTACACCCATGTGCTGGACGAGCGGCTGAAGAGCATGGTCCGCGACCTCCACCCCCTCGCCGACGAAGGCTGAGCGCTTCCCATGAGCACCGCCCTCATGACTCCACTGGCATCCTCCGGCTTCGTCAGCACGCCGTGGAAGAACGGCGGCGGCGTGACGGTCGACATCGCCGGCGAATACCGGCCCGGAACGCCGCCCGGCGACTGGCGCGGCATGATCTGGCGCTTCGGACGGACGGGGATCGTCGCGCCCGGCCCGTTCTCCGACCTGACGGGCTATGAGCGGCTGCAGGCGGTGGTCGCCGGCCATGGCCTGGTGCTGGAGACGCCGGACGGCGAGATCGACCTCAGGGAGCCGCTCCGGCCCGTGCGCTACGACGGCGGCACGCCGGTCACCAGCCGCCTGGAGGCCGGCCCCGTCGAGGTGGTGAACCTGATCGCCTATCGCGCGCTGCGCGCCATCGCGCTGCTGGCGCCCGCGCCGGGCGAGAGCCTGGCACTGGAGCCGGGAACGCATCTGCTCTACGCCGCCATCGACGCCGTTTCCGGGCGCCTCGGGGAGACGGGTTTCGCCATCCCCGCGGGCGACGCCCTGAGGATCGAGACGGGCGGGCCGGAGCGGCTCGTCCTGGCTTCGGGGCAGGCGCTGCTGGCGACGATCCGCCCGCGCGGCTGAGCCGCGATCAGACGCAGCGGATCATCTGGACCTTCTTCGGCATCTCGCCGACGGCCGGGACGAACTGGCCGGTCACGGGATCGAGGATCATCAACACGCCGCTCGCGACGCCGAAATAGGCGCCGTGCAGATGCAGCCGGCCCTTCTCCTCGAGAATCTGGACACAGGGGAAGGTGCGCAGATTGGCGAGCGATTGCTGGATCGAGTGCAGGGCGAGGCGCTCGGCATAGGTGTCCAGCATCTCGTTATGCGCCCGCCCGCCGGTGCGCTCGGCGGCCGGGCCGATCAGCGTGATCCATTTGCCGATGAAGTCACCCGGCGAGAGCGGCATCTGGGCGTCGTCGGCGAAAGCGCGGATGCCGCCGCACTGGGCGTGGCCGAGCACGACGATATGCTCGACCTTCAGCGCCTGCACCGCGTATTCCAGCGCGGCGGAGGTGCCGTGAAGCTGATCGTCGGGCGAGAAGGGCGGCACGAGGTTGGCGACGTTGCGGACCACGAACATCTCGCCCGGCCGCGCATCGAAGATGACCTCCGGGGACACCCGCGAGTCACAACAGCCCACCAGCAGGATCTTCGGCGTCTGGCCGCTTTCGGCAAGGCGCTCGTAACGCTGTCTCTCACTGGGGAAACGGTCGTCCAGAAAGGCCCGGTAGCCTTCCGTGAGCCGCTCCGGAAAGGTGGTCGCGCTCGTGTCCATGCCTCTCTGGAACAGCAGCGCGACGGTTTCGTCAAGTGCGATCCGTGCCTCGGCCCGCGACCGCCCGTTCGATCCGGGCGACCAGATCCTCCGGATCGCCCGAGAGCGCCACGGTCTTCAGCCGAGCCGTCGCGCCCGCCGCGAGCGAGACGGCCGAACGCGGTAGACGGAGCGCGCGCGCCAGCAGCGCGATCAGCGCCGCATTGGCCTCGCCCTCGGTCGGGGCCACGCGGACCCGGGCCTTGAGGACCTCACGCCCGTCGGAAAGGCGCTCCAGCCCGTCGAGGGCGTCGCGCCCGCCGCGTGGAGTCAGGCGCACGGACAGGTGCAGGCCTTCCTCGGCCGTCCGCCATGCGCGGGCTCCCGCACCATCGTTCTTACCCGGGATGGACATCGGCCCCTCCATGCTCCAGCCTCGCGCCGCCCTCGCGGCATAGAGCTTGCGACGGGCACGATGCAATGAAGGGCCTGCGATCTTGACCGAACCCTGTGACCTCAGCGCCGTCGCGGCGCGCGCGCTTATCGGCGCCAAGAAACTCTCCGCCCGCGAACTCCTCGAGAGCTGCATCACGCGCATCGACGCGGTCGACCCCGCGGTGAACGCCATGGTCGCCCGCGACGACGAGCGCGCGCGCAAGGAGGCCGAGGCGGCCGACGAGGCGACGGCGCGGGGCGAGGCGCTGGGGGCGCTGCACGGCCTGCCCCTCGGCGTGAAGGACCTGGAGACCGTCGCCGGCCTGCGCACCACCTATGGCAGCCCGCTCTTCGCCGATTTCGTGCCGACCGAGGACCAGCTCATCGTCGCCAAGACACGCGCGGCCGGGGCCATCGTCGTCGGCAAGACCAACACGCCGGAATGGGGAGCGGGCGCCAACACCCGCAACGCCGTCTACGGTGCCACCGGCAATCCCTTCGACCCGTCGAAATGCGCCGCCGGCTCCTCGGGCGGCTCGGGCGTCGCGCTCGCCACCGGCATGGTGCCGATCGCGACGGGCTCCGACACCGGCGGCTCGCTGCGCAACCCGGCCGCCTATAACGGCATCGTCGGCTTCCGCCCCTCGCCGGGCCTCGTGCCCAGCGACAAGCGGCCGCTCGGCTGGAACCCGCTCTCGGTGCTCGGGCCGATGGCGCGGACCGTGCCCGACCTGTGCCTGCTGCTCTCGACCATGGTCGGCGACGACGCGGTCGACCCACTTTCGACCACGATCCACGGCAAGACCGTGCGCCTGGCGGAGGACTTCGCCCGCCCCGGCCATGTCGACCTCGCCTCGCTCAATGTCGCGCTGACGCCCGATTTCGGCTTCGCGCCGACGGAGAAGCACATCCGCGAGGTCTTCGCCGAGAAGACCGGCCTGTTCAGCCACCTGTTCGCCGCCGCCGACCAGGCGACGCCAGACTGCTCGGGCACGGACGAGACCTTCGAGGTTCTGCGCGCGGTCTCCTTCCTCGCCGGCATGTATGAGCGCGTCCGCGACACGCCCGAGAAGGTCGGGCCGAATGTGCGCGCGAATGTCGAGGAAGGGCTGCGCTACGGCCCGCTCGACATCACCCGCGCGCTGAAGCAGCAGACGGTGCTCTACCATCGCTGGCAGAGCTTCTTCGAACGCTACGACGTCATTCTCGCCCCGGCGATCACGCTGAGCCCGCGCCCCTGGACCGAGCTCTACCCGGCCGAGATCGACGGCAAGCCGACGCGGACCTATTTCCACTGGCTCGCCATGGCCTATGCCGTGACCGTCGTCGGCCATCCGGCGATCTCGCTGCCCGTGGGCCTCGACCGCAACGGCATGCCCTTCGGCCTGCAGATCGTCGGCCCGCGCGGCGGCGACGCCAAGGTGCTGGCCGTGGCGGCCGCGCTCGAGGCGGTGCTGGCCGGCGACGCCCGCACCGCCCGCCCGGTGCCCGAGATAGCGAAGCTGGCCGCGGCGCCGAAGATCTCGGACAGCCCGAATTTCCTGGGTTTCGACTGATCGAACGCGAAAGGCCGGCGACGTCGAAAGATCATGCAAGAAGCCGCGGCCGACCGCCTCATCATCTGTTTCACGCGACAAGTTAGGGATACCGATATGAAACGCCGCACATTCCTGAAGGGAACGGTCGCAGCCGCCGCGCTCGGCCGCTTCGCCGCTCCGGCGCAGGCGCAGAGCGCCAGCGCGACCCTGCTCAAATTCGTGCCGCAGGCGAACCTCTCCTCGCTCGATCCGATCTGGACGACCGCGACCGTCACCAACAACCACGGCTATTACGTCTTCGACACGCTCTACGGGCAGGATCTCGACTCCAACCCGCAGCCGCAGATGGCCGAGGGGCACACGGTCTCGGCCGACCAGAAGACCTGGAGCATCAAGCTGCGCGACGGCCTGACGTTCCACGACGGCGCGCCGGTTCTCGCCAAGGACTGCGTGCAGAGCCTGAAGCGCTGGACCCAGCGCGACCCCTACGGCCAGCTTCTCGCCCGCGTGGTCGAAAGCTGGAGCGCGCCCGACGACCGCACGATCGAGATCAAGCTGACCCGCCCCTTCCCGCTGATGCTCGACTGCCTGTCCAAGGCCGACCAGCCGCCCTTCATCATGCCAGAGCGGCTCGCACTGACGGACGCGACCAAGCAGGTCACGGAGATGATCGGCTCCGGCCCCTACAAGTTCGTCGCCTCCGGCTACGTCTCCGGCAGCAAGGTCACCTATGAGAAGTTCGACGGCTACAAGCCGCGCAGCGAGCCGCCAAGCCGCAACGCCGGCGGCAAGGTCGCCCATTTCAAGACCATCGAATGGCAGATCCTGCCCGACCCCGCGACCGCCGCCAACGCGCTGATGAAGGGCGAGGTCGACTGGTGGGAGCGCCCGCTGACCGACCTTCAGCCGATGCTGGCGGGCAACCCCGACATCAAGCGGGAGGTCATCGACAAGGCGGGCCGCGGCTCGATCATGCGCCTCAACCACCTGCAGCCGCCCTTCAACAACCCGAAGGTTCGCGCCGCCGTCCGCATGGCGGTCGTCCAGGAAGACTACATGCGGGCGACGCAGGGCGACGATACGACCGCCTGGCAGACCTGCCGCAGCCTGTGGTGGCGGGGAACGCCCTATTATGATGGCGAGCAGGAAGACCTGATGCCTGGCAATCTCGAGCAGGCCAAGGCCGCGCTCAAGGCCTCCGGCTATGCCGGCGAGAAGGTCGTCATCATCAACCCGACCGACTTCCCGGACATCGGCCCGCTGGGCGACGTGACCTTCGAGCTGCTCAAGCAGCTCGGCATGAACGTCGAGATGGCCGCGAGCGACTGGGGCACGGTCATCCAGCGCCGCAACAGCCGCGAGCCGGTGGAGAAGGGCGGCTGGAGCATCTTCCACACCACCGGCCCGACGCCGGGCTGGGGCAGCCCCGCCCTGTCGAGCCTGGTGCGCGGCCAGGGCGAGAAGGGCTGGTTCGGCTGGTGGAACAGCCCGAAGGCGGAAGAACTCGCCGAGCAATGGCTCTACGCGCCGGACATCGCCTCGCAGCGCCGTGCCGCGATCACGCTGGGACGGCTGGCGCTGGAGGAGGTGGCGACCATCCCGCTGGGACAGTTCGTCATCCGCACGGCCTATCGCAAGAACCTGACCGGCATGCTGCCCGGTTCCGCCCCGTATCCGTGGGGCCTGAAGCGGGTCTGACGGTGTGCAGCGTCATTCCCGGGCTCGACCCGGGAACCGCATGACCAGATGTCTCTGGTTCCCGAGATGGTCGGGTCACGCCCGACCATGACGGCGACGGAGGGCCCCATCCGGGCCCTTCGGAGGCCTACCCCTTCGCCGCGACCGCCGCCGACCAGGGCGAGACCGCGTCGCTGACGCCCTCGGCCCCTTCCGGCCCGACCTTCACGAAATTCGGGCAGGCGAAGTTGATCGGCAGCACGCCGTGCTCGACGACCGAGAGCGGCCCCGCCTCGGCGAGCGCCGCCAGGACCGTTTCCGGCAGGCGCAGATCGGCATTCGTCGAATCCGGACCGGACACGTCGATGCGCGGGTGATGCGCGGTCGCGTCCACGTCCATGCCGAAATCGAGCAGCCAGGCCAGGGTCTGGTAGACGCTGGCGAGAATCCGGCGCCCACCCGACGAGCCGCCGGCGATGCGCGGCCAGGAGCCGTCCTTCGGCGTCACGATGACCGGGCACATGTTGCAGAGCGGACGGGCGCCCGGCGCGATCGCGTTCGCCGAGCCTGGGCGCGGATCGAACCACATCATGCCGTTGTTCATCAGCACGCCGGTCGAGGGCAGGACGACGCGGCTGCCCATGGAGGAGAGCAGCGTGGTGGTGACGGAGACGAGGGTGCCCTCCCCGTCGACCACGGTCAGATGCGTCGTGCAGGTGTCGCCGGGCTCCTTGGCGGCGTTGGCCGCGCCGAGACCGTCGAGGCGGCTGCGATAGGCCTCGCGCATCACCGTCGAGAGCCGCGCGTACCAGGCCTCGTCCGGCCCGCCCTCCGGCAGCGCCGCATCGGCCATGCCGTCCATGACGGCGGCGAGCGTCGGCGCCGCCGTCAGCCCGCCCGCCGTATGCACGCGATGGGTGCCGCGCCAGTCGAGCGCCGGCGCCTCGCGGAGGAAGGGCTTGCAGCCCTCCAGATCGGCGGCATCGACCACGCCGCCCGCCGCGGCTATGTCGGCGACGAGCCGGCGCGCGATGTCGCCGGTGTAGAAATCCTGCAGGCCGACCTCGGCCAGGCGCTCGAGCGTCGACGGCAATTCGCCGAGGCGGATGAAGCCCGGCGTGCCCTGATAGGGCGGCACCGGCGGCAGGCCGTTGGGCAGATAGATCCGGGCGCTCTCGGCATAGAGGCGCAGCACCGAGGCCGAGGAGGAGATCTTGAGCGTCGTGTACCAGTCGGCCGGCAGGCCGCGCTTCGCCAGAGCGACTGCCGGGGCGAGCACCTCGGCGATCGGCAGCGCGGTGCCGAACGCCTCCTTCAGCTTCGCATAGCCCGCGACCGAGGACGGAATGCAGAAGGAGAGCGGGCCGTGGATATTGCGGTCTCCGACCACCTCCGGCCAGGTGAAGAGATCGTTCTTGATCGTGCCGGTGAGCGGATAATCGGCCGGGTCCGCCTTCCTCGGCGCGACCGGGCCGAAATCGACGACCTGCGCCGTGCTCTCGCCCGCCTTCAGGACGAGCGCGAAGCCGATGCCGCCCAGGCCGCTGTTCCAGGGCTCGACGGCGGCCAGCGCGAAGCAGGCCGCGACCGCCGCATCCGCCGCGTTGCCGCCCTGCTCGAGGATGGCCGCACCCGCCTCGGCCGCCTCCCGGCTCTGCGAGACGACGATGCCCTTGCGCCCGCGCGCCGACGGCTTGCTCAGGTTCCAGTTCTGGGTGCGATAGGACGCGGAAAGGTCGGCATGGGCCATGTCAGGACTCGCGGGTTGCAGTGCGCGAGCATAGTGGCATGCGGGATCGCCGCGCGTCGAATGCGCGCCCGCCCGGACGGGCCCGAGTCCAGCGCAGGGCTGCGGCTCGAAAGCCTCAGAACACGTTCGGGTAGATGTAGTGGGCGATGACGCTCTGGATGAAGAAGATGATCAGCAGCAGGATGATCGGCGAGATGTCGATGCCGCCGAGATTGGGCAGCCGGTTGCGAATCGGCCGCAGGGCCGGCTCGGTCACCCGGTAGAGCGTATCCCAGATCGTCGCGACGAACTGGTTGCGCGTGTTGACGACGTTGAAGGCGATCAGCCAGCTCAGCACGGCCGAGGCGATCAGGATCCACACGTAGAGCTGCAAGGCGAGCAGGACCACGTCGAGAACGGCACGCATCGGTATCCCTCTTGGGCAGTGTTTTGGAGGCCGCGCCGCCCGCCGCGCACGACCGTGTGAAAACTCACGGCGCGAAACGATTGACACGGACGCGACGCAGGCCCTAGAAGGCCAGCGCCTTGGGGCTGTAGCTCAGATGGGAGAGCGCTGCAATCGCACTGCAGAGGTCAGGGGTTCGAATCCCCTCAGCTCCACCAGGC
>QFQY01000120.1 GCA_003248805.1 Chelatococcus sp. | reverse complement strand
TCGGCTGGGCCCCCGAGCACGACGACCTCCAAGAGATCGTCGCCCACGCCCTCGCATGGGAAGACAAGCTCAGGACACGGAACGCCGGCGGCGATCCGCCGGCTGCATCGGTCCCCGGCAAGCACGCGGCCTAGGTCCCGGAAAGGCACCGGCCTTCCGCGCAGCGCCGCGCGGACGTCCTTCAGGCCGCCGTCTCCCGATCGGCGTCCCTGCCCATGGCCGCGCGGCCACCGGGGACGACGCCGACCGGCACCGCGGCCGGAGGGCTGCCGAGCGCCTGCGCGCCTGGCCGCGACACGTCCCGGATCGGATCGTTCAGCAGCCGCAAGCCGTTGAGAACGACGAGGACCGTTCCGCCTTCATGCCCGAGGACGGCCAGCGGCAAGGGCAGGTCGAAAAAGGCGGCGCCGGTCACGAGAACCAGCATCGCGCCGATCGCGAAGACCAGGTTCTGGCGAATGATCCGAGCGGCGCGCCTTGCCAGCCGGTGAGCCGCGGCGAGCCGGCCCATATCCTCCGAAAGGAGCGCGACATCGGCAGCCTGGAGCGCCACCTCGGAGCCCGCGGCCCCCATGGCGATGCCGACATCGGCACGCGCCAAGGCCGCCGCGTCGTTCACCCCGTCGCCGACGAATGCGACCTTGTGCGCCATCGCGGCTTCGGCGACCAGCCTGACCTTGTCCTCCGGCAGCATCTCGGCGTGGACCTCGTCCTCGCGCAGGCCCAGCTCCGCGCCGATCCGCAGCGCGACGGCGCGCCTGTCGCCCGTCATCATGAGGATCGTTCCGACACCGCTGCGCCGCAGCGCCGCCAGCGCCTCGGCCGAGGTTTCGCGCGGCGTGTCGGCGACGCTGACGGCGCCGAGGAGACGGTCGCCGCGCCCCAGATAGACGACGGTCTCGGCCGCGCCCTGGAGCGTCCCGAGTGCCCCGTGATCGACGGATGCGCCCATGCTCTCGGCCATGCGGCGATTCCCGGCCCAGAGGGGACCGGCCTCGTCTTCGCCGGTGATCCCCAGGCTCGGCAGCGCCGTCACCTTGCGCACCTCGCGGACCGCCAGATCGCGCCGCACGACCTCGCGCCGCAGGGCCTCCGCGATATGATGCTCGGAATGCGCCTCCAGGCTCGCCAGCGTGGAGAGAACATCGCTTTCGTCGCCGTCGAGCGCAACGACGTCCGTCACCATCGCCCGGCCGGCCGTCAATGTCCCGGTCTTGTCGAAGGCGAAGACCTCGACGCCAGCCAAGGTCTCCAGCGCCGCGCCGCCCTTGAAGAGAACGCCGCCACGGGCGGCCGCGGAGAGCGCCGACAGGATCGCGGCCGGGACCGAGATGACCACCGCGCAGGGGCTCGCGGCGACGAGCATGGTCGCCGCGCGATAGAGGGCGACCTCCCAGCCGTTTCCAAGCCAGAGAAGGACGCCGAGCGCCGCGACGGATCCGACGAGCACGACCGTCGTGTACCGCTGTCCGAACCACGCGCTGAACCGCTCGGAGGGCGCTTTCGCCGCCTGCGCCTCCGTGACCAGCGCGATCATCCGGGCCACCGTGCTGTGCTCGAGGCTCTTCGTGATCCGGGCCTCGAGCACGGCGTCGAGATTGACCGTCGCCTCGAAGAGCGGCTGGCCCGGCTCCTTGCGGACCGGCATCGACTCGCCGGTGATCGTGGATTCGTCCAGCGAGCCCCGGCCGGAGACGACCACCCCATCCGCCGGCACCCGGGAGCCGGGGCGCAGGATCACCAGATCGCCGACCCGCAGATCGGCCGCGGGCACTTCCTCGACGCCGCCATGAGGCGCCTTGCGGAAGGCCGTCTCCGGCCGCAGGCTCATCAGAGCCTCGATCGCACGCTTGGCGCGGCCCATCGCCCGCTCCTCGAGCGTCGTCGACAGGCTGAACAGCGTCAGCAGGATCGCGCCTTCGAGCGCGGCGCCGACCGCTGCCGCCGCGAGCGCCGCGACGATCATCAGGAGATCGATGTCGAGGATGTGGTCGCGCCACAAGGCCTTCAGCGCGCACCAGCCGGCGGGGACACCGCCGGCCAGGTAGGCCAGGATCGTCCCCGCCAGAAAGACCCACGAGCCGGCCCGGCCGTCGATCAGCCAGTGGCCCGACACGGCCATGGCCAGGCCGGCCACCGTCGCCATGGTCAGAACAACCGAGAGGTTCGACATCAGACGTGGCAACGGTCCCTCCCATGAGCGATCAGCGCCAGGGCGGTATCACGACGCGACATAATTTAGAATTCTTCTAAGTTATGAGCCTTCGTCTCCTTGCGCAACCGCCCTGACGGGCTGAACGCCCGAAACCGGATTATCTTTCGGGGGCGTGATGCACCGGCCGGGGCGCCATCGGCAACGGGAGGGGAATCGACAGGCCCGACGCATCATGCGACGCCAAGGGCATGAACAACCGGCAGATCGAAGTGTTCGCGGCGGTGATGAAGGCGGGCACGGTCTCGCGCGCGGCCGAGGTTCTGGGCGTGACGCAGCCCGGCGTCAGCCGCCTCATCGCCGAGCTCGAACGCACGCTCGGCTTCGCGCTCTTCGCGCGCGTCCGCAACCGCTTCGTGCCGACGCCGGAAGGCCGCCTGTTCTATGACGAGGTCGAGGCCAGCTTCCGCGGCATGGACCAGTTGCGCGCCACGGCCGCGCGGATCCGCGACTACGGGGCCGGCCAGTTGCGCGTCGCGACGCTGTCGGCGCTGAGTTCCTCGATCGTGCCCAATGCGGTGAAACGCTTCCGCACGGCGCGCCCGGACGCCGCGGTGACGCTGATGGTGCTGCCCTCGCGGGATGTCCGCAACGGCGTCGCCTCGGGGGCCTTCGATGTCGGGCTGGCGGCCGACGAGATCGACGTCTCCGGCGTCGTCCATCAGGTCTTCGTGCAGCCGCGCGCGCTCTGCGCGATTCCGCTCGGCCACCCGCTCGCGGCGCGCGAGACCATCGGCCCGCACGACCTCTCCGGCGTCGACTTCGTCGCCTATGTGCCGGAGGATCGCGCGCGGCAGCGGTTCGACCACATCCTGAGAGAGGCCGGGGCCGCGCCGCCGCACGTCGTCGTCGAAACCATCTATGCCGCGACGGTGTTCGCCCTCGTCAGCGAAGGGGTCGGGGTCGGCCTCGTCAGCCCCTACGCCATCGCCGGCCACGACCAGAGCCGCATCGTGCTGAGGCCGTTCGAGCCGGCCGTGCACAGTCGCAGCCTTCTGATTCTGCCGCCGGACCGGCCGAAATCGCAGCTCGTGCGGGACTTCATCGACTGCCTGATGGAAGCGCGTTAGAGGAACCATAACGTCACGGCATAGATCCATGCCGGGCGATCAATTGCCGCCTGCCCCGCGCCCGCTATCCTCGCTGGAAACGTGCTTCAGACGCGTCTTTTCCGAAGGGGACATTATGACGCTGGCAGTGCAGCGGGCGACTCCGCTTGCGACCGAGAAAATCCGCGCCCAGCGGCGCTGAAGCCGACCTCGCTGAACACGCCGATCGCCGTGGAGATGATCGGCGTCAACAAGTGGTATGGCGAGTTCCACGTGCTGCGCGACATCAACCTCAAGGTCCAGCGCGGCGAGAAGCTGGTGATCTGCGGGCCTTCGGGCTCGGGCAAGTCGACGATGATCCGCTGCATCAACCGGCTGGAGGAGCACCAGAAGGGCTCGATCATCGTCGACGGCACGGAGCTGACGAGCGATCTCAAGAAGATCGACGAGATCCGCCGCGACGTCGGCATGGTGTTCCAGCACTTCAACCTGTTCCCGCATCTGACGATCCTCGAGAACCTGACGCTGGCGCCGATCTGGGTGAAGAAGCTGCCCAAGAAGGACGCCGAGGAGATCGCGATGCATTATCTGCGTCGCGTCAAGATCCCCGAGCAGGCGAGCAAGTATCCGGGCCAGCTCTCCGGCGGCCAGCAGCAGCGCGTCGCCATCGCCCGCTCGCTGTGCATGAGCCCGAAGATCATGCTGTTCGACGAGCCGACCTCGGCGCTCGACCCCGAGATGGTCAAGGAGGTGCTCGACACCATGGTCTCGCTGGCGGAGGAGGGCATGACCATGCTCTGCGTCACCCACGAGATGGGCTTCGCCCGCCAGGTCGCCGACCGCGTCATCTTCATGGA
>QFQY01000059.1 GCA_003248805.1 Chelatococcus sp. | reverse complement strand
CGTCCTGATAGAGATAGGTGAAGTCGCGATCCTCGACATAGGCGCGCTCGACCTGCTCGGTCGTCTTGTAGCGCTGCGTCATCTTCACGCCGTCGGCGATGCGGCGCATGTCGATCTGCGTCGTCGGCGTGCCCTTGCCGGGGAAGAAGCTCTCGGCAGAGATGACGGTGCAGAGATGCCCGTCGAGCTCGAGGACGTTGCCCTTGCGGACGGAAGAGGCGATGACCTTGACCACGTCAGATGTCCTTGGCTTGGTGCGCGGCATCTCCGCGCGGTATTGAGCTTCGTTGCCGCGCAACTACCGCATTCGCGGCCGAAACGGAAGCTTTCCTGAAAACGTGTCCAGAGTTTCGATGACCCCAGCCTCTCCGCTCTTCTGGCGGCCCGACATCCATGCCGACCGCAGGCCCGCGCTGTTGGCGCGCGGGCGCGTCAAGGCGGCGCTCCGGCGCTGGTTCGAGGCGCGCGATTTCGTCGAGGTCGAGGCGGCGGTCCTGCAGGTCTCGCCCGGCAACGAGACGCATCTGCATGGCTTCGGTACGACGCTGATCGACGATGCGGGGGGCGCGCACCCCTATTACCTCCACACCTCGCCCGAATTCGCCGCCAAGAAGCTGCTGGCTGCGGGCGAGCGCCGCATCTTCGATTTCGCCCGCGTCTTCCGGAATCGCGAGCGCACCGCGCTCCACCACCCGGAATTCACGATGCTGGAGTGGTATCGCGCCGGCGAGGACTACGAGACGCTGATGGCCGATTGCGCGGCGCTGATGGCGGAGGCGGCGCTGGCCGCGGGCGCGACGAGGTTACGCTGGCGCGGCGTCGAGGCGGACCCCTTCGCCGAGCCGGAGCGCCTGACGCTCCACGAGGCCTTCGCGCGCCATGCCGGCATCGACCTGCTGGGGACGGTTTCCACAGAGGGAGCGGTCGACCGGGATGGCCTCGCCGCGCAGGCCCACGCCGCCGGCATCCGGCTGGCGGCCGACGACGGCTGGTCGGACATCTTCAGCCGCGTGCTCGCGGAGAAGATCGAGCCGCATCTCGGGCGCGGCCGCGCCACCATCCTGTGCGAATATCCGATCTCGGAGGCGGCGCTGGCGCGTCCCAAGCCCTCCGACCCGCGCGTCGCGGAGCGCTTCGAGCTCTATGCCTGCGGCGTCGAGCTCGCCAATGCCTTCGGCGAACTGACCGATCCGGCCGAGCAGCGCCGCCGCTTCGAAGCTGACATGGACGAGAAGGCGCGCATCTATGGCGAGCGCTATCCGATCGACGAGGATTTCCTCGCCGCGCTCGCGAGCATGCCGCAGGCGTCGGGCATCGCGCTCGGTTTCGACCGGCTGGCGATGCTGGTCACGGGTGCGCGACGGATCGAGGACGTGATCTGGACGCCGGTCGCGGAACCGGGCAGGGGAGGGGCATGACGATCCACCAGCCTCCCGCTGGCCAGCCCCTGCGCAGCGCCGATGCGCTGATCGAGTCCGGCCTCGCCGCGCCCGCGCGCCGCGCGGCGCTGGAGGCCGTCGCCGCGCGCTATGCGGTCTCGGTGACGCCGGCCATGGCCGCGCTGATCGACCCCGCCGATCCGGCCGATCCGATCGCGCGGCAGTTCGTGCCCGACGCCGCCGAATTGACGACGCTGCCGCAGGAGCTCGCCGATCCGATCGGCGACGAGGCGCATTCGCCGGTCGAGGGCGTGGTGCATCGCTATCCGGACCGGGCGCTGCTCAAGCTGGTCCATGCCTGCCCGGTCTATTGCCGCTTCTGCTTTCGCCGCGAGATGGTCGGGCCCGGCGGCGAGGCGCTGACCGGCGAGAAGCTCGATGCCGCGCTGGCCTATATCGCCTCCCGGACGGAGATCTGGGAGGTCATCATGACCGGCGGCGACCCGTTCATCCTCTCGGGCCGGCGCGTGCGCGAGGTCGCCCGCAGGCTCGCCGCCATCCCGCATGTCAAGGTCACGCGCTGGCATACGCGCGTCCCGATGGTCGATCCCGGCCGGGTGACGGCGGATTACGCCAGGGCCCTGCGCATTCCCGGCAAGGCGAGCTATGTCGCGATCCACGCCAATCATCCGCGCGAGTTCACGCCGGCCGCCTGCGAGGCGCTGGCCCGTCTCGCCGATGCCGGCCATGTGCTGGTCAGCCAGAGCGTGCTGCTGAAGGGCGTCAACGCGGATGTCGAGACGCTGGCGGCGCTGATGCGCGCCTTCGTCGAGAACCGGGTGAAGCCCTACTACCTCCACCATCCCGATCTGGCGCCCGGCACCGCGCATTTCCGGCTCTCGCTGGAAGAGGGGCAGGCCCTGGTCAAAAGCCTGCGCGGACACCTGTCCGGATTGTGCCAACCGACCTATATCCTCGACATTCCGGGGGGCGCGGGCAAGATTCCGGTCGGGCCCTCCTTCCTGTCGGGGTGTGAGGCACACGGCGTCGAAGCCATGGCGGAGGACCGCTCCGGCAGGCTCCATCGCTATCCTCCGACGTGAATTCCGCGCCTCGCAGAGCAGACAGCAAAGGACACCGTCATGCAGGACGACAAGCTGCCGATCGCGATCGTCTCGGACATCGCCTGCCCGTGGTGCTTCATCGGCAAGTCGCGGCTGGAGGTGGCGCTGGCGCGGTACGGCCTGACCGAGCGCGTCGCGATCACCTGGCTGCCCTATGAGCTCAATCCCGAGATGCCCGCCGGCGGCATGGACCGGACCGAGTATCTCGATGCCAAGTTCGGGGCCGGGCGCCGCCGCGAGATCGAGATCAAGCTGTCGGAAGCCGCGCTCGAGAGCGGCGTCACGTTCAACTGGGGAAAGGTGACGCGCAGCGTCAACACCCGCATGGCGCATATGCTCGTCGCCGCGGCCTCGACCGTTCAGCGCGGCAGCGACATGACGGCCGCGCTGTTCAAGGCCTACTGGCAGGATGGGCGCGATGTCGGCGACCGGGAGACGCTGGTCGCCATCGCGGTCGAGCAGGGCTTCGACGAGCAGGCGGCGCGCGACGAACTCGCCAATGACGAGCTGCGCGAGACCGTGATCGGGCTCGAGGACCACGCCGCCAAGGTCGGCGTCACGGGCGTGCCCTTCTTCATCGTGGACGGAAAGCTCGCGGTCTCGGGCGCGCAGACGCCGGATGTCTGGGCGCAGGTGTTCCAGAAGGTCGCGGCCGACCGGCAGGCCGCGCGGACGTTCGAATAGAGGACGATCCCGCTTCAGGCGTATCCCGCCGGCGGCCGGCGGGGTTGCATCCCGCCGGGAATCATGCGCTTTCCCCCGAAACTCGGCGGAGGGGACATTGTCTCACAAGATCAACGACATCCGCGACCGGCTCATCGTCGCCCTCGACGTCTCCACGGTCTGGGACGCCTACAGGCTGGTCTCGACGCTCGGGGACGGGGCGAGCTTCTACAAGATCGGCTATCGGCTGGCCTTCGGCGGCGGGCTCGATCTCTGCCGCCAGCTCGTGGCCGAGGGCAAGAAGGTCTTCCTCGATCTCAAGCTGCACGACATCGGCAACACCGTGACGGAGGGCGTGGAGTCGCTGACCAAGCTCGGCGCGACGTTCCTCACGGTCCATGCCTATCCGCAGACGATGCGCGGGGCGATGGAGGGGCTCGGCGAGTCGGATCTCAAGCTGCTCGCCGTCACCGCGCTGACCTCCTATGACGACGCCGACCTGCGCGACGCCGGCTATGCGCTGGCGGTGCAGGATCTCGTGCGCTTGCGCGCCGAGCAGGCGCGCGACGCAGGCCTCGCCGGCATCGTCTGCTCGGCGGCCGAGACGGCGATCGTGCGCGACGTCGTCGGCCCCAGCATGGTGATCGTGACGCCGGGCATCCGCCCCGCCGATTCCGCGCTCGGCGACCAGAAGCGGACGCTGACGCCGGGAGAGGCGATCCGCGCGGGCGTCGACCATCTCGTCGTCGGTCGCCCGATCATCCGCGCGCAGGACCCGGCGGCGGCGGCGGCGCGCATCATGGACGAGATCGCGGCAGCCTCATAAGCTCCTGTCTCCCAATCGACTCATCAACGGATCGAGAACCATGCCCAAGGGATATGTCGTGGCGCGCGCCAAGGTCACCGACCCGACCAAATGGGCGGCCTATGCCGCCAAGGCCTCGGAAGCGATGAAGATCTATGGCGGCAACCCGATCGTGCGCGGTGGCCAGACCATTATCGCGGAAGGCGAAGGCCGGGCGCGGAACGTCGTGATCGAGTTCGCCGACGTCGAATCGGCCAAGCGCTATGTCTACTCGCCGGAATATGCCGCCGCCCGCAAGGAGCGCGAGGGCGCCGGCGAGATCGACATCGTCGTCGTCGAAGGCGCCTGAGCCATGGCGAAGGGCTACTGGATCGCTCGCGTCGACGTCGAGAACGAGGACGAGTACGCCAAGTATCGCGCGCTCAACGCCGTGGCCTTCGCTAAATACGGCGGCAAGTTCGTGGTTCGCGGCGGCGAGTACAAGCTCGCGCGCGGCGAGGGCCGCAAGCACAACGTCGTGCTGGAGTTCAAGGACGAGGAAACGGCGCGCGCCTGCTACGCCTCGCCGGAATATCAGGAGGCGGCGAAGCACCTGACGCAGGCCGGCAAGGTCGATCTCGTCATCATCGGCGGCTATGACGGGCCGCAGCCGGGCGAATAGGTCCCGGCCGACATGGCGCGCGACCTCGACCGGGAGATCCTGACCGCCATCGGCGTGATCAGCGGGACGTCGATGGACGCCATCGACGTCGCGCTCGTCAGCAGCGATGGGCGCGACATGGTCACCTTCGGGCCCGGCGCTTCGTTTCCCTATCGAGAGACGACGCGGCGCGAGCTGCAGGCCGTCATCGCCGATGCCGAGCGAGCCTCGGCGGCGCCGCTCGTCGCGCTGGAGGCCGCCGTCACCGCCGACCATCTGGCGGCGATCCGGCGCTTCGCGACCGAGACGGGGGTCGACCTCGCGAGGGTCGATCTGGTCGGTCTGCACGGCCAGACGATCTATCACCGGCCCGAGCGGCGCTTTACCCGCCAGCTCATCGACGGGCAGGCGGTCGCGGATGCGCTCGGCGTCGCGACCGTAGACCGCTTCCGCCACGCCGACGTCGCGGCCGGCGGGGAGGGCGCGCCCTTCGCCCCGCTCTATCACCGTGCGCTGGCGGCGGGGCTGGAGCAGCCCGTGATGGTTCTCAATCTCGGCGGCGTGGCGAATGTCACCTGGATCGACGGCGACGCGGTCGTCGCCTTCGACACCGGCCCGGCGAGCGCGATCCTCGACGATTTCGTCCGGCGCAGGCTCGGGCGGCCCTATGACGAGGACGGTGCGCTGGCGGCGAGCGGCCGCGTCCATGACGATCTCGTCGCCGGCTTCATGAGCAACCCCTTCTTCGAGCGGAAGCCGCCGAAATCGCTCGACCGCAACGATTTTCACCGGCGTGCGCAGGTCGTCGAGCCGCTGTCGGATGCGGATGGCGCGGCGACGCTCGCCGCCTTCACCGTGGAGAGCCTCGTCGCGGCGCTCGACCATGTGCCGCGTGCGCCGAAACGCTGGCTGGTCGGCGGCGGAGGACGGCTCAACCTGCATCTCATGCGCCGGCTCTCCGAGCGACTGGGCGTGCCCGTCGAGCCCGTCGAGACCGCGGGCTGGGACGGAGACGCGCTCGAGGCCCAGCTCTTCGGCTATCTCGCGGTCCGCTCGGTCAAGGGGCTGCCGCTCAGCCTGCCCTCCACCACCGGAGTGCCCGCGCCGATGCCGGGCGGGCGGCTCAACCGGCCGGGCGCTACTCGCCCCTGAACGCCGGCTCGCGCTTTTCGCCGAAGGCGAGCCGACCCTCGCGATAATCCGCGCTCTCGAAGCAGGCCTCGACCGTGGCACGGACGCCGGCGACGTCGCGGTCCTTTTCCGGGCGCGCCAGCTCGGCGAGGGCGCGCTTGACCGCCTTCAGCGTCAGCGGCGCGTTGCCGGCGATGCGGGCGAGATAGGCGGCGCTCTCCGTGCCGAAGCGCTCGGCCTCCCACAGCGCGCTGACGATGCCGAGCGAAAGCGCCTCCTCGCCAGCGACGATGCGTGCACTGAGCAGGAGATCGGCGGTCACACTCGGCCCGAGCTTCGTCACCAGCAGGCGAACGCCCTCATAGGCGTAGCCCAGCCCCAGCCTTGCGGCGGGAATGCGGAAGCGGCTGTCGGCGCGCGCGATCCGCAGGTCGCAGCTCATCGCCAGGCCGAGCCCTCCGCCGAAGCAGATGCCGCCGATGACCGCGACGCTGGGCTTGCTGGATTCGACGAGCGCCGCGCAGCCGCGCGCATAGGCCGCGTCATAGGCGGCGATGGCGTCCCGCCCCTCGCGCCTGTCGCCGAACTGGGAGATGTCCGCGCCGGCGCAGAAGGCGCGCTCGCCCGCGCCCGTGACGGCGATGACGCGGACCGTAGTGTCGGCCTCGGCCCGGGCGACCAGCGCCGGCAGGGCCTGCCACATCTCGAAGGTCATGGCGTTCAACCTGTCGGGCTGGTCGAGCACCAGCGTGGCGACGCCAGCGGCGGCTTCGTAACGGATCTCTGCCATCGGAACTCCCCTCTGCGACAGGCCTTTCCGGGAGCCCGTTCCAGGTTTCTCTGCGAGGCGATGCAGGCGCGATGCCTGTCGGCGCCGTGCGAAGGCGCTTCGTCCGCCATTTGGAGGACGAATGATCGCCCAGGATGTCCTAGCTTGAAAATACCGGCTTCGGGGGGAGCGATGATCGAGGTGCCGTCCGCGCAGGGTGGAAAGCGCCGGCTTCGCGCGTCGGCCTCGCACACCCGCGACCAACGTCGCCGGCGGGTGGGCCCGTGACGCCGGACGGGCGGTTCGCTCGGCGTCGGGGCTCAGCGAACCCTGAGCGGCAGCATGGCGCTGCGCAGCAGCGAAACGAGCTGGCTCTGCTGGCGCGTCTGGGTCTTCTGAAAGATGCGGGCGAGATGGGTCCGCGCCGTGGAGATGCGCACGCGCTGCGCATCCGCCGCGTCCGCCAGCGACATGCCCGCGGCCAGCGCACAGGCGAAGCGGGCCTCGGTGTCGGTCAGGTCGAAGAGCTGGCGCAAGGAGCACGCCGGATCGGCGGCGGCGCGCAGGGTGCGCAGAGCGATCATCACCTGGCGCTGCGGCTGGCCGAGGGAGGCGCTGCGTCGCGCAGGCATCACGCAGGCCGAAATCGCCTGGCTGCCGTCTTGTCCGCGAAGGATCATGCTGGAGCGCACGGGCTCGAGCGCATCCGCCGCACTCCGCAGCGCGGCGTCGATCAGCCCGCGAAGACCACGCTGCTCGGCCGGCTGGCGAGCGAAGAGCCGGCCCTGCCGCAGCGCGAGCGCGCTGTCGGGGCAGGAGAGGATCTCGTCCGCCTCCTCATTGGCGTAGACGATCGTCATGTCCGCATCCACCACGACCATGCCGACCGCGATCGTGTCGAGCGCGCCCCGCGCCAGATCGAGTTGCAGCTGCAGACGCCCGACGTGACGGTGGATCTCCGCGACGCGATTCAACACCGGCTGCATTCTCTGCAGGAGCTCGGCGTCGGCGCCGTCGAACGCCTCCTGCATCCGGCCGCGCTGGACGTCGAAGAAGTAGTAGGAGGGGCCCGTCTCGGCGAAGCGGCAAGCGAGGCCGCCATACATGTCCTGCGGCTGCATCCACTCGCGCCAGAGGCGGGAGGAGCGAAACTCCTGCACGCCCAAGACTTCCGTATCGCGATACACCTGGCCGGGCCGAACCCGCGAGCGCACCGTGCCCGCCATGGACATGAAATCATCTGCCAGATCGCCGAAGCAGCGCTGCTGGAGCGCCTCGTCGACATGGGTGGCGAAAGCGGCATGATCCTCGGGAACGGCGCCGACATGACCGAGGCAGGCCTTGGACCCGTCGAAGAGCTGGCGAACCTGCTCTATCGCGGCCGGCATACTCTGCGGGTCGACGGCTCCTGCCAGGAGGCTGTCGATGGCCGAGGTCACGGCGGCGAGGCTCTGTCGCGGCATATCCCTGACTCCCGATACGGAATGCGGCGGCGGCGAACACCGTCGGACGCTACGGAAGCTAGCAATCTGGACCGCTTTCGGGAAGTCCAAAAACGATCCAAAGTTGGCTTGTGGCCTCATGCGGCGGAGACGAGGGACTCCAGCTCCTTCCGCCAGGGCAGAGCATCGAAGACGCCGGTTCGCGTCGTGGTCAGGGCGCCGGCCGCCGCCGCCCAGCCCATCGCGTCCCCGAGGGCTCGCCCCTCGGCGAGGGCGACCGCGAGCGCGGCGGCGAAGGCATCGCCCGCGCCGAGGCTGTCGACGGACGTCACCTGCAGCGCCGGTTGCGCGGTGACGCCGTCACGGGTGAGCGCGAGAGCCCCTTCGGCCCCCCGCGTCAGCACGACGAGCTCCGGCCCCAGCCCGAGCAGCGCGGGGCCGAGGTGCCGTGCGAAGCCATCCGGCAGAACCGGGCCGTCCGCGCCGAGTGCGAGGGAGCGAGCAAGCCCGGCCGCCTCCGTCTCGTTCACGATCAGAATGGACGTCGTCGCGAGGATGTCGGGCGTGACCGGGCGGAAGGGGGAGGGGTTCAGCAGCGTGGGTATCCCGGCCTGCCGGGCCAGCGCGAAGGCCTCGCGGATGGGCTCGTCGGCGATCTCGAACTGGGCCGTCACCATGGCGGACGCCGCGATTCTCTCCGAGGCCGTTCGGACATGCGCCGCGGAAATCGCCCTGTTGACGCCGGCGTCGACGGCGATGCGGGTTTCGCCGCGGCCATCCGTGAAGCCGACACCGCTGCCGGTCCTGCCCGGCAGGCGCAGGAGCATCGCCTGCGGGAGACCGGCGCTGGTCAGCGCCGGCTCGGCGAAGGCCGAGGGCAGGTCGTCGCCGACGGCGAGCAGCCCGTCGACACGAGCCCCGAGCCGGCGCGCCGCCACGGCGATGTTGAAGCCCTTGCCGCCGGGCTCGATGGTCACGATCTCCGCCGCGAGCGATTCGCCGTCCTGCGGAAAGCGGGGGACCTTGGCCGAACAGGACAGGACGAAGCTGCCGAGAACGAATATGGGCTTTCCGATGTGCGTGGCCGATCCTTCGTCTTTCCTCACCGGCGCCCCCATGCTTGTTGTCGTCGGATGACCGAACCCGTTGTGAAAGAAGCGGCCATTGCGACGCGGCCTTCCTTCCAGGATCTTCTGGAACTGAGGGACGACACCGCCAAGCCGCTATACCAGCAACTCGACGAACAGTTGACGAGGCTGATCGCCGACGGAACCCTTCCGCCCGGCACCACGCTGCCGGCCGAACGCCAGCTCGCCGAGCGGCTCAAGATCAGCCGCGCCACGGTCCAGCGCTGCTACAACGCCCTGCGTCAGCGAAAGCTGCTGAGTGCGCAGGGGCGCCTCGGCTCGATCGTGCAGGGGCCCGGCCCGCGGCTGCATTCGGGCATGGACCGGCTCAAGGGCTTCACCGAGGAGATGCGGGAACTGGGGCGCGTGCCCTCTTCGCTGATCCTGGAGACGAAGATCGTCAGCGACCGGTCGATCGCCTCGATCTTCGGCCGCTCCTCCAGCGCCAGCTTCCTGAAGCTCGTGCGGGTGCGCTACGGGGACGGCACGCCGATGTCGCGCGAGGTCGCCTGGTACAATCTCGAGCGCGCGCCCGAACTGCCGAATGCCGATCTGAACGGCTCGATCTACGCCGAGCTCGCCCGGCTCGGGGTGCCGCTGGTGCGCTGCGAGCAATCCATCGAGGCCGCCGAACCGAGCGAGGAGGAGCGCCGGATCTTCGGTTTCGAGAAGGCTCATCCCTGCCTGCTGATCAAGCGACGCAGCTACGGCGCGGATGGCGACATGCTCGAATATGTCGAGGGCCTGTTCCGGGGCGACACCTACACCTACAAGCTCTCGCTGCGGATCTGACGGCCCGTGCGCCGGGCGGCGCGCGATGGCCCCCGAGCCGCCCCGTCGCGATCGCGCCGCCGCTTCGTCCCATCCCGGCCTGCGACCGACCTCGCCGGAGGGCGCTTGCATGCACGCCCGCGCCGCGCAGCCCGACGCGGGCCGCCTCCGTCCACGCATGGCGGGCGCTTCTCTCCCGAGACGGCGCCACGACGTCCCGGATGCGAGGTTCCCCTCGCGCGGCTTGAACCTGCGGTGAGCCAGCGACGACGAAACGGCATGGAGACGAGGCCGTGCCTGCCATGAAACGCGCTGGACGCGCTGTTCCGGAGGGCACTGCCGAGACGCTCCGGTTCAGGGATCATCGCCGTATGCCGCTTCACTCACAGATGCCCCTCGCCATGGACCTCTCGCTTTCGTCCGCTCCGCTCCCGGCTCCCGACGCCCAGGCCGAACGCGGCGTGAAGCCGCTCTTCGTCATCGACGGCGAGTTGCGGGTGCACTTCAACAATCGCGGCGCCTCGGCGCTCGCGCAGGAAGGCATCGGCGCGGGCGACCGCTTCGTGACCCGCGACAAGACGTTCTCGGCACGGCTGCAGAGCTGGCTCAGACGCTGCCGCGCCGGCAGCGACGGCGATGGCCTGCGCCTGGCGCTGGAGACCGAATCCGGCCGGCAGGTCTCGGTCGACGCCGTGCATCTCGCCGGGACCGAGCTCTTCATCCTCACGGTGGACGATCCGCACCGGACGCTCGACGGCAATCTCGCCCGCATCGTGGAGGATTGCGGCCTGACACCGATGGAAGCCAGGATGCTGCGGCTGATCGTGGAGGGGCTCGACACGGTCATCGCCGCCAGCCGCCTCGGCATCGCGCCGACCACGGCGCGCACCCATCTGCAGCGGCTCTTCGCCAAGACCGGCACCGCCCGGCAGAGCGAGCTCGTCCGCTTCGTCGCCACCTATGTCGAGGAGCTGCGCTGAGCCGTTACGCGGCGCGCGGGGTTGACCGCGACGGAGCTTTGGGCGCATCCGGGTGCCCGCCAGAGCCAGCCGCTACGGGACGATGCCGCCATGATGCTTGTCGAGGAATTCCGCGCCCTGCTGGGCGATGCGGGCGTGCTGACGGCGGCGGAAGACGTCGCGGGCTACGCGACCGACTGGCGGCATACGGTCAAGGGCGTGCCGGCTTGCGTGCTGCGGCCGCGCGATACGGCGCAGGTCGCGGCGGCGATGAAGCTCGCCCATGAGCGCGGCATCGCGATCGTGCCGCAAGGCGGCAATACGGGCCTCGCGGCCGGTGCCGTGCCCGATGGCAGTGGCAGCCAGGTCGTGCTCTCCCTGTCGCGCATGGCCGCGATCCGCCATGTCGATCCCGTCGGCATGACCCTGACGGCGGAGGCCGGCTGCATCCTCAAGACCGCGCAGGACGCGGCCGCCGAGGCGGGGCGGCTGCTGCCGATCAGCCTGGCGGCGGAGGGCTCCTGCCAGATCGGCGGGGTGGTCGCGACCAATGCGGGCGGCCTCAACGTGCTGCGCTACGGCATGACGCGCCAGCTCGTGCTCGGGCTCGAGGTGGTTCGCGCCGACGGAACGGTCGTCGACGGGCTGAGGCCGCTGCGGAAGGACAATGCCGGCTATGACTGGAAGCAGCTCTTCATCGGCACGGAGGGTACGCTCGGCGTCGTCACCGCCGCCGTGCTGAAGCTGCTGCCGCGGCCGAAGCATGTCGTGACGAGCCTGCTCGCGGTTCCGGACCCGGCGGCGGCGCTGCGCCTGCTCAAGCTGATGCAGGACGAGCTCGGCGACACGATCAACGCCTTCGAGCTGATCTCAGGCTTCTCCTTCGGCCTCGTCGAGACGCACTTCGCCTTGAAGCCGCCGGTCGGCGGCGGGGGCTGGTTCGTGCTGCTCGAAGCCTCCGCCAGCCTGGAGGGCCTGCGCGATGCGGTCGAGGCCGCTCTGGCGCAGGCGCTGGAAGAGGAGATCGCGACGGACGGCGTGATCGCCGAATCGCAGGCGCAGGCGGTCCAGCTCTGGGCGCTGCGCGAGCGCGTCACCGAGGCCGAGCTGAAGGAGGGGCGCAGCCTCAAGCACGACGTCTCGGTGCCGATCCCGGCGCTGCCGGCCTTCCTCGCGGACGCGCAGGCGGCGGTCGAGGCGGCGTTCCCGCAGGCGCGTGTCAACGCCTTCGGCCATGCCGGCGACGGCAACATCCATTTCAACGTGCTGGCGGGGCCCGAGATTCCGGGCGAGGCGCTCAACCGCGTCGTCCACGACGTGGTGGCGGCCCATGGCGGCTCGATCTCGGCCGAGCATGGCATCGGCGGCTATCGTGTCGCCGAGCTCGCGCATTATCGCGCCGGCCCTGAACTCGACCTCGCGCGCATGATCAAGCGCAGCCTCGATCCGAAGGGGATCATGAATCCCGGGAAAGTGCTTGCGGCGGAGTAGCGGGAGGGCGGCGCAGGGCGCCGCTTCAGCCGCTGACCGCAGTGTATTCGGTCTCGATCGAGGAGGCGTGGGTCTCGTGGTCGAAACCGTAGATATGGATCGAGATCGCCTCGCCCGGGCCGAAATTGCTCATCCGGTGGATGTTCGGCCCGCTCGGCAGCATGCAGGCCACGAAGCCCGGCCGCCGCTCGTGCTGCTCGGTCGCGACGGCACGGTTCGCGTCGATGGCGCGATACCAGGTCTCGGTCACGGTTCCCGTGACCACGCCGAAGCAGCAGGAGCAATGGTGGTCGTGGATGGAGGTCGCGCAGCCCTCGCTCCAGACCATCGCCCAGACACTGACCTGCTCGTCGCCGGCCAGCAGGTTGCGGGTATAGGCGCCGGGCTTGCGGGTGAGCGGCAGGCGCCGGACCAGATCGGGCATGGCGACGAGTTCGCTCAGCACATGCCGGGCGGCGGCCAGATAGTCGCGCGAGAGCGTGCCCTCGTCGGTCCGCAGGCTGTGCAGCACGGCGGCGCGCCGCTCCTCGTTGAGAAATCCCTGCACGCCCGTTTTCTCCTGCTTCCCCAAATCCAATAGGACGATGATAGCGGGGAAGGTCGGGAAGCAGCTTGCAATGATCTCCTGAAGACCATGGTTGGTGAAAGTCCTTGCTCGAAAACGGGCGGTCGTGAGAAAAATAATCCTCTCGCCTCTTCCGCTGGTCCCCTGCCAAGGGGCTCGATTCGCGGCTCCGGAACCCAAGGCCATGGCCAAGCTCGACGCTTTCGACCTGCGCATCATGTCCTGCCTGCAGGAGGATGCGAATCTGCCGCTCGCCGAGCTTTCGGAGGCGGTCGGCCTGTCCCAGACGCCGTGCTGGCGCCGCGTGCAGAAGCTCGAGGCCGCCGGCTACATCAGGAAGCGCGTGGCGCTGCTCGACCGGGACAAGCTTCGGGCCGGCGTGACGGTCTTCATCGCGGTCAAGACGGCGCGGCACTCGATGGAGTGGCTGGAGCAGTTCCACAAGGCGGTGCACGACCTGCCGGAGATCGTCGACTTCTATCGGATGAGCGGCGAGATCGATTATCTGCTCAAGGCCTATGTCTCCGACATCTCGGCCTATGACGCGCTCTACAAGAAGCTGATTTCGCGGATCGACCTCAGCGACGTGACCTCCATGTTCGCGATGGAAGAGCTGAAGTCGACGACGGCGATCCCGCTGGCGTTCGCCGCCGAGGGGTAGAATTGGCCGTCATGGTCGGGCTTGACCCGATCATCTCCGAAACCAGTTCCATCTCGTCATGAGATTCTCGGGTTTGCGCTGCGCTTCGCCCGAGAATGACGCCAGCCAGCCTCAGCCCTTCGCCACCTTCTGGTAGTCCTTCACGTCCGAGAAGCGGATGCCGGGCGCGCGCTCGGCGTCGTAGTTCAGGGTGAACTGCGAGGACGCCATGAAGACCGGATCGCCGTCGAGATCGTCCGCCATCGAGGACGGCTTGAGCGAGACGAATTTCTGGAGCGCGGCCTTGTCGTCGCAGGAGACCCAGCGGGCGATCGAGAACTGGCAGGGCTCGAAATCGACCGGCAGCGAGTATTCCGCGTCCATGCGTTCCTTCAGGACGTCGAGCTGGAGCGCGCCGACGACGCCAACGATGGCGGGCGCGCCGTCATGCGGCAGGAAGAGCTGGACCACGCCTTCCTCGGCCATCTGCTGCAGCGCCTCGCGCAGCTTCTTGGCCTTCATCGCATCCTTCAGCTTGACGCGGCGCAGGATTTCCGGCGCGAAGCTCGGCACGCCCTTGAAGACGATATCCTCGCCCTCGGTCAGCGTGTCGCCGATACGCAGAGTGCCGTGGTTGGGCAGGCCGACGATGTCGCCGGCATAGGCCTCTTCGGCGATCGAGCGGTCGCGGGCGAAGAAGAACTGCGGCGCGTTGAGCGGCATCGGCTTGCCGGTGCGCACCAGCTTGGCCTTCATGCCGCGTGTCAGCTTGCCCGAGCAGACGCGCATGAAGGCGATGCGGTCGCGGTGGTTCGGGTCCATGTTCGCCTGGATCTTGAAGACGAAGCCGGTCATCTTCGGCTCGTCGGCCTCGACGGCGCGCTTGTCGGCGACCTGGGCGCGCGGGCTCGGCGCATAGCGGCCGAGCGCGTCGATGAGGTCGCGAACGCCGTAGTCGCGCAGCGCCGCGCCGAAATAGAGCGGCGTCAGATGGCCCTCGCGGAAGGCCTGGAGATCGAAGGGCTTCAGGCCTTCGCTGGCGAGGAACACCTCCTCGCGCCAGGTCTCGGCGGCGCCATGGGGCAGGAGCTCGTCGAAGAGCGGATCGTCCCAGCCCGTGACGCGCTGGTCCTCGGCCGTCTCGTCGCCCTTCTGGTTGCGCCGGAAGGTGTTGGCCTTGAGGTCGTAGGTGCCGGCGAACTCGCGCCCGCGCCCGACCGGCCAGGTCATCGGCGCGACGTCGAGCGCCAGCGTGGTCTCGATCTCGTTGATCAGGTCGAACGGGTCGCGCGTCTCGCGGTCGACCTTGTTGATGAAGGTCACGATCGGGATGTCGCGCAGACGGCAGACCTCGAAGAGCTTCTTGGTGCGCGCCTCGATGCCCTTGGCCGCGTCGATGACCATGACCGCCGAGTCGACCGCCGTCAGCGTGCGATAGGTATCTTCCGAGAAGTCCTCGTGGCCCGGCGTGTCGAGCAGGTTGAAGACGTGCCCGCCATATTCGAAGGTCATGACCGAGGTGACGACCGAGATGCCGCGCTGGCGCTCGATCTTCATCCAGTCCGAGGAGGTCTGGCGCCGGCCCTGCTTGGCGCGCACCTCGCCCGCGAGCTGGATGGCGCCGCCGAAATAGAGCAGCTTCTCGGTCAGCGTCGTCTTGCCCGCGTCCGGGTGCGAGATGATCGCGAAGGTGCGCCGGCGCGCATGCGGCGCGGCGGAGGCCGCTGACGCGTCAAGGGTCGAAAGATCGGTCATGGCGCGCATGAAGACGGAAGGGGGGCGGAAGTCAATTGGTCGTACGGAACGTCATTCTCGGGCGTAGCGAAGCGCAGACCCGAGAATCTCCTCCCGGAGGAGGCTCGGGCGCTTCATTGTCATGAGATGCTCGGGTCGAGCCCGAGCATGACGGCCCTCTTTCTCAGTTCTTCAGCCGGTAGCCCGTCCTGAAGATCCAGCCGACCGCGGCGATGCAGGCGAAGAGGAAGACGAGCGTCATGCCGAGGCTGACGCCGATATGCACGTCCGCCATCCCGTAGAAGCTCCAGCGGAAGCCGCTGATGAGATAGACGACCGGGTTGAACAGGGTCACGGCCCGCCAGAAGGGCGGCAGCATGTCGATGGAGTAGAAGGAACCGCCCAGGAAGGCGAGCGGCGTCACGACCAGCAGCGGAACGACCTGCAGACGCTCGAACCCGTCCGCCCAGATGCCGATTATGAAGCCGAACAGGCTGAAGGTCGTGGCCGTCAGCACGAGGAAGAGCAGCATCCAGAGCGGATGCTCGATCCGCATCGGCACGAAGAGCGCCGCCGTGGCCAGGATGATGAGGCCGAGCAGCACGGATTTGGTCGCCGCCGCGCCGACATAGCCGATCACCACCTCCCACCACGCGACGGGCGCGGAGAGGATCTCGTAGATCGTGCCGGTGAACTTCGGGAAATAGATCGCGAAGGAGGCGTTGGCGATGCTCTGCTGGAGGAGCGAGAGCATGATCAGACCGGGCACGATGAAGGCGCCGTAGGGCACGCCACCGATATCCTGCATGCGCGAGCCGATCGCGCCGCCGAAGACGATGAAATAGAGCGAGGTCGACAGGACCGGCGAAACGATGCTCTGCAGCGGCGTGCGCTTGGTGCGGGCCATTTCGAAGCGGTAGATCGCGGAGATGGCGTGGATATTGGCGGCCATGGCTCAGTCCCCCTTCACCAGGCTGACGAAGATGTCCTCGAGGGAGCTCTGGCTGGTGCTGAGGTCCTTGAAGCGCACGCCCGCCTCGGCCAAGGCCTGCAGGAGCGCGGTGATGCCCGTACGTTCCGCACGGGTGTCGTAGGTATAGACCAGTTCGCCCCCGTCCCGGGACAGGACCAGGCCGTAGCCCGACAGCGTCTCGGGCACGGCCGACAGGGGCTCCTGCAGATTGAGCGTGAGCTGCTTGCGGCCGAGCTTGCGCATCAGCTCGGCCTTGTCCTCGACCAGGATGATCTCGCCCTTGCGGATGACGCCGACACGGTCGGCCATCTCCTCGGCTTCCTCGATGTAGTGCGTCGTCAGGATGATGGTGACGCCGCTCTCGCGCAGGCGGCGCACGAGCTGCCACATGTCCTGCCTGAGCTCGACATCGACGCCGGCGGTCGGCTCGTCGAGGAAGAGGATGCGCGGCTCGTGGCTGAGCGCCTTGGCGATCATGACGCGCCGCTTCATGCCGCCCGAGAGCATCCGGATCTGGCTGTCGCGCTTGTCCCAGAGCGAGAGGTCCTTGAGGATCTGCTCGATCAGCGCCGGGTTCCTGGCCTTGCCGAACAGGCCGCGGCTGAAGGAGACCGTGCTCCAGACGGTCTCGAACGCATCGGTGGTGAGTTCCTGCGGCACGAGGCCGATGGTCGCGCGGGCGGCGCGATAGTCGCGGGCGATGTCGTGGCCGTCGGCCAGGACCGTCCCGGTTGAGGGCGTGACGAGGCCGCAGACGATGCTGATGAGCGTCGTCTTGCCGGCGCCGTTGGGGCCGAGCAGGGCGAAGATCTCGCCGCGGCGGATCTCCAGATCGACGGCCTTCAGGGCGGTGAAGCCCGAAGCGTAGGTCTTCGAGACGTTCGAGACTGAAATGATGGCGGTCATGGCGGGCATATAGGCGAAATCATCGGTCGCTGCGACCTCCGCGCCATGTCCGGGAGACATGTCCCCTGTCAGGCCATGTCCGCAGCCGCCAAGGGAGCCGTCAAGGAAGCCGGCAACGGAACGGCCGGGCGCGAGGCCCGGCCGTCGATGCTCCCGGAACGGGTCCGAGAGGTCATCTCATGAAGAACCACAGCAGGATGATGACCGGAATCGGCACGCCCAGAAGCCAAAGCGCGATGGAACGCATGTCGTTACCTCGGTTGGATAATCTGCATCGGCAACGCCGCCGGGGCGCCGAAGGTTCCAGCCCGTGCGCCCGGCCGGTCAGCCCATCAACCGGGACATGCTGTCGTGCCAGAGGGGCGCGTAGCCGGCCGCGAGCGCCGCGAGCGATGCCGGCGGCGTGCAGGCGAGGACGAGGCCGGTGGGCCGCGCGCGGCGTTCGCGATAGCCACCGGGAGACCAGAGCAGGGCGCGCTCTCCCATCAGCGCGAGGAAGCCCGCTCCGCCGGGCTCGCGGATCATCGCACCGTCCGGCAGGGTCTCGGCCGCCAGGAGGTGGAAGCGCTTGGCACGACCGTCGCGCCGCTCGCCGTCGAGCAGCCGGTCGATCTCCGGGAAGGCGGGGGCGGCTTCGAGCGACAGGCCCGAGACGAGCGCGGCGCGATAGGCCAGCGCCGCCTGCCTGCGGCATTCCATGCAGGGGCGATGGCCGGCGGCCAGCGCCGTGACCTCGTCGCAGAAGAAGAGCTCGGTGTAGCCGCGGCCCCAGACCGGGCGCCGGCGCTGCTTGAAGGAGAGCAGGCAGCAGATCCACTGGCGGCTCGCTTGGATGCGGGCGGGGCGCTCGCGCGAGCCCGGAACATGGAAGCGGCCGCCGCGGTTGCCCATCAGCGTGCCGCGCGCCGGATCGGCGAGGAGGCCGCCGTCGGGGCCGACGCGATTGGGCCTCGAAGGCGGGCCGGGATCGGAGCCGTTCATGGCGTGTCGGGGCTCTCGCGCCATCGCTTTTCTGAAGTCCGGTCAGGGTTGCCTTAACGTTACGGCGAAGTCGGGCCCGCCGCGCAAGGCATTTGAAGGACTTTCAGGGGCATCGATGGACCGCAACGCCGCAAGAGACGCTTCGGACGACGATGAACCCCTATATCCCGCTGATCCTGTTCACCGTGCTGACGAACGCTGCGGCCCAGCTCATGCTGAAGCGCGGCATGAGCGGGGTCGGGACGCTCGATGTCGGCGGCGACGGGCTGATCGCGACGGTGTTCCGGGTCGTGTTCAACCCGTTCGTCTTCGCCGGCCTGTGCACCTTCGTCGTCAGCATGGCGTCGCATCTGATCGTCCTTTCGAAGGTGCAGATCAGTTACGCCTATCCTTTTTTGAGCCTCGCCTACGTCGTCGTCGCCGCATACGCTTACTTCGTCTTCCACGAGGATATGAGCCCCATCCGCATCGCGGGGATCGCGCTCATCGTCGTGGGTACCGTCTTCATCGCCCAGAGCTGAGGGACGCCATGGACCTGATCGTTCGCCTTTTTCTTCGCCTCGGGGTGTTCTTTCCGGCCGCGCCGGCTCCGGTGCCCGTCCGCATCCGCCCGCGTCGCGAGGCGGGGCCTTCCAGCCGCTGACGGTCGGGGTTCATGAAGCACATCATCATCGGCGGCGACGGCTTCGTCGGCTCCCGTCTGGCGGCCGACCTGCTCGCCATGGGCGAGACGGTGCTGGTCGCCGACATCCACAAGAGCGACCACCCGCACTATGCCGAGGTGCCCTTCCAGCGTGTCGACGTGACCGTGCCGGAGAGCGTTGAGAGCCTCGCGCTCGACCCGGAGGACGTCGTCTACAACCTGTCGGCCAAGATGCTGTCGCCGATCGTGACGCGGGCCGAGCGGCGCGATTTCTTCTGGCCGGTGAACTATCACGGCACGGAGAACATCCTGACGTGGATGGAGAAGAACGGCGCCAACCGGCTGGTACACTTCACCACCGACATGATCTACGGCCACTCGGTCACGGTGCCGCAGGACGAGACGCATCCGGCCAAGCCGCTCGGCGAGTATGGCGAGAGCAAGTTGGCGACCGAGGCGCTGGCGCAGGCCTATCGCGACAGGGGCTTCCGCATCCCGATCTTCCGGCCGCGCCTCATCATCGGCCCGGGCCGCCTCGGCATCCTGGTCAAGCTCTTCAAGCTGATCGACCTGAACCTGCCTGTGCCGATGATCGGCTCGGGCCGGAACCCCTACCAGTTCATCTCCGTGTTCGACTGCGCCAGCGCCTGCATCGCGGCGTGGCAGGCCGGCTTCCCGAACAGCGCCTATAATCTCGGCTCGGACGATCCGCCGCCGGTAAGGAAGCTGCTCGGCGACCTGATCCGGCATGCCGGCTCGAAGTCGCTCCTGCTGCCGACGCCGGCGCCGCTGGTTAAGCTGACGCTCGATGCGCTCGACGCGATCAACATGCCGATCATGGACCCCGAGCAGTACAAGATCGCCGACGAGATCTGCATCCTCGACACGAGCAGGGCCAAGCGCGAGCTCGGCTGGCGGCCGAAACATCGCGACGAGGACATGCTGCTCGCCGCCTATACCGAGTACCGCAGATCCAAGGACGCCCAGCCCCAGGCCGAAAGGAGCCTCGCCGCATGAGCATGCCCTCATTCAGGCCCGAGGACGCCGTTGCGAGCCGGCCGAAGCTCTACACGGTCGAGGAGGCCAAGCAGCTCGACGTCGGGACGGTGAAGGACCTCTTCGCCGCCCATATCAATCCCGGCCAGCTGCATTTCCTCAAGCTGCTCGGCTTCGACAGGATCCTCGTCGACCATGCCGAGGGCATGCACTACGTCACCCGCGACGGCCGGAAGATCCTCGATTTCTTCGGGGGCTTCTGCTCGGTCGCCTTCGGCCACAACCATCCCCGGATCGTCGCGGCGCGGAAGCGGTTCCAGGACGAGAACCGCCATGAGATCTGCATGGCGTTCATGTCGCAATACGCCTCGGCGCTGGCGGCCAACCTCGCCGCCATCGCGCCGGGCGAGCTCGACATGGTCTTCCTCGGCTCGACCGGCTCGGAGGCGATGGAGGCGGCGCTGAAGGTCGCCGAGCAGGCGCAGGGGCCTGCCAAGTCGAAGATTCTGCACGCGGCCAACTCGTTCCACGGCAAGACCAAGGGCGTGCTCTCGGTCACGGATTCGACGCTCTACCAGTCGCAGTTCAAGCTGGTCGAGAACCGGGTGAAGGTGCCGTTCGGCGATATCGCGGCCGTCCGGCGGGCGCTGGAGAGCGATCCGTCGATCGGCATCGTGGTGATGGAGACGATCCAGGGCGGCGGCGGCATCGTCGAGGCGCCGGAGGGCTTCTGGCGCGAATTGCGGGCGCTGTGCGACCGGCATGGCGTGCTCTGGGTCGCCGACGAGGTGCAGTGCGGGCTCGGCCGCACGGGCCAGTTCTTCGCCTTCGAGCGCGACGGGGTGGTGCCGGACGTGACGGCGCTGGCCAAGGCGCTCGGCGGCTCGAAGGCGGCGATGGGCGCGATGATCGCGCGGCGCGACATCTATATGAAGGCCTATGGCAAGCCGAAGACGGCGCTGATCCATGCGCAGGCGACCTTCGGCGGCATGGGCGAGGCCTGCGTCTCCGCGATCGAGGCCCTGAACGTCCTCTATGACGAGGACCTGATGGGCAATGCCAAGCGGCAGGGCGACTATCTCATCGCGCGGCTGAACGGCCTGCGCGCCAGGCATCCGACGCTGCTCAAGGAGATCCGGGGTCGCGGCCTGATGATCGGCGTCGAGTTCCAGGACATCAGCGAGACCATGCCGTTCGGCCTGAAGCACATGGTCGCGCTGCTCGACGACAAGCTGAAGGGCTCGCTGTGCGGCTTCGTCGGCGCGCTGCTCCTGAAGGACTACGACGTGCTCGTCGCCTTCACCGAATACAACCGCAACGTCATCCGGCTGGAGCCGCCGCTGATCGTGACGCGCGAGCAGTGCGACCAGTTTATCGACGCACTCGACGACCTGCTCTCGCGCGGCATCACGCGCATCGTCACGGACTATCTGCGCAAGGTCGCCGCGGCAAAAGGCTGACCGCCGTCAGCCGCGCAACGACAAGGGCCGGCTCGCGCCGGCCCCGCGCTCGGTGTGTCCGCCGCTCAGTAGTAGCCGCAGATCCGGCGGTAGCCGATGACGTTGCCCCAGCGGTCGAAGCGCTCGACCATGTCGCAGCGGCGGACCGGAGCGTCGTAGTAGCCGGCATAGGCGGGGCGGGTGGCGGCGGCGACCAGGGCGCCGGCCGCAATCGCGCCGACCACGCCGGCGCCGACGCCCCAGCCATACCCGCGGTGACCCCAGTAGCGGGGACCGGCTTCGGCGCTGCCGACGGCGAGGGTCGAGGCGAGGGTGAGAGCGGCGAGGGTCGCGGCCGCGGTCTTGCGAAGGGTCGACATGGTGCGATCTCCGAGGTCGTTCGAAGGCGAGCCATTCGCCCTCCTCGCCATGTTGGTCGCGGCGACACGGCGGGCGGTTCAACGGAAGCCGAGATTTTTCCGCTGCGCCCCGAAGCGCTCATCCGGCCGTGACGCGGCGCCAGAAATTCGAGGAAAAGCCCGGATCGACATGGCGCGCGAAATCGCGCCAGTGCGGGAAGGAGGCCTCGAAGCTGCGGGCCGACATGCGCGCATCCTTGTAGGGATTCACACGCCCGCCGGCCGCGAGCGCGATGCGGTCGAGGTCGTCGAGAAGCTCGGCGGTGCGCTCGCCGCGATTGGCGAAATCGAGCGTCAGCGTCGCGCCGGGTCGCGGAAAGGACATCATGCCCGGAGAGGGGATGTCGCCGAACAGCTTCAGGACCGTGAGGAAGGAGGCCTCGCCCGCGGCGTGGGTGCGGCGCAGGAGATCGCGCACGGTCTCGCGCGCGCTCCCCATCGGAACGGCGCACTGGAACTGGCGCAGCCCCATCGGGCCATAGGCCCTGTTCCAGTTCGCGACCCTGTCGAGCGGGTAGAAGAACGGGCGGTAGGGAATGCGCCTGGGCTCCGGCGAGCGGGGCTGGGCGAGCCGATAGAGCAGGTTGAAGGCCCGCATCGTCAGGCCGTTGATCAGGGGGATCGGCGGCGTGAAGGGAAAAGGCAGGCTGCGGCGCGACCGTATCGGCCCGATGCCGGAGGCGGGAGCATGATTGGCCCGGAAGAAGACGCCGCGCCCGAGATGGTCTCCGCTCGCGAGCGAATCGATCCAGGCGACCGTGTAGTCATGCGTCGCGTCGGATTCCGCGGCGAGCGCGAAGAAGTCGTCCAGCCCGGCGAAATGCAGCGTCTCCTGGAGCATCTCCGCGGACGGTATGGGCATCAGCTGCAGCGTGACCTGGGTGATCAGCCCCGTCAGCCCGAAGCCGCCGATGGTGGCGGCGTAGAGTTCTCCGTTGATGTCCGGCGCGCAGGTCAGGCGAGTGCCGTCCGAGCGCTCGAGCTCGAAGGCGCGGACATGCCGGCCGAACGTGCCCGCGCGATGGTGGTTCTTGCCGTGCACGTCGTTGGCGAGCGCGCCCCCGACCGTGACGAAGCAGGTTCCGGGCGTCACGGGGGGAAACCAGCCGGCGGGAATGACGAGCTGGAGGACGCGGTCGAGCAGCACGCCGGCCTCGCAGGTGAGCAGCCCGAGCTTGCGGTCGAAGGCGAGGATGCGGTCGAGCTCTCCTCCGAGGATGAGGCTGCCGCCGTCGTTCAGGCACGAATCGCCGTAGGAGCGGCCGTTGCCGAAGGCCAGACCCGGCTGCGGGAAACGCGCCGGGTTCGACATCCATTCCCGCGCGGGGACGGGTACGCTGTCCTTCGCCGCCAATCTGCCCCAGGAGTGGATATCGGGTGGCGGCACGCTCACGGCAGGACCGTGGCGGCGACCATGATCGCGAAGACCGCCGCCCCCGTCGCGAGGCTGCGCCAGTCGCGGATCATGAACACGATGGGATCGTCGGGCATGTTGCCGCGCCGCGCCAGGAACCAGATGCGGGAGATCTGGTAGAGAACGATCGGGCAGACCAGCCAGATCACCTCCGGGTGCCGGTAGAGCTGCTTCACCGCCGCGCTGTCGACATAGAGCGCCATGATCAGCGCGCAGGTGCAGCCGGAGGCCATTCCGAGTTGCGAGAGCGCCTCGATGTCCTCGGCGTGGTACCCGCGGCCCGCCTTGATCAGGCCCGACTGGTCCTGGGTGATGCGCAGCTCCGCATAGCGCTTCACCAGGGCCAGGCTCAGGAAGAGGAACATCGAGAAGGCCAGCAGCCAGGAAGAGGTCGGAATGTCGGCCGCGGCGTTGCCGGCGAGAATGCGCAGCGTGTGCATGGCCGCGAGCGAGAGCACATCGACCAGCAGCTTGCGCTTGAGGAAGAAGAGATAGGCGAGCGCCAGGACGAGATAGGTGACGAGGACGAGCAGGAAGGCGAACGGCTTCGGCAGCAGGACGGAAATGCCGAAGGCCGCGGCGAGCAACAGCGGGACCGCCGCGCAAGCCTGTGCCTTGGTGATCTCCCCCGCGGCGAGGGGGCGCCGGCATTTCGTCGGGTGGCGTCTGTCGGCCTCCACATCGACGATGTCGTTGAGCAGATAGATGGCGGAGGCCAGCAGGCTGAACGCCAGGAAGGCGATGGCGCCGTGCGCGAGCGCCTCGAGGTCGAACACGTCGTGGTTGAGAAGGATCGGGATGAAGACGAGGCCGTTCTTGAGCCAGTGATGCGGCCGCGCCGCCCTGATCATGGGGCCTAAAAGCATCACCGTCCCGCTTCCTCGCGACTTGGCGTTCCGGGTCCCGTATCGCGGCGGTGCCGCGACGGGAGACCGGGTCTCTTTCGCTCTGGAGAACGTTATCCGCACCAAGGTCCTAAGCCCCCGTAGCTGGCGATCGTCATCCTTCCTGATTCATGCGCGATGATTAATTGCGGGCCACGACGATCCGAGAGCCACTCGGGCGGGCCCTGCCGCCTGGACGATTTGAACGCACGCATGACCATGCGTCAACTTGTCGTCGAGGCACTCCGGCTTGCTCTCGACGATCGTCGTGATTTGCCGCACTGCGGCGGGAAGGCGCTTCCCGTCAGGCCTTGGCGGCTTCCGCCACGGCGTCGACGTTGGCGACGAGTTCGGCATCGAGGCCGAGCGCGCCGACGAGCCCGGCAAGGAAGTCCTTCTCCGCGGGCGTGTCGGGATTGATGGCGAGGCGCGCGGCCGTGTAGATTTGCACGGCCATCTCGGGCGTCTCGGCGGCCTCCACCAGCGTCTCGATGGTCGCGGGGCTCGCCATCTCCTGCGCGAGCCACTCGACCGCCTCGCGGTCCAGCCCCGCTTCGTCGAGCCCGCCGATGATCGCCTTGCGCTCCGTGGCATCGATCGTGCCGTCCGCCGCGGCAGCGGCAATCATCGCGCGGATGAAGACGCGGGCATTCTCCTGCGTCGCGGCTTCAGCCTCGAACCCCGTGCCGGCGGGCGCCGGCAGAAGCGGCTGGTCGGGCGCGTCCAGCAGCGGCTTTCCGGCCTGGTAGTTCTGGTAGGCCTTGTAGGCGAGGCCGCCGATCAGGGCCATTCCACCGAGCTTCGCCGCCGAGCCCGCGATCGAACGGCCGGTCGAGGTGCCGAAGACGAGCGCGCCGAGGCCGCCGAGAACGGCTGTCGCGAGCGCCGGATTTCCCGCCAGCGCCCCCTTGGCCTGCTCGAGCAACTGGCCGGGCGAGCGCCCGCCCGTGACCCGGCCGAGCGCATCGGAGCCGACCTGGTCGGCGCCGGTGCGGCGCGCCACGTCGCCGACGCCCTGCGTCGCCTGACCGAAGATCTGGCCGGCCAGGGCGCCCAGGCCGCCGGAGCGCTGGACCTGCTCGGCCAGCCCGCCGAGCACGCTGCCGAGGCCGCCTTGGCCGCCGGCCTGCGCGCCCGCCTGGCCGCCGGACTTGATCAGGGTATCGAGCAGCGACTTGGCGTCGAACATCTGAATCTCCTCTCATGGCGCCCCCTGCGGGCGCTCAGGATGTCAACCCATGTGGAGACGCAATGTGACGAAGCCAAGGAGGCGCTGCCGGCCGGAGCTTCAGGCCTTCTTCCACGGGGTCTCGGGCACGGCCGTCAGCGGGCCCTTGCCGGCGAACCAGGAGGCGAGATTGTCGACCAGGAGCTGGCCCATGGCCTGCCTCGTATAGACCGAGGCCGAGCCGACATGGGGCAGGAGCACGACATGTTCGAGCGCGATCAGCTCCGCCGGCACGCGCGGCTCGTCCTCGAAGACGTCGAGGCCGGCCGAGAGAATGGTCCCCTTCTTCAGCGCGGCGATCAGCGCCTGCTCGTCGATGACCGTGCCACGGCCGACATTGACGACGATGCCGTCCGGTCCCAGCGCCTCGAACACCTCGGCGCCGATCATGTGATGGGTCGCCGCGCCGCCGGGAGCGACGGAGACGAGGGTGTCGACGTCCTTCGCCATCTCGACCAGCGAGGGATAGTAGCGGTAGGGCACGTCCTCCTGGCGGCTGCGGCCATGATAGGCGATCGGCACGCCGAAGGCTTCGAGACGATGGGCGACGGCCTTGCCGATGCGGCCGAGGCCGACGATGCCGATCTTGCGCGTGCGCAGCGAGGTCGTCAGCGGGTAGGGCTTCTCCAGCCACTTGCCGGCACGCAGATAGCGGTCGACCTGCGGGATCTGGCGGATGGTGGCGAGCAGCAGGGCGACAGCGAGGTCGGCGACCTCGCCGGAGAGCACGTCGGGCGTGTTGGTGACGACGACGCCGCGCTTGCCGGCTTCCACCGCGTCGACATGGTCGTAGCCCACGCCGAAGCTCGAGACGATCTCCAGCTTCGGCAGCGCGTCGAGGAGAGCGCCGTCGACCTTGCTGTGGCCGCCGACCGCGACCCCGCGCACGCGGCCGGCGAGCTCGCGCAGCAGGGCCGCGCGATCGGGCGCGGTCCAGAGCTCATGGACGGTGAACTTCGCTTTCAGCTGATCGGCCGCATAGGGCATCAGCGGGCCGGTCATCAGGATCTCGGCGGTGTCGGACCGTGTCATGGAGCGTTTCCGTAGGCTGGCGGGTTGCTTGCTCGGGCTTTTATGAAACGATTAAATCGGGTGTGTCGACCACCCGAGTGTCGCGCTGCCGAGCGTAGGCGTGATTCGATCACGGTTGACCGGGGCTCGCCAAGCCGGCGGGGCGCCTATTTAGTATGCTTTATTCTCATGATTCGGGTGGTCTCGGGCTGCAGCCTGGCGGCGAGCGCTGCGAGGGTGGTGTTGAGGCTGTCGATGACGAGCCCGGCCATGCGCGCCGCCGCGAGATCGCCGTCCCGGTCGACGATGGCCGTCAGGATGTGCCCGTGGTCGTCGAGCGATTCGACGAAGGCCTCGCGATCGTCCGATTTCAGCACGAGCGACCACTGGATCGTGGCCGTGACGGCGCTCGCCAGGCACTGCAGCGCCGCGTTCTGGGCGGCGATGAAGATCGCTTCGTGGAAGGCGAGGTCGGCGCGGATGGTGGCGTCGGCATAGGGCGGATTAGCCAGCATGCCGCGATAGGCGGCCTCGATCCGGGCGATGTCGGCGGGGCTTCGGCGCTGGGCTGCGAGCCTGGCGGCGCTCGGCTCGACGAAACGGCGCAACTCGAAGAGATCGCGGATGAAACGCTCGTTGGGGTCGGCATCGAAATGCCAGGACAGGACGTCGGGATCGAGCAGGTTCCAGTTCTCGCGCGGCGCGGCGCGCGTGCCGCTTTTCGGCCGCGCCTCCACCAGCCCCTTGGCCGTCAGGATCTTCACGGCTTCGCGATAGGCCGTGCGCGAGACCGAGATGTCGGAGCGCAGCGCGTCCTCGTTCGGCAGCAATTCGCCGGCCTTGACCGAGCCCGCGATGATGGCCACCGCCAGCTTGTGCGCGACCTGGCCGAAAAGCCGATCCGGATTGAGCGTCGTGCCGCGGGAATAGTCGCGCACCCGCATCGACGCGCCTCGGCCGTCCGCATCCCCTTGCATGGTTCGCCGCCCTGTCTCACCCGTCTTGCCTGCTTGACAGGTCGCGGGATGTGATATGACTTTATCCTCATTGCAAAGAGGCGCAATCGTCCTGCGGTCCGGCGTCCTTGCAATCTGTCGGTCACGAGAAACCGATACTGCAACGATGCGGAGTATCCCGGGTTTCGGGAGCATCGGCATCCCGAGGAAACGTTAAGACCAGGGGAAGGTCGCATGGCCTCAGTACAGATAGCCGACGTGCGGAAGGCCTATGGGTCGACGCAGGTGATCCATGGCGTCGACATTGCGATCGACGACGGGGAGTTCGTGATCCTGGTGGGTCCTTCGGGCTGCGGGAAATCGACGCTGCTGCGGATGATCGCGGGGCTCGAAAACATCTCGGGCGGCGAGATCCGGATCGGCCCGCGTGTGGTGAACGACGTTCCGCCGAAGGAGCGGGACATCGCGATGGTGTTCCAGAACTACGCGCTCTATCCGCACATGACGGTGGCGGACAACATGGCGTTCTCGATGAAGCTTCGGAACGCGCCGAAGGCCGAGATCGACCAGCGCGTGAACAAGGCGGCGGGAATCCTGGGGCTCGAGAAGCTCCTGGACCGCTATCCGCGCCAGCTCTCGGGCGGCCAGCGCCAGCGCGTCGCGATGGGGCGCGCGATCGTGCGCGATCCGCAGGTGTTCCTGTTCGACGAGCCCCTCTCGAACCTGGACGCGAAGCTGCGCGTGCAGATGCGCACCGAGATCAAGGAACTGCACCAGCGCCTGAAGACGACCACGGTCTATGTCACGCACGACCAGATCGAGGCCATGACCATGGCCGACAAGATCGTCGTGATGCATGACGGCATCGTCGAGCAGATGG
>QFQY01000058.1 GCA_003248805.1 Chelatococcus sp. | reverse complement strand
CATTGTCGGACAGCGGCGCCGCGCTGATCTTGGCGATGTAATCGCCGAAGCGGATCGCCGCCATCGAGTGATAGGTCTCGCCGAGCAAATGGTCATTGTCGCGTGCGAGCCCGCGGAGCGTCGCGCCCGGCTCGACGCCGACCGCTTCGACCGCGGCTTCCACGCCGCGCGCCACACCGGCCATGGCGCGCTGGAGGAAAGCGGGATTCTGCGCGTTCTTCTCCAGAAGGCCGATGAGTTGGCGATATTTGCCGATCGTGCCGAAGCTCAGGATCGGGATATTGACCAACAGGAAGTCCTGATTGCCGCCTTGATCACCGGGCAGCAGCCGCTCTCCTTCGACGCCGATCACCTTGATCGCCATGCCTCGAGGGGCCGGGATCGTATCCGAATGGATGTCGCCGGGGGCCGACGACAGGCGGATCACTACCGAATAGGTGGCGGGGCTCGCGAAAAGCCCTTGGCGCAGATGCGCGGGCAACTCGGGAACAATGAGTTCGCCCTTCAGGAAGCCGTGACTCTTGGCATGGGCGTCACGCACCGCATGGCGATGGCGTTCGAACGCCCTGCCGTTCGTGCTCGCCATGATCTCGAGGATTTCGGCGGTCAGTGGCTCTTCGTCCTCGCCGAGAACCTCCACGTCCGGGGAATAACCAATGTAGGTCTGAGCCAAGGGCACTCCTTCACGCTCGAATTTCATTGCCGATGAACGATTTCGGGTCGAAATCTTCCTGGATTTCGGATGTCAGATGATATTTGGTTTTATCGAGAACTCTGAACTCCCGAAAAGGTTTCAGCGTCTCGCTCATTGCTTGGAGAACGGACCCATGCGGCTCACGCGCAAGGATACGCAGCGACAGACCCGCGACAAGCTGATCGCCGCTGCGCACTCCTCGATCGTCGAGGAGGGTGTCGCCGCCATGTCCATCCGCAACATCTGCAGCGCGGCGGGGCATTCGCAGGGCGCCTTCTACTCGAACTTCGCGAGCAAGGACGATCTCCTGGTCGAGATCCTGCAGAGCCATATCCAAGACGAGGTCACGCTTCTTCGCGACCTAGTCGCGCACTGCTCCGGCGACGATATCGAAGCCACACTGCAGGTGCTCGCCGCCCGGCTCGCGAAGCTGGCCGGCGAGGCGCAATGGTCGCTGCTCTCGATAGAGTTGCAACTGCATGCGCGGCGAGATCGGGCTTTCGCCGAGCGGCACCGGGAGGGCAAGGCCGCCTGTTATCGGATGTTCAGCGAGCTGGTGGCCGACCTGACGCAGCGCTTCGCATTGCGTCCCGCCTTGCCGCCGATGCAGACCGGTATCGGCCTTTACGCGCTCTGGATGGGACTGGCGGTCCAGGGCGATGTCGAAGGCGCCATGCCGCGCGACGAGATGTTGGTCGGCTTTTTTCGCGCCATGGCGGGACTGGGCGCGTCGCGTCAGGAGCAGGCTTGTTCGTGAGCGGGAGCGTGTCAGATCGCCGACGTATCGGCTGCGATGAGCACGGACATCCACTCGTTGGCGAGGTGGATGAGCATCGTCGCTTCCGTATCCGCTTCCGCGCCCGGGACGCCGACATCGACGAACTCGGCCATGTCAACAATGCGGTGTGGGTGACCTGGATTCAGGATGCGTCGGTGGCGCACTGGCTGACGGCCGCGCGTCCGCAGGATCGCGACCGTTTCGTTGCAGTCGTGCTGCGCCATGAGGTCGACTATCGCGGGAATGTCCGGGCGGGAGACACGGTCAGCGCTACTACATGGGTCGTCGGAGCACCACGCGGTGCACGCTATGCGAGACGTGTCGAATTCCATGACGAAGACGGCCGGACGATTGTCGCCTCGCTGGCTGACCCAATGGGCCCTGGTCGATCGGGAAACCGGCAAGCTGGCCCGCGTCCCGGTGGAGGTCGCGGCGCCGTTTCTCTGTGACGACGCCGTGCAGAAGGAGATCAAATGACCGATATCAGGAGAGCGGCGGTACTCGGCACGGGTGTATTGGGAAGCCAGATCGCCTTCCAGACGGCCTACAGTGGGTTTGACGTCACGGCCTATGACATCAGCGATGAAGCGCTCGAACAGGCAAGGCAGCGGTTCGTTACGCTTGTCGAGACCTATGACAGGGAGGTGCCGAGCGCAGCCGGCGGCAAGGCGGCTGAGGCCCTGCGGCGCATCACCCTGTCCGCCAATCTGGGCGCCGCCGTAGCGGATGCCGATCTGGTGATCGAAGCCGCCCCGGAAGTGCTGGAAATCAAGCAGGCGCTGTACGGGAAGCTGGCGAGGCTCGCGCCAGAGAAGACGATCTTCGCCACCAATAGCTCGACCTTGCTCCCGAGCGACTTGAAGGCCTTCACCGGCCGGCCGGACCGGTTCCTGGCGCTGCACTTCGCCAACAGCATCTGGAAGTTCAACACCGCAGAGGTGATGGGGACGGACGACACTGATCCGGCCGTGTTCGATACCCTGATTGCGTTCGCCTCCGCCATCGGCATGGTGCCGATCCCGGTGCGCAAGGAGAAGGCGGGCTATGTCCTCAACTCCCTGCTGGTGCCGTTGCTGAATGCTGCCGCAGATCTGGCCGCCGGCGGCTATGCCGATCCTTATGACGTCGACAGCGTCTGGAGGATCGCGACGGGTGCGCCGATGGGGCCGTTCCAGATCTACGACATGATCGGGCTTAACACACCCTACAACATCCTCTCGAATGGCGATGGGCATGCCCGGTCGCTCGCGGCATGGCTGAAGGAAAACTACATCGACAAGGGCAAGCTGGGCATCGCCTCGGGCGAGGGTTTCTACAGCTACAAGCCCGCCAATTGAGCCGACCACAAGAACAAGAGGAGTTCGCCATGCACTATAGCAGCGGAAACTATGAAGCCTTCGTGCGCCCGCGCAAGCCCGAGGGCGCGGACAGGAAGACCGCCTGGTTCGTCGGCTCGGGTCTCGCCGGGCTTGCGGGGGCGGCCTTCCTGATCCGCGACGGCGGCGTCTCAGGCGATCGCATCACCATCCTCGAAGAGTTGGACATTCCGGGCGGCGCGCTCGACGGCCTCGACGTGCCTGACAAGGGCTTCGTTATCCGCGGCGGCCGTGAGATGGAGGAGCATTTCGAGTGCCTGTGGGATCTCTATCGCTCGATCCCATCGCTGGAGATCGAGGATGCCAGCGTCCTCGACGAATTCTACCGGCTCAACAAGGACGATCCCAATTTCTCCTTGCAGCGCACGACCCAGAACCAAGGGCAAGACGTTCCCGACAAGCATCTGCTGACGCTGAACGACCGGGCGCAGAAGGATCTGATCTCGATCTTCCTGGCGACGCGTGAGGAGATGGAGAACAGGCGGATCAACGAGGTGTTCAGCGAGGATTTCCTCAAGAGCAATTTCTGGCTCTACTGGCGCACCATGTTCGCGTTCGAGGAATGGCATTCGGCCCTCGAGATGAAACTCTACATCCACCGCTTCATCCATCATATCGCGCACCTCGCGGATTTCTCCTCGCTCAAATTCAACCGCTACAACCAGTATGAATCGATGGTCCTGCCGCTGGTCAAATGGCTGACCGATCACGGCGTCCAGTTCCGCTATGGCGTCGAGGTGACGGATGTCGATTTCGACATCCAGGAAGGGCGCAAGCAGGCGACACGCATCCATTGGACCGAGAAGGGCGCGGAAGGCGGCGTCGATCTCGGCCCCGACGATCTCGTCTTCATCACCATCGGCTCGCTTACCGAGAATTCCGACAATGGCGACCACCACACGCCGGCGAAGCTGCAGGACGGGCCGGCGCCGGCCTGGGACCTGTGGCGCCGCATCGCCGCCAAGGACCCGGCCTTCGGGCGTCCGGACGTGTTCGGCGCGCATATCCCGAAGACCAAATGGGCTTCGGCCTCGATCACCGCGCTCGATCACCGCATCCCGCAATACATCGAGAAGATCACCAAGCGGAACCCTTTCACCGGCAAGATCGTCTCGGCCGGCATCGTCACGGTGAAGGATTCAAGCTGGCTCCTGAGCTGGACGGTGCACCGGCAACCGCATTTCAAGAAGCAGCCGAAGGACCAGATGATCGCCTGGTTCTATGCGCTCTTCGTCGACAAGCCCGGCGACTATGTGAAGAAGCCGATGCAGGAATGCACCGGCGAGGAGATCACCCAGGAATGGCTCTATCACCTCGGCGTGCCCGTCGAGGACATTCCGGAGCTCGCCGCGACCGGCGCGAGCACCGTTCCCACCATGATGCCTTACATCACCGCCTTCTTCATGCCGCGCCAGGCTGGCGACAGGCCGGATGTGGTGCCGGAGGGCGCGGTCAACTTCGCCTTCATCGGTCAGTTCGCCGAATCGAAGCAGCGCGATTGCATCTTCACCACCGAATATTCGGTGCGCACGCCGATGGAGGCCGTCTACACGCTGATGAATGTCGAGCGCGGCGTGCCGGAAGTGTTCAACTCGACCTATGATATCCGCACGCTGCTGGCCGCCATCACGCCGCTCAGGGATGGCAAGGGCATCGATGTGCCCGGCCCTGCCTTCCTGCGCGGGCTGCTGCTGAAGAAACTCGAGGGTACCGAGATCGGCAAGCTGCTCGAGGAGTTCCAGTTGATCTCGGAGTAAGAGCAGAGGATCCGCAGTTGCGGTGAAAGGTGAAGGATGGCCCACGACAATCGGAAGAGCGAACCGGCATCTGCGGCAACCGAGCCCTATCGCCATGACCACCAGGAGGGGCTGGAAGGCGAAATGCCTGCCGGCCGGGCCGCGCGTGATCCGGTCTGCGGAATGGCAGTGGATCCCGTCACGGCAGCCCACCACGCCGATCATGGCGGCAAACGTTATGTCTTCTGCTCGGCTGGCTGCAGGGCGAAGTTCGAGGTCGCGCCCGAGCGCTATGCCGGCATAGTGCGAACCGAGGCCGCCGCCAAAAGCCGGCCGACGGATCACGCCCATGCCCACGCTTCAGGCAGTCATGCGCTTCATCACGCCGCGCCGTCCATGACCGAACCGGTTGCGAACGGCACGATCTGGACCTGCCCGATGCATCCGGAGATCCGCCGCGATAGTCCGGGAAGCTGTCCGATCTGCGGCATGGCGCTGGAGCCTCTGGTTGCGGAAGCGGAGGCCGGGCCAAGTCCTGAACTCATCGACATGACGCGGCGGTTCTGGGTCGGTCTGGTCCTGGCGCTTCCCGTATTCCTGCTGGAGATGGGTGGTCACCTGATCTCGGCGCTGCATCATCTGGTACCGACGCATGTCTCGGTCTGGATCCAGTTCGCGCTGGCGACGCCGGTGGTGCTCTGGGCAGGGTGGCCGTTCTTCCAGCGCGGCTGGTCCTCGATCGTTCATCGCAGCCTCAACATGTTCACGCTGATCGCCATGGGCACGGGCGTCGCCTGGGGCTACAGCGTGGTGGCGACCCTGGCGCCCCGGATCTTCCCCGACGCCTTCCGCGCGGCCGACGGCTCGGTCGCCGTCTACTATGAAGCGGCGGCCGTCATCACCGTGCTCGTCCTGCTGGGACAGGTGCTGGAACTGCGCGCGCGCGAGCAGACATCGGGTGCGATACGCGCGCTGCTGAACCTCGCACCGAAGACCGCGCGCCGGATCAAGGACGACGGCGCCGAGGAAGACGTCCCCGTCGAAACCGTGGCCATCGGCGACCGTCTGCGGGTGCGTCCTGGCGAAACCGTGCCCGTCGACGGCAGGGTCGAAGACGGGCGCTCGTCGCTCGATGAATCCATGGTCACCGGCGAGTCCATGCCGGTGACGCGGCAGGCGGGCGATGGGGTCGTCGGCGGCACGCTCAACCAGACCGGGTCCCTGATCATTCGCGCCGAGAAGGTCGGCAAGGAGACGATGCTCGCGCGTATCGTGCAGATGGTCGCGGACGCGCAGCGCTCACGCGCGCCGATTCAGCGCATGGCCGACCAGGTCTCGGGCTGGTTCGTGCCGGTCGTCATCGGGATCGCAGTGCTGGCGTTCGTCGCATGGGGCATCTGGGGGCCGGAACCCCGTTTCGCGTATGGCCTGATCGCCGCTGTTTCCGTCCTCATCATCGCCTGCCCCTGCGCGCTCGGGCTGGCGACGCCAATGTCCATCATGGTCGGCATCGGCAAGGGCGCCGCCTCCGGCGTGCTCATCAAGAACGCCGAGGCGCTCGAACGAATGGAGAAGGTGGACACGCTGGTGGTCGACAAGACGGGGACGCTGACCGAGGGCAAGCCCGCCGTGACCTCCATCGTCGCGGCCGACGGTTTCAGGGAGGAGGAGCTTCTCGCCCTGGCAGCCGCTGTGGAGAAGGCATCCGAGCATCCGCTCGCGCTGGCGATCGTCGCCGCGGCCGACCAGCGCAAGATCGCGATACCCGCCGTCACCGGCTTCGACTCGCCCACCGGCAAGGGGGCCCTCGGCTCGGTCGAGAACCGTACCGTCGTTCTCGGCAATGCCGCCTTCCTGCAGGAACACGGCATCGATCCCGCCACTCTGTCCGATCGAGCCGACGATCTGCGCCGCGACGGTGCCACGGCGATCTATATCGGCATCGATGGCCGGGTCGGAGGCATCTTCGCGATCGCCGATCCGATCAAGGCGACGACGCAGGAGGCGCTCAAGGCCCTGCACGCCGAGGGCATCCGCATCGTCATGTTGACCGGCGACAATCGCGTCACCGCACAGGCGGTCGGCCGCCGCCTCGGCATCGACGAGGTCGAGGCCGATGTACTGCCGGAACAGAAGGCCTCGGTGGTCGAACGCCTGAAATCAGAAGGCAGGATCGTCGCCATGGCGGGCGATGGCGTGAACGACGCGCCGGCGCTGGCCGCCGCCGATGTCGGGATCGCGATGGGCTCGGGCACGGACGTGGCGATCGAGAGCGCCGGCGTCACGCTGCTGAAAGGCGACCTGACCGGAATCGTCAGGGCCCGCCACCTCTCGCAGGCGACGATGGCGAACATCCGCCAGAACCTCGTCTTCGCCTTCATCTATAATGCAGCCGGCGTGCCGATCGCGGCGGGCGTGCTCTACCCGGCATTCGGCTTGCTGCTGTCGCCCATCATCGCCGCCGCGGCGATGGCCCTGTCTTCCGTCAGCGTCATCGGCAACTCGCTGCGCCTGAGAACAGCGAAGGTTTGAGCAACTGGCCGGACCACGCTTCAGGGTTTATCTGGGCTGCCATTGTGGAGGATTGATTCGCCTGAATTTCCAGCGGGCGCATTTCTTGGATTGCTCCTCACGAAGGTCTGTTCAACCCGATGGGCGGGTGCGGCCGCGTCGCCTGGGACGCCTCGGACTGCGCCGTTTCTCGCAGGACACCTGCCCGGCCGAGCAATCCGATGCCTTCACCGTCTTCCGCATCTCCCGTCAGAAAATTGAGAAGCGCAAAATCTTGGCTTCAACGCTTGGCCGGGCAGATCCGCTTCAGAAGGAACCGACAAGTGAACCCAGCAGGATGACTGCAACCAGCGCAATGAGCGCGCTGACGATCGCAACCATGACGATGTCGAGATAACCATCTTGATGCGTCGTTCCGCAGACGGCAAGCAGGGTCACGACGGCACCATTGTGGGGCAGGCTGTCCAGCGTACCCGCCCCAATCACGGCAATGCGGTGCATCAGCGCCGGATCGATGCCGGACTGTGCGGCAATCTGCATATAAGTCGAGCCTAGCGCATCGAGCGCAATGGTGAGCCCGCCCGATGCCGAGCCGGTTAGGGCCGCCAGCATATTGGTGGCGATTGCGAGCGAGACGAGCGGGCCGCCCTCGATCCCCAGCACCCAGTCCTTGACGATACCGAATGCCGGCAGCGCCGCCACGACTGCGCCAAAGCCGACGAGGCTCGCGACGCTCAGGATGGGCAGGGCGGCCGCGTTTGCCCCTGCGCCCATCGTCTCGCGCAAGCTGGCGAGGCGCGATTGGTTGACCGCAATCAGGACCAGTATCGCGCAGAAAAGCGCGACAGCAACCGACCAGACGCCGCCGACGGCCGAGAGCGAAGTCGCGCCCCATTGCGGCTGTTGCAGGAAGGCAGCCTCGAAGCGCGGCAGCACGGCGAAAGACATGGCGAGGTTGGCGGCGACGACGGTAACGAGCGGCAGCGTAGCAATAGCGATCGGCGGTGGGCTCTGCGCATGGGCGCCACGGGTAATCTCGCTGGGGTCGAACTCGCGCGAGACCGTCGCCCGCTCGCGGATTACCTCGTTGCCGGCGATGCTCTCAGGACCGATCGCGCCGTCGAAAGCATAGCCTTCACCGGCACCGCGGGCGCGCGCCTCGGCCAGACGCAGCCACCAGAGACCGAAGCCGAGCATGATCGCCGAGGCGATGATGCCCAGGCCTGGCGCGGCGAACGGGTTGGTGCCGAAGAACGGCATCGGAATCGCATTCTGGATCGCGGGCGTACCGGGCATGGCCGACATGGTGAAGGTCGAGGTGCCAAGTGCGATCGCCGCCGGCATCAGCCGGTGTGGAATGTCGGCAGCCTTGAAAAGGGCATGCCCCATCGGCGCCAGCACGAAGAAGGCGACGAACAGGCTCACCCCGCCATAGGTGACGAAGGCGCCGGCCAGGACGATCGCAAGGACAGCCCGCCGCGTGCCGAGGCGCCGAGTCATATAGGAAGCGATCGCCTCGACCGAGCCGCTCGCTTCCATCAGCTTGCCGAACAGGGCGCCCAGCAGGAAGATCGGGAAGAACTGCGCGACGAAATCGGCCGCGCTGCGCATGAAGGTCTGCGTCCAGCTCGCCAGCATGGGTTCGCGCGCCAGAAAGGCCGCGACGAGAGCGCAGGCGGGTGCGAGCAGCAAGATGCTCCAGCCGCGATAGGCCAGGAATATCAACAGGCCCAGAGCGACGACGATGCCGAGAATGGCCATGTTTCAAACTTGCTCGAGGAGGGTATCCAGTAGGGCGTCTATTTCGTAGGTTGAACGCTTGCCGAGATCCGCGCCGTGCTCGACGAGGAAGCTTTCCGTCCGGTCGCGCCCTTCCTGTCGCAGCATCGCCAGGAAGTCCCACTCGGCGTTGAGCTTCGAGGAGGCTCCGAGTTCCACCATCTTCGGCGTCGCGATGCGATGGATGCGGACGTCCGACCATTGTTCCGCCCAGGAGACATCGATCTTGCGGCCAAGATCGGCCGCGGCGAAGAGGCGCTGGAACATGGCGATCGCACGCAATTCCTTCTTGAGACTGGAATTGAACGAGATTTCGTTGAGGCGGTTCAGGATGTCGCGGGCCGTGCGGGGCGCGCCGGGCCGTTCCACGGGGTTGATCTGGACGAGCAGAATGTCGCGCGCCTCACTTTCGCGAATAATCGGTGTCAGCAGTGGATTGCCGGAGAAGCCGCCGTCCCAGTAAGGATCCCCGTCGATTTCGATCGCCTGATGCATCAGGGGTAGACAGGCAGAGGCCAGCACGACGTCGGCGGTGAGTTCTGCATTGCGGAAAACACGGGGAAGCCCGGTCCGCACATTGGTTGCGTTGACGAAGAGCTTGATCGGGCAGTCGTTCAGCCGCTGGAAATCGACATGAGCCTCGAGGATGTCGCGGAGGGGATTGATGTTTGCCGGATTGATCTCGTAGGGGGAGAACAGACGGCTGAAGAGGTCGTAGAAAACGTAGCCGGGCGAGCCGTCGAGAGACCAGTTGCCCGACAGCACGTCCATGGGCGTGCGTTGGATGGGACTGAAGCGTGCCGCCTCGCTTATGGCGCGCCAGAACCTCTCTATCGCGACCTTGGCGCCGTCCGGACCGCCGAGCGTGTAGCCATAGGCGAACACCACTGCGTTCATGGCCCCCGCCGACGTGCCGGAGATACTTTCGATATGCAGCGAAGACTCCTCGACGAGACGTTCCAGAACTCCCCAGGTGAAGGCCCCGTGCGAGCCACCTCCCTGCAGGGCGAGATCAATTGACAACGGATCTTTCGACGCCATTGGGCACTCCCGATCTCGAAACACGATAAGCGATGCGCTTGTTGCGATGCAACATCTCTTGTGCAGCAGCGTCAGCGCGGCCGCCGCGATCATGAAGCGGATATCCGCTCATGAGGGCCTCCAGAAGATCCGAACGCCCCTGTAAACCGGCAGCCGCCACCCTCGGAATGGCCCGACCTTAATCCTTAGGTTTAATGCAATTCGAGCGAGCGCGGGCCGGAAATATCAGCGTTCGGCCCAACCATCAGCCATCGGCAATATGTCCATGACTCTTCCAGCTCGCGTCGGAAGCAGATTGCGAAAGATTGAAGGCCTTATGGTCAGCAGCCTTTGGCCGCCAAAAGTCGATGAAATCGGGATAGTCTCGGCAAAAACTGATAATAATTTCAAATATTATCAATTTGCATTTGATTTAGAGTCAAAGACGGTCTTCTTTCAGTCCTCATGCCGGAAAATCGAAACGATTTGCCTTGCGATTTCCGCGGGTGTTTTGCGACCTGCCCGATACCAGTTGCTGACATTGTTCAGCAGCGTCAGCAAGAGCAGACGATAGATCTTGCGGTCCAGGCTCGCCGCAAGGGGCAGATCGTCGACCATCTGGACGAAAATCTGTTCGAAGGCATCGCGCTTCGCCACGAGGCGCTCGCGGACGGCTGGCGGAACGGACTGGAAATCACTCATCAGAGGCATGGTGATCGAATGCGGGTCGAGCTGGATCTCGAGCATGGTCGTGGCGGCAGCGGAGAGCCGGTCCCAGGGATCTTCGGCCTTGGCGACCGCCGAGCGTATCCGATCCTCGGCCACCTGAAGCGCGATGTCGTGGATCTTCACGAACAGCGCCTCCTTCGACTTGATGTAGTGATAGAGCGAGCCCCCGAGCAACCCGACACGCTCGCCGATGTCCCGCACCGAGGTAGCCGCATAGCCGCGCTCGGCGAAGAGCACGGCGGCAGCCTCCAGGATCTCCCGATGGCGCTCGTTGATCTCGTCCTTGAACAGATCGCTGGCAAGCGCGCCCGTCAGCACGGTTCGCCCTCGCGACGACTTCTCCTTGGCCACCATTCCATCGCCCCTGGTCCGGGCCTCCGGATTCCCCGGTTGGCCCGCATCGCCGTGAGTGCAAGCATCGCGGGGCGAGCTTGTAAAGCCGCGCCTCCTTTCAGCACGAGCATCGCCGTCCGGTCGGTTCACGCGAACCCGTCGCCTGACCGACCTTCCCGATCATACTTTCGGCTCATCAAAGAAGGCACGCTTGAGCTTTGTAGCAATCGTTTGATACACAGGCGGCTCAATGTGGAAAGCGTTTCTGGCATGCGGTCTGCGGTCCAAATCTGTGAATCGTTCGCAGCTATCATCAGGTCCGGTGCAGCCAGGTACATCGAACCTGAGACGTCGTTCACGAGCGGTCCCTCCGCCGACCGTACGGCCGGTTCATCGGCCCGGAACACCATCCTCGACACGATTCGGGCACTGCCAGAGGGCGCCGGCGACACGACCTTCCCCGAGAATGTGACGGATACCTGAAGGAGCGCCCCATGGCGGAAGCCTATATCGTCGACTATCTGCGCACGCCGTTCGCTCCGGCCTACAGGGGCGCCCTTGCCTCGGTTCGCCCCGACGACCTCGTGGCTGGCGTGATCGCGGCACTCATGAACCGGGCGAATGTCCCGGCCGGAGAAATCGAAGACGTCAACCTCGGCTGCGCCTTTCCCGAAGGCGAACAGGGGCTCAACATCGCCCGCTGCGCCGCGCTGATCGCGGGGCTGCCGCAATCGGTCGGCGGGTCCACCGTCAACCGCTGGTGCGGCTCGTCCATGCAGGCGATCCAGATGGCCGCCGGCGCGATCGCCATGGGAGCCGGGGACGCCTTCATCGCCGGTGGCGTCGAATCCATGAGCCGCGTGCCGATGATGGGGTTCAACCCGCTGCCCAATCCCGACTGGACGGAGGCGCAGCGGCTGGCTTTCCTCAACATGGGCCTGACGGCGGAAAACCTCGCGGATCGCTACGCGCTCTCCCGCGAGGAGCAGGATGCCTATGCGCTCGAAAGCCAGCGCAAGGCGCTCGCGGCGCGGGCGGATGGCAGGCTGGCCGCCGAGATCGCCCCGGTAGGCGATATCGCCACCGATGGCTGCCCGCGGGAAACGGATGCAGCGAAGCTCGCCGGGTTGAAGACGGCCTTCAAGGCCGACGGTTCCGTGACGGCCGGCAATTCCTCTCCCCTCACCGACGGCGCCTCGGCAACGCTCGTCTGCTCGGCGGACTTCGTCGCCCGGCACGGGCTCAAGCCGCTCGCCCGCGTGGCGGGCTACGCGATTTCCGGCTGCGCCCCCGAGATCATGGGCATCGGCCCGGTGGAGGCGAGCCGCAAGGCTCTGAAGCGAGCCGGCATCTCCACCGCCGATCTCGCGGTCGTCGAGATGAACGAGGCCTTCGCGGCGCAGGTGCTCGCCTGCTGCCGCGATCTCGATCTCGATCCGGCCAGCATCAACCGGGACGGCGGCGCCATCGCGCTCGGCCACCCGCTCGGCGCCACCGGCGCGCGCCTGGTTGGCAAGGCAGCGAGCCTGCTCAAGCGCGATGGCGGGCGCTACGGGCTTGCCACCCAGTGCATCGGGGGCGGACAGGGCATCGCCATGGTTCTGGAGGCGGCGTGATGACGGCGATCACCAAGGCCGTCGTCATCGGCGCGGGCGTGATGGGCTCGGGCATTGCCGCTCATCTGGCCAATGCCGGCGTCAGCGTCGTGCTGCTCGACAGGGAGAAGGCGTTCGCCGATGCCGGCGTCGCGCGCCAGATCAAGGCGGGCGGTTTCATGGACCCTGCCTTCACGTCTCGCATCGTCACGGGCTCGACCGCCGACGATCTCGGCCTCGCTGCCGACGCCGACTGGATCGTGGAGGCGATCGCCGAGCGGCTGGACGTCAAGCAGGCGCTCTACAAGGCGCTGGAGCCCCTGCGAAAGCCGGGCTCCATCGTCTCGTCGAATACCTCGACCATTCCCCTCGCCGCGCTAACCGCCGGCCTGCCGGACAGCTTCGCCGCCGATTTCCTGATCACCCATTTCTTCAATCCGCCGCGCCGCATGCGCCTGCTCGAAGTGGTCGAAGGACCGAAGACGCGGCCGGAAGCCGGCGCCGCGATCCGCGATTTCGGTGACCGCGCGCTCGGCAAGCGGGTCGTCTCCTGCCGGGATACGCCCGGCTTCATCGGCAATCGCATCGGCAATTACTGGATCGCGGCCGCCCAGAACGAGGCAATCCGCCTCGGCCTCGACGTGGAGGAGGCCGACGCCGTCATCGGCAAGCCTTTCGGCATTCCCTCGACCGGCATCTTCGGCCTTCTCGATCTGGTCGGCATCGACCTCATCCCGCTCGTCATGCGCAGTCTGCAAGGCGCACTGCCGCCGAGCGACGCGATCCATGGCTACGATGCCGAGCCGCCGCTGATCGCCCGGATGATCGCGGAGAACCGCATCGGCCGCAAAAGCGGCGCCGGCTTCGTGCGCCTCTCCGCCGATCGCAAGAGCCGCGATGTCACCGATCTCGCGACCGGCGACTATCGGCCGATCAAGCCCGTGGCGTCGGAAAGCCTGGACGCGGCGAAGGGAGACGCCCGCGCGCTGATGGAGCATTCCGGCCTCGGCGGACGATATGCGGCGGTCGTCATGGAGAAGACGCTGGCCTATGCCGCGTCGCTGGTCCCGGAGATCGCCGACGGGCCGGATGCCGTCGACGACGCCATGCGCGCCGGATACGGCTGGAGCGAGGGGCCCTTCGAGCTGATCGACCGGCTCGGTGCCGGCTGGCTGGCGTCGCGCCTTTCCGCACACGGCCTGACAGTGCCTGCCTATCTCTCGCTCGCGGCTGAAAAGGGCGGCTTCTATTCGGTCGCGGATGGCCGGCGCATGTGCCTGTTGCCCAACGGCTCGGCGCGGCCTGTCCACCGGACCGAAGGCGCGATCACCATCGCCGACCTCTCGCTCGCCGGGGCTCCGGTCGCGGATTACGGCTGCGCAGCGTTGTGGGATCTCGGCGACGGCGTGGCCTGCCTCGAATTCCGCACCAAGATGAACACCTTCTCAGACGCACTGCTCGGTGCGATCCATGCTGCGCTCGAGGCGGTGAAAGCGCGCTTCAAGGCGCTCGTGATCGGAGGCGATGCCGCGCTCTTCAGCGCGGGAGCCGATCTGCGCGTATTCCTGGACACCGTCGAAAAGGGCGGCCCGGAGGCGCTGGGTGCCTTCATCGACCGGGGGCACGCCGCCTTCAAGGCGATCAAATACGCGCCGTTTCCGGTCGTCGGCGCGCCGGCAGGGCTGGCGTTCGGCGGTGGCTGCGAGATCCTCCTCCATTGCGACGCGGTGCAGGCGCATGCCGAACTGTCGATCGGCCTGGTCGAGACGCGCATCGGCGTCATTCCCGGCTGGGGCGGCTGCAAGGAAATGCTGATCAGGCAATACGCCATGCCGGCCGCGCCCCATGGCCCGGTGGCGCCCGCGATCGCCGCCTTCAACCTGATCGCCCCCGCGAGAGTCTCCGGCAGTGCCTTCGATGCCCTCAGCCTCGGCTTCCTGCGGGCGACCGACGGCATCACCATGAACCGTGACCGCCTGCTCGCCGATGCCAAGCGCAAGGCCCTGGAACTCGTGCCCGGCTACGCCCCGCCGGACAAGCCGCAGCTCGCCCTGGCCGGCCCCTCCGGAGCCTCCGCCATCTGCAACATCCTGGATGGCGAGGCCATCGCCGGCCGCGCCACCGCGCATGATCGGGTGGTGGGTCGTGCCCTGATCGAGGTTCTGACCGGTGGCGCCACGGCCGACCCGCTGAAGCCCCTCGGCGAGGACGATGTCACCGCTCTGGAGAAGAGCGCGTTCATCGACCTTCTCGGAACGCCGGAAACGATAGCCCGCCTGAAATACATGCTCGCGACCGGCAAGCCGCTTCGCAACTGACACGGGAGAGACAGGAACAATGGCCTCCTACACACCGCCCGTCGCCGATATCGCCTTCCTGCTCGGAGAGGTCTTCGACTTCGACGACTTGATGCAGGCCCTCCCCGGCTATGAGGACGTCAATGCCGAGCTTGCGGTCTCGGTCCTCGACGAAGGCGGAAAATTCTGCGCCGGCGTGCTCGAACCGCTGAACCGCCCGGGCGACGAGGAGGGCTGCCGCCTCGAAAACGGGCTCGTCTCCACGCCGAAGGGCATCGCCGAGGCCTACAAGGCCTTCGTGGAGGCCGGCTGGGCCGGCCTTTCGGGAGACCCGGAATATGGCGGCCAGGGCCTGCCGCGCGCCGTGCAGATTCTGCTCGACGAGATGCTGTCCTCCGCGAACCTGTCCTTCGGTCTCTTTCCGGGGCTCACCCGCGGCGCGGCGGAGGCGATCGCGCACCATGCCAGCCCGGAACTGAAGGCAACCTACCTGCCGAAGATGATCTCGGGAGAGTGGACGGGCGCGATGGCGCTCACCGAGGCCTCGGCCGGCACCGATCTCGGCCTCCTGACCACGAAGGCAGAGCCCGTCGGCGACGGCTCCTACCGGATCAAGGGCACGAAGATCTTCATCTCGTCGGGCGATCAGGACTTCGGCGGCAATATCGTCCACCTGATCCTGGCCCGGCTCCCCGACGCTCCGAAAGGGGTCAAGGGCATCAGCCTGTTCCTGGCGCCGAAATTCCTCCTCCGGGAAGACGGCTCGCTCGGCGCGCGCAACGGCATGTCCGTCGGCGCGCTCGAACACAAGATGGGCATCCACGCCCAGCCGACCTGCGTGATGAACTATGACGGCGCCATCGGCTGGCTGGTCGGCGAGCCCGGCCGCGGCCTCAATGCCATGTTCACGATGATGAACGCCGAGCGCCTGTTCGTCGGCATCCAGGGGCTCGGCATCGCCGAGGCGGCCACCCAGAAGGCCACGGGCTATGCGCGCGAGCGCCTGCAAGGCCGTTCGGCCGATGGCAGCCGCGGGCCCGTCGCGATCATCGAGCACCCCGATGTCCGCAAGATGCTGCTGGCGGGGCGCAGCATCTCCGACGCCTGCCGGGCGCTGGCGATCTGGACCGCGATGCAGATGGACGTCTCCGCCAGGCACCCCGACGCAGCCACGCGCCGCGAGGCAGACGAGCTCGTCGCCCTGCTAACGCCAGTGGTCAAGGCGGCCTTCACGGATTTCGGCTTCGAGACGGCCGTCACCTCGCAGCAGGTCTTCGGCGGCCATGGCTACATTCGCGAGTGGGGCATGGAGCAGTTCGTCCGCGATGCCCGCATCGCGCAGATCTACGAAGGCACCAATGGCGTGCAGGCCATGGACCTCGTCGGCCGCAAGCTGCCGATGGCGGACGGGGCAGTGGCCTCGCGCTTCTTCTCGATCATCCGGCAGGATCTGCAGGCTGCGGCGCAGACGCCGGCGGCCCGCGCCGTCGCCGAAGCGAGCGAGCAGGCGCTAGTCCGGCTCGAACGCACGACGCAGAGCCTGCTCGCCGCGCGAGACGAGCCCACGGCGGCCGGGGCTGCCGCAACCGACTATCTGCGCCTCTTCGCGCTCGTCTCCTGCGGCTGGATGTGGGCCCGGATGGCGGCCAAGGCGGCTGTCGGAGAAACTCCGCTGCATCGCCGCAAGCTCGCGGCGGCGCGGTTCTTCGCCGAACGCGTGCTGCCGCAGAGCATCGGCCTGGAGGCGGCTCTCGCCAATGGACCGGCCTCCCTGATGGAGCTCGAAGCCGACCTGTTCTGATCAAAAAAATCCGAGGGAGGACATGACATGCTTGGACAGATGATGAATGCGCCGCTGCTGGTGTCGTCGATCCTGCGACACGCGGCGGCCTATCACGGCGACACGGAGATCGTGTCCCGCACGGTGGAAGGGCCGATCCACCGCTATACCTATGCAGAGCTTTCGCGGCGGGCGAAGAAACTCGCCAATGCGCTCGCGCGCCTCGGCCTCGAACGGGGCGACCGGGTCGGGACACTGGCCTGGAACGGCTATCGGCACATGGAGCTGTATTACGGCGTCTCCGGATCCGGCCTCGTCTGCCACACGATCAATCCGCGCCTCTTCCAGGAGCAGATCGCCTACATCATCGAACACGCGGGAGACCGGGTCCTCTTCTCCGACCTGTCGTTCCTGCCGATCCTGGAAGTGCTGGCCGATACGCTGAAGGGGCTGAAGGCCGTCGTCATCATGACCGACGAGGCGCATATGCCGGCATCGGACATCCTCCCGAACCTCGTCTGCTACGAAACGCTCATCGCTGCCGAGTCGGACGAATACGAGTGGCCCGAGTTCGACGAGAACACCGCCTCCGGCCTGTGCTACACCTCCGGCACCACCGGCGAGCCCAAGGGCGTGCTCTACAGCCATCGCTCCAGCGTGCTGCACGCCATGTCGGCCGCGCTGCCCGACGTGCTGGGCCTCTCGGCCCTGGATTCGGTCTCCCCGATCGTGCCGATGTTCCACGTCAATGCCTGGGGCGTTCCCTTCGCCGCCCCGATGGTCGGCGCCAAGCTCGTGATGCCGGGGCCGAAGCTCGATGGTGCGAGCCTGCATGAGCTGTTCGAGCAGGAGGGGGTGACGGCCACCGCCGGCGTACCGACCGTCTGGCTCGGGCTGCTGGACTGGATGGATGCTCACGCGAGGTCCTTCACCAGCCTGAAGCGCGTGGCGATCGGCGGGGCCGCCTCGCCGCCGATCATGATCAGCCGTTTCCAGAGCAAGGGCGTCATGGTTCGCCACGCCTGGGGCATGACGGAAACCAGTCCGATCGGCCTCGCCGCGGCCCTGACGGCGAAGCACGAGGGGCTCTCGCCGGAGGAGAGGCTGATGCTGCAGTCCAAGCAGGGACGCCCCGTCTTCGGCATGGAGTTCCGCATCGACGATGCCGCCGGCAGGCCGGTTGCCCGCGATGGCAAGAGCTTCGGCTCCATGCTGGTGCGCGGCCCCTGGATCGCCGCCGCCTACTTCAACAGCCCGGCCAGCCCGGCGCATGAGGTCGAGGGCTGGTTCAACACCGGCGACGTCGTGACCATGGACGCCGATGGCTTCGTCCAGATCGTCGACCGCACCAAGGACGTGGTGAAATCCGGCGGCGAATGGATCAGCTCGATCGAGCTGGAGAACATCGCCCAGGCCCATCCGGCCATCAAGGAAGCCGCCGTCGTCGCCCGGCCGGACGAGCGCTGGGGCGAGCGCCCGGTGCTCGTCGTGCAACTCAAGCCGGAGGCCCATTTCTCGCGCCAGGACATGATCGAGCTGTACGCAGGCAAGATTCCGAAATGGAGCATCCCCGACGAGGTCGTGGTCGTCGGCGAACTGCCGCATACCGCCACGGGAAAGCTCCTGAAGACGTCCATTCGAGAGATCGTCGTCAAGCAGAAAACATCGGATTTTCCAGAGAACGGCGACTCATGAAGGGAAATCCGATGTGATTCCGGGTCAATAATTCTGTCATTTGACTTACCACCTGGCAGAGGCGCGTTATGTGATGGAACTGATTATTTTGAGCAATATCGATAAAGATGACAGAGTATTCTGGTCGCAAGAAATCATAAGATTTTCGGACACGGATCAGAATGGTCATGTAAATAACGATTTCGTGGCAAGCATCTCGCAAAACGGGCGGATTGGCCTCTTGCGTGAGGCGGCACAGACTCATGGCGCCGGCAATCCATTCTTTGTGCTGGCCTCCATCAAGATCGACTATCATATCGATAGCGGCCGCCTCGACACGGATCACGACACCATCGCTCGGGCAGACCGAATCGGGGACAGCCGCATAGCGGAGGACATCAGGCGGGCCGGGGTGGTCATAGATGGCTGCTTTCATGGTTCTCCCGCTGAGCCATCGTTCTCCCGAAGAGATGGTCAGGCGCCCCCCCCGGCAAGGCGGCCGCATGAGGTGTCGAAGTGCCGAGCAGCCAGCGACGTCATACCTGGGCGATGCCACCGTCGGCGAAGAGCTCACTCCCGGCCATGAAGCTGCTGTCGCTCGAAGCGAGGAATGCTGCGACCGCCCCGATCTCATCCGGATCAGCAAGGCGCCCGACAGGCGTCGCATTCGCCAGCGCCGCGACACCGTCGTCGCCCATGAGCTCTAGCGCCTTTTCGGTTTCTGTGCCGCCGGGCGACAGCACGTTCACGCGGATCCCCCTGTCGGCGAGTTCCAGTGTCCAACTGCGCGCGAAGCTGCGGACCGCAGCCTTTGTCGCGGCATACAGGCTGAAATTCGGGAACGCCTTCACCGACGCGCTCGACCCGGTCAGGATAATGGAACCGCCTTCGCACATAAGCGGCAAGGCGCCCTGGACGGTGAGCAGCAGCCCTTTCACGTTTGCGCCGAAGAGGCGATCGAACTGGTCGATGGCGATCTGCCCAAGCGGCGTCGGCTCCGAGATGGCGGCGTTTGCGAGCAGGATGTCGACGCGACCGCGCTCGTCTTTGATGGTTTCGAAAAGTCGATCGATATCAGCGGTCTCGTTGATCGATCCGGCGACGGCACGCGCATTTGGCCCTAGTTTCGCCACCGCTTCATCAAGTGCTGCCTGGGTGCGGCCGAAGAGGAACACGAAGGCGCCCTCCTCGATGAAGCGCTTGGCCGATGCGAAGCCGATGCCGGTCGCGCCGCCCGTTATCACCGCTGTCTTGCCGTCAAGTCTGCTCATTTGGTCATCCTCTTGTCGAGCCGCGCCCGCAGCCACTTCAGGTCGTGACGAACGTTAGAAGGTCGGCGTTCAGCGCATCGGCATTCACCGTCAGCATCCCGTGCGAGAGGCCGGGATAGGTCTTCAACGAGCCTTTCGGCAGCAGCTTGACCGCCTTCAAAGCCGCGGCGGCGATCGGCACGATCTGGTCGTCCTCGCCATGAAGCACGAGGGTCGGCACGCCGATGGTCTTCAGATCTTCGGTCTGGTCGGTCTCGGAGAAGGCCTTGATTCCGTCGTAATGGGCCTTGGTGCTGCCCATCATGCCCTGCCGCCACCAGTTCTGGATCACGCCTTCATGAACGGTCGCGCCCGCGCGGTTGAAGCCGTAGAACGGACCCGACGGGACATCGCGAAAGAACTGCGCGCGGTTACTCGCCAATGCCGACCGAAAGCCGTCGAAGACGCTGATCGGCGTACCTTCGGGATTGTCGCCGGTCTCGAGCATCAGCGGCGGAATCGCCGCGACGAGAACGGCCTTGGCGACCCGACCCGCCGGTCCACCATATCGCGCCACATACCGCGTCACTTCGCCACCGCCGGTGGAATGACCGATGTGAACCGCGTTCTTCAGGTCCAGCGCCTTGGCGACGGCAAACGCGTCTGCTGCGTAGTGATCGATATCGTGCCCTTCGGCGACCTGCTCCGAGCGCCCGTGGCCGCGCCGATCATGCGCGACGACGCGATAGCCCTTCGACAGGAAGAACAGCATCTGCGCGTCCCAGTCATCGGAACTCAGCGGCCAGCCATGATGGAAAACGATCGGCTGGGCGTCCTTGGGGCCCCAGTCCTTGTAGAAAATCCGGACACCGTCGTCGGTTGTGACAAAGCCCATGGAATCTTTCCCTTCTTGACGATTATGCGTAGCTGGTCCCGTCGCATGTGCGGCACTTGACGACCACGCGAGGCCCGCGGTGAGCGCAGAGGCCAGGGCCAGACCATCGCGGCGGGTGAGTTGCATCGAGAAATCTCCGCAAATGACAGAAATGCGGAACACGAAATCTGCATTCGTCGCCGGACAGGAACCTGTCACGACGCGTCGTTCGAGCCGCATCGAGGCCTGCACCGGGGAGCGGCGCTTCTCCAAGCGATTTACGGTTCCTGCTGTCGGCGAAATAGTGACATAATTTGGCACGCTGCGTCGCAAAAACAGGAACGCTGAATGGACATCGAGGATCTACAGACATTCGTCGCAGTGGCCGATGCCGGGGGCGTATCGGCCGCCGCGCGCCGGCTCGGCATCGCGAAATCGATCGTCAGTCGCCGGCTCCTGCGGGTCGAGGCGGACATGGGCGTCCAACTTCTTGCGCGGACAACGCGGGGCGCGGCTCTCACGGAAGCAGGAGCGATGTTCAGGGAACACGCGGCCCGGGCCAGCGCCGAGATCGATACAGCAAGGGAGGCGATCCTCCCCACCGGGGGACTGCGCGGCCGCCTGCGAATTGCCATGCCGTTGACTTTCGGGCCGACCCATTTCGCTCCCGTGCTCGCGGAGATGGCACGCCGGCACCCGCAGCTCCAGGTCCACACATCCTACAGTGATCGCTTCGTCGATCTGATCGCCGAAGGTTTCGATTGTGCGGTTCGGGGCGGCTACCTTCAGGACTCCAACCTGATCGCGAAACGCGTGGGTCCGATCCGAGGACAACTCGTCGCGAGTCCCGATTACATCAAGGCTTACGGGACGCCCCAGTCTCCAGACGAGCTCACGGCCCATCAGGCCCTGATGCAGGGCACGGAAGCCTGGCAGTTCCTGGATGGCGACAAGATCGTATCGGTTCAGCCGCAGGGCAGGTTCAAGGCCGACAGCGCCACAGCGCTCGCCGCGGCCGCGCTGGCAGGCCTCGGAATCGCTTGGCTCCCCGATTGCATCACATACCAACATGTGGCGTCGGGCGCGCTGGTGCCGATCATGACACGTTATCCGGTGCCTCCGGGCGCCGCCTATGTGGTCCGTCCGCCGGGTCAGCAGCCCACGCGGAAGGTGCGGGTGCTGACCGAGATGCTGATCGAGTACTTCGCGCAGAATCCGGAGATCTGGGGTCGCGATCGGTAAAGCACTGGCCGGCGGAAGGCGTGGGAGCACTGACCGAACCGCCGATCAAGATGTCCGGGCGGAGCCCTCACTTCGCTGAGCCGGAGCGCTAAGGCTCGGCGGGCACCGGACCCGCGCCCCTTTGGACCAGCCGGGCATCGCGCACCTCGGGCCTGTCGGAGACGTCGAGCGTGTAGGCGCCCGGACCGAATTCGGGAGCAACCCGTCCGTCCGGGGTCTGTCGAAGGCGCCCATAGATCGAGGCGAAGGCCGTGAAACCATCGTGGCCGGCCCCTGCGTGCGTCGCCAGATTGGTTATGTCGATCACGCGGAGGTTCGCATTCCGCGCCTCCACGAGGACCCGGGAATCGTCGATGTCGGCCGCGCCGGCACGGAATTGTCCTCCGGCGATGAACCTGGATAGCGACAGTGCCTGATCATCCTTGGAGACCAGAACGGTGATGGGAGAGCCCAGGCGGCCGACGACCCGGAGTTGCTGAAGGAACACCTCGGCGTCGATGTCCGGCGCCGCAAGCGTGAGGTCGAGGAGCTTTGCGAGGGTGCGTTCGCCCCTGGCGATGCGTATCTGCCGAACACTTTCCATCGTCAGCCACGACCCCATGCTGTGGGCATAAAGCTTCACCCCCCTGACACGGTGGTCGGCCGCGACCCGCTCGACCAATCGGGCGAGCGCATCGCGCGAGAAGGTCACCGCATCCTTGTCCGCGAGGTAACCGGTGATCGCCGCCTTCGATGGCCATGTGAACAGGATCGCTGACCGAGCGACATTGACATCGACGGTGAGTTGCGCTGCGCGGAACAGCGACTCCTGGAAATTATTGTTGAAGCCATGGACGAAGATGCCGACGTCCCGACCCAGGGCTTCTCCGCGGGCGGCGGAAGATCCGACTTCCGCAAGGAATCTCTTTTCATCGAGCGGCTCGGACGAAACGACCGCAAAATGCCTTGTCGGATCGGGCACATCGGTCGGCCACTGGATCTCGGCCAGCCGATGGGTCGGCGGTATGGAAACGACGTAGCGAATGTAGTTGGTTGTCGTCGTGGCCGCGTCTGTCAGGACGGCCGGCGCAGCCGGTTCGGCCGCTCGCGTGCTCGCCACGAAGATCGTGACGCGCTTGGCGCTCTCGACGGCCGTCACCGGAGTGAGGACGGCCGAGCTGGGTCGCGACGCGCAGGCGCCCAGGGTGAGCGCCGGCATCGCGATCAGCGCGACCGCCATGCATCGCACGGATTGCCATCGGCTTCTGGTCATCGTCGCCCGCCGCCCTCCCAATCCCGCCTCGCCGTGCTTCCGGACTGCCGTGAGGCAGCGACCGTCAGGCGCCTTGTTTCTCTTGCGCGGCGTCCTTTTCCCGGGCGAGGACCCGCTGCACCGCCGGATCGGCTGCGATCCTGTCGTGCAGGGCCTGGACGTTGGGGTATTCCGTCAATCGGCTGGGCAGCAGCTTGGTTGCCCAGCGCATCATCGGAAACGCATAGGCATCGATGATCGAGCTTCCGCCGTCGAGAATGTACTCGCGTCCGTCGAGGTGCCGGTCGAGGGTGGCGAATTGCTTTGCCACCAGTGCCTGTCCAGCCTTTGTGACGGCCTCGCGCGCGCCCTCGTTCGAATCCGTCGTGTAGCGAAACGGTATGAAGACCGGCCAGAAAGCGGCGTGAACGTCCGAGGTGAAGAAGGCGGACCAGCGGTGCGCCTCCGCCCTGGCGCGCAGCCCGTCCCCGCCGGCAAGCTGCGCCTCGGGGTGCTTGTGCGCCAGATAGTCCAGGATAGCGCCGGCCTGGGTCAGCAGCCAGCCGTCATCCTCGCGAAGCGTCGGCACGGCGCCTGCGGGATTGACCGCGAGCAGATCCTTCGAACCGTACTGAACCATGACCGCCTCGTAGGGGCGTCCAATCCATTCGAGCGTGATGTGAGGCGCCAGCGAGCAGGCACCGGGTGCGTAGTAAAGCGTGGGCATGGATGTTCCTGTTGTCGTTGCTCGTTTTTGTCTGCGGCATCGCCATGAGACGGTCCGGCGCCCCGTCTGCCGCCGATCTGAAATGTTTAGCCGCTCGTCAAATGTGAGAGCCATCCTGACGCGCCGCTGTGCTGAGCGGCTCCGGAACGGGCTCGATATGCAGTCTGTCGCTTCCCGACATGGCATCGCCCTGGACCTGTTCGGCCAGCCGCTCGGCATCGCGTCGGCGCGTGTCCGCGATGGTTTCGTCGACTTCGACCTCGGCGAAGCCCAGCGCCCGCAGGCCTTCCGATCCCATGAGGTAGGCGGACTCCACCGTCTCGCGGATCTGGTAGTCGACGCCTGCACGGATGAGTTCGACCGCATGGCCACGGTCATGGCTGCGCACGAGCAGCTTCGCCTGCGCAAATTCATGCTGCGCCAGTTCCACGATCTGCAGCGCCGCTTTGGGGTCGTCGACGCAGATCATGATCGCGTCCGCATCGCCCGCGCCCGACTGGCGCAGGACGTCGAGCCGGGCGCCATCGCCGAAATAGACCTTGAAGCCGTAACGGGCCGCGTCACGGATCCGGTCGGGATCCTTGTCGATGACGGCGAGCTCGACGCCTCGCGAAAGCAGCGCCTGCGAGGCGATCTGGCCGAAGCGGCCGAAACCGATCAGCAGAACGCGCCCTTTCAGGTCGCGGGCGGCATCGACACCGTCCATCGAGGCTTGTGTCCGCAGCAGCCTGTCGGCCGCGATCATGAGCAAAGGCGTCAGCGCCATGGACAGGATCACGACCGTGGAGAACAGCGCGTTCTCGCGTGCGCCGATCACGCCGCCCGCGGTCGCGGCGGCATAGAGCACGAAGGCGAATTCGCCGCCCTGCAGGAACATGGACGTGCGGTGCAGTGCCTGGCGGTTGGAGCCGCCGAACAGCCGGGCGACCGCGTAGACGACAACGCCCTTGGCGGCCGTGAAGGCCGCCAGCATGGCGAGTAGCAGCGGCCATTCGGCGGCGACAACGGAAAGGTCGAGCGACATGCCGACAGCCAGGAAGAACAGCCCCATCAGGAGGCCGCGAAACGGCTCGATGTCGCTCTCGATCTGGTGCCGATAGCTCGAATTCGACAGCATCACGCCTGCGAGAAAGGCGCCCATCGCCATCGACAGGCCGGCGGTCTCCATGAGCAGCGCTGCGCCCAGGACCACCAGCAGCGCGCCCGCCGTCAATACCTCGCGCGCCCGCGCTCGGGCCAGCAGGGCGAAGAACGGGTTCAGGCCCCAGCGCGACACCGCCAGCAGCACGGCCAGCGCGGCGGCCGCGATCAGGACGCCGGCCCATCCCGCCTGTCCTTGCGCGAGCGGCGACAGGAAGGCGACGATTGCCAGGAGCGGCACGATCATCAGATCCTCGAACAGGAGGATCGAAACCGACTTCTGCCCCTCCGCGCTCGCGATCTCGCCACGATCCTGCAGCACGGACATGATGACGGCGGTCGAGGACAGGACGAAGCCCGCCCCGGCGATGAAGGCGACCTGGCCGGACAAACCGAACGCCACCGCGCCCGTCAGCGCCAGCGTCGCGATCGCAACAAAGACCTGGACAAGACCGAGCCCGAAAATCTGGCCGCGCATGGCCCAGAGCTTGCGCGGACGCAGTTCCAGTCCGATCACGAACAGGAACATCACGACGCCGAGCTCGGAGAAGTGCAGGATGGATTGGGTATCGGTGAAGAGCCCGATCACCGACGGCCCGACCAGCACGCCGGCGGCGAAGTAGCCGAGCACCGAGCCCAGCCCGAGCCGCCTGAACAGCGGTACCGCGACGACCGCCGCCCCCATCAGAACCACCGCAGGCGCGATCGTCTGCCCCAGGCCCGCTTCAGCCATCAGATTGCCTTTCCGATCGCGCGCGTCGCCGCCCGGACGATCGGCGCGACCTCGGTGCCCAGGAGTTCAATCGAACGCTTCATCGCCGCGGTTTCGAGCGAGGCGGTGCTCATCTGGAAGGTGATGCGCGAGACTCCGCCGAGCGTTTCGCTCGCATGAAGCATCTTCGCCGCGACCGTCCTCGGATCGCCGATCAGGAAGGCGCCTTCCGGACCTGCCATGGCGTCGAACTGCTCGCGCGATGGCGGCGGCCAGCCCCGCTCGCGGCCGATCTTCCCTGTCAGATGCGCCCAGCCCGGAAAGAACGCGTCCCTCGCCGCCATGTCGGTCTCGCCGACGAACCCCATCGCATGGACGCCGACCTTGAGGGTTTCCGGGTTGTGCCCGGCGCCTAGCCCGGCCTCGCGATAGAGATCGACGAGCGGGCGGAAGCGCTCGAATGTGCCGCCAATGATCGCCACCATCAGCGGCAGGCCGAGCCTGCCGGCGCGTGCGAACGACTGCGGCGTACCGCCAACGCCGATCCAGACCGGCAGTCGCGGCTGATGCGGGCGCGGATAGACGCCTTGTCCCTCGAGCGCGGCGCGAAAGCGCCCCTTCCAGATCGGATAGGTCGCCTCGTTGAGTTTCAGGAGCAGAGCGAGCTTCTCGGCGAAGAGCTCGTCGTAGTCCCGTGGGTCCGCGCCGAACAAAGGATAGGCCTCGCCGAACGAGCCGCGGCCGACGACGAGTTCAGCGCGCCCCCTGGCGATCAGGTCTAGCGTCGCGAACTCCTGGAAGACTCGGACCGGATCGGCCGCGCTCAGCACCGTCACCGCGCTCGTCAGCCTGATCCGGCTGGTGCGGGCGGCGGCGGCGGCAAGGATGATCGCCGGCGCGGAATCGAGGAACTCGGGGCGATGATGCTCGCCGATGCCGAAGACATCGAGCCCGGCCCGATCGGCGACCTCGACTTCATCGAGGAGATCGGCCATGCGATCCGCCGGCGACGGTAGCGCGCCTGTCGCCGGGTCAGGAAGGATCGCGGCGAAGCTGTCGATACCGATGTCCATAAGGGTTCCTTGCGAGTTCATTCAACGGTGCTGAGAGGCGAGCAGAGTAGCGAAGGGCGGCACGATCAGAACCGGTAGTTCGCCATGACGCCGACCAGCTTGATGAGCTGAGCCGGGCCGGTCTCCCGAATGAAGGTTCCGGGATCGAAGACGCCGACCGAGGCGGCCAGGTTGAGCTCGGGCGTGGCCTGCCAGGCGATGGCGATTTCGGCCTGCGTGCCGATGAAGCGCGCATCGCTGCCCCTGCCGCTGCGGACGAGGGCGCCCGAGATCGCGTAGATGCCGTCGCCGGTGCTCTGTCGCCAATAGGCCGAACCCGACAGGGACAGCTCGACGTCCTTGCGCGGATGGATCGTGATGGAAGGCCTAAGCTGGATCAGGTTGCGCGGCCCTATCGGCGACTGGGACACGAATTACTTGCCCCTCGGAAACAGGGGATTGAGCGTTCCCAGCTTCGGATCGTCCGGATCGTCGTCGCCCGAAATCGCATCGGCAGCGAGCTTGAGATCGGGCTGCAGCGCAACCTCGGAGAAGCGATAGCCGATCTCGCCGCCGATTCCCCATGCCGCCTTCCCGTGGCCGGCGAACCGCCCACGCTGGATGGCACCCTCGATATTCCAGTATGCGCTGCCGGTATCTCCGAACAAGCGGGTCCCGACGGTATGGACCAGCTCCTTGCCGGCGCCCTGATCATAGACCGCATTCCGGTCTCGCAATCCCAGATAATAGACGTCGAGGCCATTCGCTCGACCCTCTCCCAGCCATTGCGTCGCGTAGACGCCCCAGAGGGATTTCTGGGTCGACGTCCGATCGTCGAAACTGTCAAGCCGGTTGTCGACCGGGCGAAAGGCGAGAGCCGTGACCTGCCGGGTCCGAGACGTCAGAGCCACGTCGAAGCCGTCGAAGGCCTGGGGTATGTTGGGGCCGTAGCGCGTGTCGACGAAGCGCCCCGCGCCCAGCGAGATCAGCTTGCGCCCCGCCGACATCCGCAGCGAGGTCGCCTCCGCGACATCCGTCTCCACCTCGACGAAGGCCTGCAGCATATCCGCGCCGGTCGTGTCGACCGGCCGCTTGACGCGGCGGACGCCGGAGATCCCCGAGATGATGGGCTGAGCGAACAGGCGCAGCTTTCCCGCATGGAAATCGGCATAGGGCATGAAGCGATGCCAGACATAGCCGTCGTCGGGCGCTTCGCCCCAGCGCACGTTGGCATAGCCCTCATAGCGCGATCGGATTTCGAGACCCGTCGTGAGATAGGTCGACCCGTCCGCGCTCAGGGGGATGTATTTGAACGGCTCCGTCCACCGCCCCGTCCGCCGGGCGGGGTCCGCCAGATAGGACCAGCTCTCGGAGTAACGCTCGATCGTCAGGGTCGGAGCGCGGCCGATATCGGTCCCGCCCTGCCCCTGCGCATCGGCCTGCCCGACACCGGCGACGATCGCGAGGACGAAGCTCCCGAGCGACGCCAGCGACAGCCGCCAGCCGCACCCGTCGGAGCGGCACGATCGCTGCCGGGGCTGCCCGTTCCGGGCCGCGCGTCGAGATGGGATGACGGACCCCGACACGCATTCGAATTCAACGGAACGCATCGCGCGGGATCTCGTCATCCCGCTTCGATCAGCCGGCGGCCTTCGGCACCGGCGTGTTGAGGAGCTGCTGCTCCCACAGATAGGCGATGCCGCTGCCCCCGAAGTGGTCGATCAGGATCTGCGTCAGCGCCTCGACATGCTCGGTGCGCGCCCAGTCGCGCTGCCATTCGCCGGCGAGCGCCATCACGGTCATCGGGTTCGCGCCGGCCGCGATCATGCGCTGGACGGCGACTTCATGGGATTCCTTCGAGATGCCGCCCGACGCGTCGGTGATCACGGTCACGTCCCAGCCTTCGCCGGCCGCCTGGATAACGGGCATCGCAACGCAGACTTCGGTCCACAAGCCGGCGATGATCAGCTGCTTGCGGCCGGTCGCCTTGACCGCGTCCACCACCTTCTCGTCCTGCCAAGTGTTGACCCAGGTCCGGTCGATCACCTCCTGGCCCGGAAACACGTCAGTGATCTGCTTGAAGAGAAGCCCACCGCGAGCCGCGATCACGCTGGTGAGAATGGTTGGAACATCGAAGGCTTTGGCCAGCTTCGCCAGAGCGGTCGTGAGATTTACCACAGCCTGGGGATCATGGCTGTTCAGGTTTGCGAGCTGATAGGGCTGATGGTCGATCAGCACGAGGACGGAGTCTTCCGGACGAAGGAGCGATTCCAGGCCATTGCGAAAGGTCATTTCCAATCCTTCTACTGAGATCATCGGCAGCGTGAGTGCTGGCGAAACGCTGCAGCACCGGGTTCACGGCGCATTTCTGCCGTTCCATCGGGCGTCTCGGTAGCCACGCCTGGCGCGAAACTGTGTCCCGCAACGAGGAACGCCAGTTGAAAGGCCGCGGAATTTGAAGGAGCTTTACGATAGCGATGCCGGAGGGGCGACGACGACCAGCGCCGGCTGCGCAATAGCAATCCGGTGCGCGTATGCTTCGTTACCCATTATGAGAAAGACAGAAGGGAACTCGAGCAGACATCGCGCCACAATCGCAGTGCGCCAGCGGACTAACCCGCTCTCGCGGGAGGGCGCTGCAGCGTAGTCATCGCTGAGATTTCGCCTGTAGGCGCTGCATCCGAGGATTTCGGGTCGTTTCCCCTGATCCTCGGAGGTTTCCATGACCGATGCCGTCACCGTCAGCCCGCTGCGCCAGCGGATGATCGAGGACATGACCATCCGCCGGTTTGGCGAGCAGACGCAGCGCGATTATGTCCGGCAGGTCCGCGAGTTCACGGCCTTCCTTGGCTTGCCGCCCGACCGGGCCGAGCCGGAGGATCTGCGGCGGTATCAGCTTCACATGGCTTCGCTCGGCGCCAGCTACGCGCGGATGAACCTGGCCTGCACGGCGCTGCGGTTCTTCTTCCACGTCACGCTGGGCCGGATCGGCTTCGGTGACCTCATGGCGCGGATTCCGACGCCGGAGCGTCTGCCGGTGGTGCTGGACACGCAGGAGGTGGCGTTGCTGCTGGCCCATGCGCGGAGCCTGAAGGATCGCGCCGCGCTCAGCATCGCCTATGGTTGTGGCCTGCGGATCTCGGAGATCGCCAACCTCAAGGTCCCCGACATCGACAGCGCCCGCATGCTGATCCGGGTCGAGCAGGGCAAGGGCCGCAAGGACCGCTATGTCATGCTCGCGCCCGACCTGCTCGATCTGCTGCGGCAATGGTGGCGGGTGAAGCGCCCGCGCGGCTGGCTCTTCCCCGGCCAGCAGCCGGGCCAGCCGATCACGACGCGCCAGCTCA